>NZ_JBNAGB010000001.1:0-163797 GCF_049800975.1 Sagittula sp. S175
CGAACGAGGCGATCGGCAGCGTCACCGCAGACGGTGCGTATGATACCCGCAAATGCCACGACGCCATCGCTGACCGCGGTGCCCATGCCGTCATCCCACCCCGCAAAAACGCTAAGTCGTGGAAGGCCGTCACCGCGGGTGCGGTGGCCAGAAACGAGGCCCTGCGAACTTCGAAATACCTCGGCCGCGCTATCTGGCGAAACTGGAGCGGATACCACCGCCGAAGCCGCGTCGAGACCAAGATGCACTGCGTTAAACTGCTGGGGCAGCGCCTCATGGCGCGGGACTTCGACCGACAGGTCGCTGAGCTTCAGGTCCGTATCGCCGTTCTGAACGGCTACACCGCCCTTGGCATCCCTGTCACAGAAGTCGTGGGATAAATCCGTCCGGGGAAAGGGGAACTCCGCTCAGAGACGGTTTTGTGCAACAGAGTCTCCTGAATATCCGATGCCAGCATCCCGGCAATTTCTGCGCGGCGAGCGCCGGTGTACATCAGGATCAGAGGGATCCACCACGCGCCGTCGCGGGTGACGACAGGTCCGGGACTATGGCGACGGGCTTTGGATGACGCGCCGGTCCAGAGGGGGTGTGACAGCAGGCGGTTGATCTCTGGGGCCGTGAAGCTTGCGCGTTTCTTATGCCGGTTTCTCGCGGAGGTTTTCTTTGGCTTGGTGGACTTGAGGTCCAGTTCCTTCAGTTCGATCACTCCCTCGGCGACAGCGCGCTTGATCAGCAGTTCGATGGACTTCACATGTCGGCGCAGCGTGCCTGAGGCAAGACCCTTGTCCGGGGCGGCGAGGTGCTTTGCGCCAAGGAGGATCGCTTCGAGTTCCAGATGAAGATCCTTGTCCGATCGCAGGAACTTCTTCGGAAACTGCTTCAGGATATCATTCCAATGGCTTAATTTTGCTTGCGTAATCTGTGTGACGCTGGTGATCCCCAAGATCAGCATAAAGCGCCTGATGTCGGATTCACGCTGCTTCGCGACCTCCGGCGTCATGGTCTCTGCCCGTGCTGTCCGCCAGAATACGTGGGCGATGTCCGTAGACCAGTCTTCTGAGCCGGCGGCCAGAGCCTCCTCCTGACAGGCCGCGAAATGGTCGGCCAGCGTCGCCATGGTCTTGCACACGGATTTTGCGGTCGGGCAGGCGATCGGTGCTAAAGATTTTTTCGGAATAACGGCCGCTTGCGCGGGAGTCGGCGGGCGCTTTGGTCCAGGTTCGGGATGGCAGGGCATGATCGGTCTTGAAAGATCGTCGCTCTTTGGCGGCGGTAGCGTCTCGGCGCGGATTTGACCTTCGGGGACGATGTCGCGCTCAGTGGAAACCGGATCGCGGTGCGGCACCCCCTTGCGAAGGGAAGCAAAGCAGGTCGGCGCGGTGCCTTCCTGCAATGCCGCAAGCCGGGCAGCGATATAGGCCTCGCGCAGCTGGCCGGTATGTTTGGCGCTGGTGAGGTCCGGCGCCTTGATGTCCGGAAAGATCTGCTGAATCCGGCGCGTTTCCTCCGGGGACTGGATGCGCCGGGCTTCCACCGAATACAGGTGCATCGCGATGGCAAGGTTTTCCGGCGACCAATCAGGGGCGACCCGCTGCAGGGGCAGGCTTTCGCGGACGCCATCCTCAAGCAGGCTCTGCAGGATTATCGGCATCAGGGATAGGCGGGTTTCATCGTCAGCTCCGAAGCGACCGCTCATGCGGGCCATCCGCACCTGACGGCGCAGGGTGAACAGACTGTCTTCGAGGCAATGGCGGAAGTACCGCGCTACGAGCTCTTCGGGCAGTGGCGGTGCCATGAAAACGAAGCTGTCGAACATCCGGTCGGACTCCTGGGTCAGGTGTCTTACCCAGTTATGCGCAAGATTTTCGTCTGTCGTCCCCAGAGGCAGAGAAATTGCTGGCATGGACGAAGAAAATCCGGGGAGCCGCCGGCGGAAGTGAAAGCGGTCGCCCTTGCGGTGGAGGTATCGACAAGTCGTCATGCTGGCCTCGACGGTTGAGCCGTCGTGAAACCGCGCGAGACGCAGAATGTGAGCCGTTTGTGGCCCTCGTGTGTGCCGCCTGTGTGCCAAGGTCGCACCTGAGGGGGAAAGTGAACGGAGCTACTCTCAGTTTTCTTTCAGTATCAACGGGTTAGGTTGATTATGGCTCCGGCGGTAGGGATCGAACCTACGACCAATTGATTAACAGTCAACTGCTCTACCGCTGAGCTACGCCGGAACGGTGCGCGGTGTATAGGCATGGGTACTGATGCCGTCCAGATTAAAATCGCACTTTTCGGAACTTTTTCTGATGACTGCTCTCAAACCCGTGACGCCAAGGAAAATCGCGCGGTAGAGGACAGCATGCCGACAGGCGTAACTTTCGCTCGTTCAGTTAAATCGAGTAAGTGAGCCAATACGTTACGAGTTGCCGCCGGGAGAAGGGCAGGCGGGGTTTCGGTATAGATTTTGGTGGCCAGATCTGACGCAGAGGCGTCGCCTTGCGCCAGTGCGTGAAGGATCGAGGCCTCACGGCCCAAGCGGTGTGCAATCAAGTCTGCGACCCGTCGTGCGGGTTCTTCGACCGGCGCGCCGTGGCCGGGATGAAATCGCCGCCAGTCTTGGGCCTGCAGGCCACGCAGAGAGGTCATGAACGCCGTCAGGTCCCCGTCGGGTGGCGATACGAGGGACGTGGCCCAGCCCATCACCAGATCACCGGAGAACAGGGTGTGCCCTAACGCGAAGGCCAGATGATTGGCCATGTGACCGGGGGTGTGCAAAGCTGTGATGGTCCAACTGTCACCGTGGATCACGTCGCGGTCGGCCAGGAGGACGTCCGGGACGAAGTCCTTGTCAACACCTTCGCCGCCGCCGAGGTGGCCTGATGACGCGAACTGCCGCATGAGCGCGCTGCGTCCGGCGTCTGCGGCGCCGAAACCATAAACGGGTGCGCCGGTCCGCTTGGACAATGTTCGTGCCAGCGGCGAATGGTCAAGGTGGGCATGAGTGACAAGGATGTGGCTGATGTGTTCGTCGGCGCGAACAGCGTCGAGCAGTACCTGAAGATGGGTTTCGTCCTGAGGACCAGGGTCAATGACAGCAAGGCCGCCGCCTTCGCCGATCACGTAGCTGTTGGTTCCACGAAGTGTCATGGGGGAAGGATTGGGCGCCACGATACGGCGCAGGCCGGGCTCCAGTTCCTCAGGCAGGCCGGTTTGCGGCTGGAAGTCCGGTTGCGGGTCTTGCATGGTGAAATCTCCGAGACGGTCCGCACCAAGGGTAGTGATGAATTTCCTGTGGCTCAAACGCTATATGCCGCGCAGCCTGTATGGCCGTGCGGCATTGATCCTGGTTCTGCCAGTGGTAACGCTGCAACTGGTGGTGTCGATCGTCTTTGTCCAACGACATTTCGAGGGGGTCACGTCACAGTTGAGCCGCGAGGTAGCACGGTCCGTAAACCTCGTTCTGGATGAAATGCCGGCGTCTCAACCGATGCAGAGACTGGGGCTTCTGCCGCAACCTGTCAGCCGGGGAACCCTGCCAGACGCCGACCAACGTCAATGGTACGATTTGACGGGCATCGTCGTTGCGCGTGTGATGTACGAACGTGTCCCTGGACTGTTACGGGTTGCCATGCCGGATGACCGGGACGTGCTTCTGTATGTGCAGCGTGATGACTTGATCTATCGGGTTCGTGTCGACAGAGCGCGCGTCTCTCCGACGAATGCACACCAGTTGTTCGTCAACATGCTGTTCTTTGGCGTTCTCATGACGTTGATCGCTTTTCTGTATCTGCGCAATCAATTGCGTCCGATCACGCGGCTTGCGGCTGCGGCTGAGGCCTTTGGGCGTGGACGCACCATGGCATATTCGCCGTCCGGTGCAATCGAGGTGCGGGCAGCCGGACATGCCTTTCTCGACATGCGCAACCGCATCGAACGCCATATCGAGCAGCGGACGATGATGCTGTCCGGAGTGAGCCATGACTTGCGGACACCAATCACGCGTTTGCGCCTGGGATTGTCGCTGCTGGACGATGACGACCGCGAACCATTGGAGCGCGACGTGGAAGAAATGCAGCGACTGATCGACGCCTTTCTGGATTTCGCCAGAGGGGACGCCGAGACTGCATCTGCCGAGCCGACCGATGTCATGGCGCTGATCACGGGGATCGTCGAGGATGGCAAAAGGTCGGGGCAGAACGTGACCTTGGGAACGCTGTCTGGCTCAGGAGAGGTGCAGGTTCGCCCCAGAGCACTTCGCAGAGCGGTTGAGAACCTCATCGGCAATGCCGTTCGCTATGGAAATCGTTGCAAGGTGTCGGCGACTTTGACCGACAAGTCTTTGCGTATTCGGGTTGAAGACGACGGGCCCGGAATTCCGCCCGAGGATCGGGAATCTGCACTGAAACCGTTCGTGCGACTTGATCCCGCGCGCAATCAGGATCGGGGGTCCGGTGTCGGATTGGGACTGGCGATCGCAGCCGATATCGCGCGGGCGCACGGAGGTGTTCTTCGGCTGGGGCACAGCGACGAATTGGGAGGTTTGCGGGCGGACGTTGTCATCGCCCTGTGAACGATCATCCCTTGGGTACAATATCTTCCGGGGACAACTTAACATTAAAATCAGAATTAAGCGCCATGGTTTCGTCGTGAAGGTTACACGGTTGGGCCCGCGACAAGGGTCACCTTTGCCATAAGGTCGCGTGTGTTCGCGTGGCTTTCAGGAGTTTCCAGAGGAGGTGCCGAATGGGCATTATCACTGCTGCGGCCGCTGCCATGCTTGGCCTTGCATCGCTGACCACCACCGATGCCGATACACCGAAGGGCCTGATGTTGGCGCAGGCGTCGCCGTATATCACGACGCAGGGCTATGTGGCTCCACAGGGCAACGACTACATGACCACCGCCGAGGGGTGCACCTACCGCCGGACACAGGCCCCGGGTTATCCGCCTCGCTGGATCCTCGTGGTCAATCCGCATCATATCGGCAAGGCGCCGTCCCGCGCGCGTTGCAAGGGAATGATGTAGTCGACCGCCGGAGCAAAACGGAATTACGATGACTGCGGCGGCCTTTTGACCGTCGCAGTTACCTTTCTATCGCGCTTGCGCTTTACCCATTTACGAGTATATCGCCCTGAATGCTCACCATTTTGGAGACCAGGAGTTGTTCAAAAGCAGCACTTTGTGGCGCAACTCTAATCTTCGCCTGTGGGTCCGTTTGATCTGCGCATACGTTATCGTGAGCGTCTTGTGGTGGGGGTCGTCCAGTCTGATCACGCTGGGACAGAGTGACACTTACCGGGCCCTCATTATCGTCATCTCGGGTGCGGGCGTCCTTCTGATTTTTCTTGTCGTCCGGGCGATGTACCTGAGATGGAAGATCAATGAGTTACGGGCGGCGCGAGGAGCGACCAAGGTTGGACTGCTGGAGGTAGACCTCGGTGCAGGGTTGTTAACGCTGGACATGGTCTTTCTGGTTTTTTCCTCCAGCAAGCTACCGGGAATAATTTACCAGTTGATCGGGAACGGCGTGGACGCGAAGGCAAACTCGGCCACCGTCGCTTCGGCTGGTCTGCTGGCGGCCTTGGGCCTGATATATTCTTTTCTGAAAACGATGGATAAGTTGACCCCGCACAAGGCCATCAAGCTGGATGACGAACGGAAAGTGCCAATGCCCTCAGCATGCAAATCCGACCAGCGCCTGGAAGAAGTTTCCGAACCGGCCGTGGATCAGACGAACCGTTCTTCGAAACTGGGTTTTCTGGGTATGGCTGCTGTGGGCCTTGTAGGGGTGCCGGCCCTCGTCGGGATATTCTTGGCATAATGCGGGGGAGCATTCCTGCTCTGGCTTCGGCGCCAGAAGAAGCGCACGTTCGAAGTCATCCAAGGCGGAGTGACATGCTGCTGATTGCAGCTGTTGCACTCATGGACTCTCAGCGACAACCGATTTTCGCATTTGCCGCAAAAGCGCCAGCGCCACCTCAGGGCATGGCCCGCGCCACGACCTCCAAGAATTGCGCGAGTTTGTGGCGATCCAGCGGCTTCGCCAACAATTCGATCCCCATTGCCTTGCAGTCCTGCCGCAGCTGAGGCGACTTGTCGGCGGAAATCACCGCGCAGGGCAGGGGCGTTTCCAATCCGGCGTTGATCTGCTGGAACAGGCCTAGTCCCGTAGGCCCATTGCCCAGTTGGTAATCCAGCAGCAGGGCGTCGGGGCTGAGTTGCAAATCGTCGAGCAGGTCGAGCGCCGAAGGTGCGTCTTCGGCCTCGATCACGTTAACGCCCCAGCTTTCCAGCATGATGGACAGCGCGCGCCTAAGCGTCGGGTCGTTCTCGACCAAAAGCGCGATGAGACCCGCGTGCGAAAGATGCACCGGGCGTGGATTGCTTCGACGGGTATCCCGTGGCCCGGTAGACAGGCCGGCAATCGGAACGTTCACCATGAAACACGACCCGCGTCCGACCTCGGACCACAGGCCCAGAGGATGCCCGAGCCGCGCGCAGGCGCGTTCAACGATGGCAAGGCCAAGCCCCAGCCCCTCGTTGCGCGAAGCAGTGGTGTCGAGCCGGCGGAACTCTTCGAAGATGGCGTTCTGATCCTCTTCGGCGATTCCGGGACCGGTGTCCCAGACCTCGATACGGGCGGAAACGCCATTGCGCCGCACGCCAACCAGGACCTTGCCGTGATCGGTGTATCGGATTGCGTTTGCCAGCAGGTTTTGCACGACTCTACGCAGATAGGTTGCGTCGGATTCCACGATCAGGTGGGAATCGACGATGCTCAACTCCAACCCTTTTCGTTCGGCCAACACGCTCATTTCGGCGCGCAGGGGCCGGAGGATCTCGTTCATCTCGACTTTGCGGATGTCGAAATGGATGCCGTCGCCGTCGAGCTTCGAGATGTCGAGCAATGCGTCGATGATCTGCGCAGCCGAGGTCAAAGCCGACTCAGCCTTCTCCAACACCAGATGGTCGGCGGTGCTCTGGCAACGGTCGGCCAAAGAGGACACGTAGAGCTTCGCCGCCGAGATTGGCTGCAAAAGGTCATGCGACGCAGCCGCCACGAAGCGCGATTTCGAGGCATTGGCACGTTCAGCCGCGGACAGAGCGTCCTCGAGCTCCAGCGTTCTTTCCATCACGCGCTGCTCCAGGGCTTCGTTCATCTCGAAAAGACGCCGGGCGGCCTCCCGTTCGGCTGTGACGTCTGTGACCGAAACGACAAACCCGCCATCGGGCATGCCACGACCAAAGACCTGAAGGATCGCACGCTCGCCACGTTGCACTTCGAAAGAGATTGGCGCGCGGTAATCCCGGGTGTTGGCCCAGCGCAGGAAACCTTCGCGGTCGATCCCTTGGGTAAAGCGGACATCCTGCGCGAGACGTTCGATAAGCCCCGAGAATGACGAGCCGATCTGCAACCGCCGTGCATCCAGAGCGAGGAGGGTGCCAAGCTTGCCGTTCCAACCCACAAGCTGCGCCTGATCGTCGAAGATGCCGACGCCCTGGTTCAGATGGTCCAGCGTCGCGCGCACCATCACGGCCTGTTTGTCGCGCAGGCGGTCACGCTCCGCACGTTCGATGCGTATCAGGTCAGTAACATCCGTTTGCAAAACCACAGTCCCGCCATTCGACGTGCGGTGTTCCGAGACCTGCAGCCAGCGTCCCAGCCGCATCTGCACGTTGAACATCACGTGCCGGTCCTTGTGGCGACGGACACGCCGCGCGGCCCAGCTTTCGGGTGTTTCGTCGGGGGGCAACATCAGCCACGGTGAATGACTGACCCGTTCGACGTAGCTGTTGAAATGCAGACCCGGAGTCAGATCCTCTTTCATCTCCCGGAAGTCCTGGCAAAACCGTGAATTGCACATGACTAGGATGTCATCGGCGTCAAAGAGCGCAAAGCCTTCGGAGACAGCTTCGATCGCGTCCGCGAGGTTGCGGCGGGCGGCTTCGGCCTGAGCATTGGCCTCTGACAACTGGGCGTTGGATTCATGCAACAGGTTGAGCGTGCGTTCCAACTCCAGGGTTCGCTCGCGCACCCGTTTCTCCAGAAGCGCGGCGCGTTCGAACTGTGCATAGGCTGCGCCGGACTGTTCAGCGCCATATTCGACGCGGTTCATCAACGCCTGAGCGATTTGCAGGAGCTTCTGGTTCTGCCGTTCAAGGCTATCGTTCGGGTTCACCAGTGACATGGCTTAACTGTCCATCGAAGGCGGATAGATGGCCACACCGGTCAGGGTCTGGTTGACGTGCAATCCGCCGATTTGCTCTCCGTAGGTCGAGAATCCGACAACGTTATGACGTTGTAAAAGAGTGGAGATGTCGCGGGTTTGTTGCACCTGACCGGCTTCGATCCGGCGCAGAAGACAGTCGAATCCAAGGATATGATCGGGCCGTTCCGCATCGCAAAGCGCGTTCAGGCCTGCCTCCAGATGGGCCACCATATCCTGATGGCTGGCAAGTGTCAGCACCATGCCTTCGTTGATGGCCGAGAAGAAAACGAGGTCTTCGCCATTATCCGCCACCCGCTGGATCGCGCGAACGTGGTGGGTATCGCCCAGACGGACGACGACCGGGTAGGCGGCGAACGTGAAGGGGTCGAGTTGCAGAGGGTCCTTGCCCAGCAGGCGCGCATATTCAAGCGCTGCAGGTTCGGCGTTGATCTGGTGGACGACGCGTGTTTCCGGACTGGCGGAGGTTACGACCATGCGGACGTCGGTGGGCACGAGATGGTCCAGCGAGAAAACCCTTACTGCGCAACGTGACCGCACTATGGCCACCAATGCGGCGTTCTGCATGACCTTGCCGTTGAAGGACAGCAGTGTTTCACCAAAAGTTGTTCCATCGCCCGAAGATCCGCCAAACAGCGGGATCGGACCGAGGCCGGAGGCCAGAACGGCGGTCAGGTGCTCTTCACGCAGCGAAAGGCCGTCCACCATGGTAAAGGCGAATTCGCTTGCCATATCGGGGGCACGGCGGGTCAGGTCCAACCGACAATGGATCAGGTGGTCGATCAGCGCCTGTTCGTCAATCTGGTCCAGTTCCTCGATGGCGAGTGCGTGGACTTCGAAGTACGCGCGGGGAAAGCCCACGGCGACAATCTGGCCGTCCTCGTAGCCTGCCTCGCCAAGTTCTCCTGCGGTGGTGCAGGCCAGCACATCGGCATCCCCGAAGGCCGCAGTAGCCTCGCGGGTCAGCGTCTCGAAATCCGCATCGGGGGATGCAAATAGGCAGACGAGCCCGAGGTCACCCCCGAGTGCGTCGGACAATGTCCTGACCGGTTCCTCGGCCGTGCAGGGCACCTGTGCCGTGCGCAGTGCCTTGGGTCCGGTCGCCTCCTCCCGAGCGGAACGTTCCTGCGTTCCGTCCAATCGACTCGTCCCTTGTTGCCGCGTATCGCGTTCTCACGTTGGGCTTATACTTTAAATCGGGCGCCCGCATCCATGTCTTGATCGCGTGGTGCGCGGGACCGATCCATTTACCCCGGATGCTTGCTCAAAAGGCGTAACTGGTCAGGCGGCACACATCACGCGCCGGAAGGCAAATCCTTGCGAAAGCCGCTTTCCTCGGCGTTGGAAAAGCGCGCTTCCTGCGCGACCAGAACCGCCTGCGTCCGGGAATGGACCCCCAGCTTGCGCATGATCGCGGTGACATGCGCCTTTACCGTTGTCTCGGCGATGGACAGATCATAGGCGATCTGCTTGTTCAGCTTGCCCTCGCAGATCAGGTGCAGGATGCGGGCCTGCTGGTTCGTCAGGCTGGCCAGACGCGCCAGCGCGCCATCGTTGTCGCTGCCCTGACCGCCGGTCGGGTCAATGTAACCATCAGGGACAAAGGGGCGGCCGGCGGTAACCGCCTCGAATGCGCGGCGGAAGACAGAACGCTGCGAGTGTTTCGGGACAAATCCATTCGCCCCGGCCTTCAACGCATGGGCAATCATGGTGTTGTCGGCCATGCTGGATGCCACGAGGATCGCGGCGCGCGGCGTGGCATTGCGCAAACGGACGAGCCCGTCGAGGCCGTTCACGTCCGGCAGGTTCAGATCCAGCACGATCAGCCCGATGGACGAGTCCTGTTGGATCACCTCCAATGCCTGTTCCAGCGTCCCGGCGGTCCGGATCTCCTGGAAATCGGCAATGGATTGCAGGGTCAACGTCAACGCGTCACAGAACAGCGGATGATCGTCGACGACGAGCGCCTTGATGGGTGTCTGGGTGTCAGCCTGTGCCGGGGTGTTCATCGTAACCATGCCTGTTCCAACTGTCCGCCCACAATACGAGCAGGCGCGGCGCGGGTCTGTAACCGAAAAGTCTTAGACATCGCGCAATCGGGCGGCTTGGTTAATTCCGACGCGGATCAGAACCAGCTCTGCACCGTGCGCGCCCCGCTGGAGATGTCCTGCCCGATGCCATCGACGGTTCCACAGGCGGTCAATCCCAGGGACAGGATCAGGCCAAGCCCGAGTAGGGTAAGTTTCTTCATTGCTCTGCCTCATTCAGCCAGGTGGCCCGGTCTTGTGCCGGGTCCGGGGGAATGGCGGGGCACGCGGCCCCGCCCATTGGTTTCAGTCCTTCCAATACCACACGTCGGGCTGGAAGCCGAGCCAGTCGCCGTACATCGGAGTGCGCTCCGGGTAAGTCAGTTCCTTGACGTGCGCGATCCGGCTCAGGTCATAACGGTACATGATCGGGATCACGTAACGCCCCGTGGTGAGGACTCGGTCCAATGCCTTTGTCGCCGCAACGAACTCCTCTTGGCTGTCAGCGTTCAGAAGCGTCTGGATCATGGCGTCGGCGGCGGGGGATTTCATGCCCATCCAGTTGCGGCTGCCCGGCACGTCGGCTTGCTCGGAGCCCCAGTAAAGCGTCTGCTCGTTGCCGGGGGACAGCGACAGGCTGCGCTCGTAATAGGCCATGTCAAAGTCGAAATTGTTGGTGCGATCCTCGAACTGGGCCGAGTCCACCATTTCGACTTTTGCGGTGATGCCAAGGCGTTCCAGAGAAGTGACAAAGATGTCCGCAATGGCGGCGTTGTCGTTCTGGCCCTGTCGGATCAGGATGTCGAAGTCGAACGGCTGCCCCTCGGCATTCTTCATCACGCCGTCCTGCACGGTCCAGCCCGCCTCGGCCATCAGGTCCATGGCCTTGGCTAGATTGGCGCGGTTACGGGCAGACCCATCCCCGACTGGCAGGTCATAGCCTTCGAGAGCACCCGGTAGAAGATCGTCTTTGAATGGGTCCAGAAGTTCCTTCACACGGCCAAGGGCAGGGCCGTGATCCATGCCCAGAACCGAGTTACCGTAGTACGACGTGATGCGCGGTTGGCTGCCGCCGTTCTGCACGTCGTTGATGTATTCGAAATTGAACGCATGCATCATGGCGTCCCGCACGCGCCAGTCCTGAAATTCCGGACGCCGCGTGTTCATGACAAAGCCGTAGATGCCGTAGGGACGCGCGTGCGGAATCTCGGATTTGACGATCTCGCCCTCGGTGACCGCCGGGAAGTCATACTGAGTGCGCCACTTCTCGACATTGGTTTCGCGCAGGGAGTTGACCAGCCCGCCTTTGAAAGCCTCAAAATGGGCCGTGTCGTCGGCGAAGAACTCCATACGGATCGTATCAAGATTGGCCTGACCACGCATGAAGGGCACGTCCTTGCCCCAGTAGTCGGGATTGCGGGTCAATTCCATGTAACGGCCCGGCTCGAAGTCGGAAATCATGTAGGGGGCCGAGGTGATCGGAACGATATCGAGGCCGGAGTTTTTAAAATCGACACCGTCCCATTGCGCCTTTTTCAGGATCGGACGCATGCCGACGAGCAAGGCCAGTTCCTGGTTGTCCTCGTTGAACGTGAAACGCACCGAGCGTTCGCCGGTTTGCTCCATCTTTTCGATCTGACCCCAGAGACCACGGTAACGACCATGGCCCTTGGTGCCGAGGGTTTCGTACGACCACATGACGTCCTCGACAGTCACTGGGCTGCCGTCCGAAAACTTGGCCTGCGGGCGAATCGTGAATTCCGCCCACTCGCGATTCGGTCCGACGTCGATGGATTCGGCCAAGACACCGTAAAGCGTGAAGGGTTCGTCATAACTTCTCCCCATCAGGCTTTCGTAGGCGAGAAAGCGAAGTTGCCAGGGAGCGGTCCCCTTCAGGATGTGCGGGTTGAGGCTATCGAAACTGCCGATTTCACCCAGAACGATTTTGCCGCCGTGCGGGGCGTTGGCATTCGCATAGGGCAGGGACTCAAAATCTGGGGGCAGGGCAGGGTCGCCATACATAGCTATGCCGTGCTGTGGCTCCGCCTGGGCGAATCCCCCTGCCAGAAGGGCGGCGAGACCAACGCCGAGGATGCTCGATTTTTGGAAAAATTTGACGCTCATTTCGGCAACAATCCCCGTCTGCCCTTGTTTTCTTGGGCCCGACCCTAGCGGTGCTTTTACGCCTTTTCAAACTTTTAGCTTGGACTCACGCGGTGAATTGCTTATACAGGTGTCACTGCTCGATAGGTTTCTTGCCTGTATGAAACCTGCCTCAATGACTGAACCCCGGCTTCGGCCGGGGTTTTTTTTGGCATATTCCGTTCGGCTCCGTCCAGCCTGACCGACTGACTGGTCGCCTTGCCGAGTAGGACTCTCACGGTTGCGCGAGACATATCCCGCACGAATGCGCGATCCGGCTTCCCTTATCGCAGGCGGGGGCTAATCTATGCCGCAAAGCAGCATAGGAGAGTAGCATGTCGCTCAAAGGTAAAACCGCCGTCGTCACCGGGTCCACCTCGGGGATCGGACTGGGAATCGCCCACGCGCTGGCGGGAGCCGGATGCAATATCGTGGTGAACTCTTTCTCGGACACCGAGGATGACCACGCCATTGCCAAGGGTATCGCCGACGAATTTGGCGTAGAAGCACGCTATATTCAGGCGGATATGTCTGATCCCGACCAGTGCCGCGCCTTGATCGAGAAGGCAGGGTCCTGTGATATTCTCGTGAACAATGCCGGTATCCAGTTCGTCGCCCCGATCGAGGAATTTCCGACCGAAAAATGGAACCAAATCATCGCGATCAACCTGTCCTCGGCGTTCCACACCACCGCAGCGGCGCTGCCCGTGATGCGCAAGGCGGGGTGGGGCCGTGTGGTCAACGTGGCATCGGCGCATGGCCTGACGGCCTCGCCGTACAAGGTCGCCTATGTGGCGGCCAAGCACGGCATCGTGGGTATGACGAAGGTCACGGCGCTGGAGACAGCCAAGGAGGACATCACCTGCAACGCCATCTGTCCGGGCTACGTTCTGACCCCTCTGGTCGAGGCGCAAATCCCTGATACAGCCAAGAAATACGGCATGACCGAGGAAGAGGCCAAGGAAAAGGTCATTCTCGAGCGCCAGCCGTCCAAGCAGTTCGCGACAGTCGAGCAGATCGGCGGCACGGCGGTCTTCCTGTGTTCCGACGCAGCTGCGCAAATCACCGGCACCACCATCAGCGTGGATGGCGGCTGGACCGCGCTCTGAGCGTTTCTGTGGGGGCTTTGCCCCCACATCCCCAATCAAAAATAAACAGGGAGCTCCGCGCTTCCTGAGAAGGCTGTGGCATGGTGAAACGTATCAACATCGCATTGCAAGGCGGTGGGGCGCATGGCGCCTTTACCTGGGGCGTTCTGGATCGGATCCTGGAGGAAGAGAGTATCGAGATAGCCGCAATCTCGGGGACATCCGCAGGGGCATTGAACGGCGCGGCGCTGAAGGCCGGAATCGTGCATGGTGGACGGCAAGGTGCGCGCGACTTGCTGGCAAAGGTCTGGGCAGAGGTTGGTGCGTTGGACACAACCGCTTTCCCCGACTGGTTCCAAAAGTGGTTTCCCGATCCCGGCGCTGTGTCCAAGGGTATCGAATATTCCTGGTCCTACATGTGGGCGGATTCTGTGAGCAGAATGGTGTCACCCTATGCGTGGGGACCTTTGTACAAGAACCCTTTGCAGAAGATCATTCAGGGACTGGATTTCGACAAGGTCTGTGCCGAGCATGGGCCGGAGTTCTTTGTCGGCGCGACGCTGGTCCGGACGGGCAAGGTTCGTGTGTTTGAGGGCGACCAGATCACGTGCGACGCGATCATGGCATCGGCCTGCTTGCCGACACTGTATCAAGCGGTTGAGATGGAGGATCCGGTCACAGGTGTGATGGAAGCCTTCTGGGACGGTGGCTATACCGGCAACCCACCTCTGTTTCCCTTCTTCAAGGACAGCCTGCCCGACGATGTGGTGGTGGTGAACATCAACCCGTTTCTGCGTGAAAAGGTCCCTGTGACGCCGCCGGAGATCCAGAATCGCATCAACGAAATCAGTTTCAACGCATCGCTGTTGCGCGAACTGCGTGCCATCGAATTCGTGCAGCGCCTGCTGCATTCTGGCGTTCTGCGCGAGGGCAGCATGAAAGACGTGCGCGTGCATATGATTGGCGATGACACCTTGATGAACGCGCTTTCCGTCGCGACAAAGGTCGTGGCCGTGCCCTCGTTGCTTGTGCAGTTGAAAGAAGCGGGCAGGCGGGCCGCAGGTGCTTTTCTGGCAGAACATTTCGACGCCATTGGGTCGAGGCAGACGCTTGATCTGCGGGCGATGTTCGACTGAGCAAAACGTTCGACAGGCCTCGGTGACCGCCGCGCCGGGAGGGGGTGGCGCGGCGGTGATCGCGGGTTTCGGGAGGGAGGAGAATCCCGCGAGAGATCCGAGGAGGATCCGCCGCAGCGCGTTCTGCGTCGCGGCGTCAACTGCATTTAGGGACGCGGTATGCCCTGCCCAAGTTGTCCAAAGGTCTAGGGGAGACTTTGGTCCCGGCTCCGGTCTGTCAGGACGCCTTGGCCCAATCCTCGACCGCCTTCTTGGCGTCTTGGCCGTTTGGATAGACGAGCCCTGCCGAGATCACCAGTTTGGCGGAATCTTCCAGTGACATGTCCAGTTCGATCACGTCTTCTTCGGGGAAGAACAGCAGGAATCCCGAGGTTGGGTTCGGCGTGGTCGGGATGAAGACGGAAATGAGTTTTCCGGCGGTCGGAGTTCGGCGCAGGATCTCACCTTTGGCCTCGGTCGAAATGAAACCCAGCGCCCAAATCCCCTTGCGAGGGTATTCGACCAGGCAAGCCTTTTCGAAACTGCGTTCGGACTGAGCAAAGACGGTTTCCGCCAGCTGCTTGATCCCCGAGTAGATCGAACGCACCACCGGGGTCCGCTCCACAAGGCTTTCGCCGAAGTTGATCAGCGAGCGGCCGATAATGCCCTTGGCGATCCAGCCGACGATGATCGTGAACATCAGAAATATGACCACGCCGAGGCCGCGGACGTTGATCTCGATCCGGCCCGTTTCAGCGTTGGCCAGCAGGCTGTAAAGCCACGGCCAATGCGCACTGCCGTTGTCGTCGACCATCCAGCGGTTCAGCAGGGCGTTGGGTTGATAGGCATCGGGGACGAAGGGCCAGACGAAACTGTCAACCCATCCCACCAACGTCCAGATAAGCCAGACCGTCAACCCGATGGGCGCAATCACCACGATCCCGGTCAGGAAAGAATTCCGCAGGTTTGTCAGGAGATGGCCGCGTTTCTTCGGCTCTTGCTCAAAGGGCATGGTGATCGTCAATCCGTGTGGAGGCCTGACGTGAAACTAGGCATTGGCAGAAGGCAGGACAATGCCCGGACGAGCGGCAGGATGAATAATCAGGCAAGTGTGCCCAGTTCACGGGCAATCGCGGCGGCGAGACGCGCGTTGTTCAGCACCAGCGCGATATTCGCCTCGAGTGACCGGCCCTCGGTCAGTTCGAAGATCCGCTGAAGCAGGTACGGCGTCACCCCCTTGCCGGTGATACCGTGTATCTCGGCATCCTGCGTCGCCTGCGCGATGATGGGCGCGAGGACTTCGGCTGCGATCTCGGCCTCGGCGGGGATCGGGTTGGCGACAAGTTGCCCGCCCGGAATGTCCAGCGCGACACGCATGTGGTGCGCTTTTGCGATTTCGGCTGCGGTGTCGAGCCGCAGCGGAGCCTTGAGCGGTGACTGGCGTGACCAGAAAGCGGGCAGGTGGTCCTGACCGACGGCAATGACCGGCACCCCGAGGGTTTCCAGCACTTCCCAGGTCTTTGGCAGATCCAGAATGGCCTTCGCCCCCGCTGCGACAACCGTCACCGGCGTCTGAGCCAGTTCCTGGAGGTCAGCGGAGATGTCAAAGGTGTCCTCGGCGCCCTTGTGGACGCCTCCGATCCCGCCGGTGGCAAAGACCGCGATCCCGGCACGGGCGGCGCAGATCATGGTTGCGGCCACGGTGGTCGCCCCGGTGCCGCCGGTCGCTACGCAAACGGCAAGATCGGCACGCGACAGCTTGGCCACGTTTTTGGCCTGCGCCAGCGTTTCCAGCTCCGCGTCGGTCAGGCCCACATGGATCTGGCCGTTCAGAATTGCGATCGTTGCGGGAACGGCACCATGGGCGCGGACCTCTGCCTCGACTCGGCGGGCGGTTTCGAGGTTTTGCGGATACGGCATCCCGTGCGTGATGATCGTCGATTCCAGCGCGACTATGGGCTGACCTGCGTCTTTTGCGGCCTGAACCTCGGGGGAAAGTGCGATCATGCGGGCAGGTCTCCAGAAACATAGGCGGCGGCGGCCTTGAGGGCGCGGCTCAACGCGGCCTCGCGGTCCTGTCCGGCGCGTTCGGCAGCGATATGTGCCGCCATGAAAGTGTCGCCCGCGCCGGTGATACGTGTCACCAGAACCTTGGGCGGGGCTTGTTCGATCAGGCTTTCGGCGGTGGCATCGGCGCAACTGTCTCCGCCATTCGTCACCACGGCGCGGGCGGCACCACGGCCAAGCAACGCCTGCGCGCCCTGTCCCGCGGTGTCGAACTGGCATTGGCACAGCAGTCCGGCCTCTTCGAGGTTCACGTACAGGGTTCCGCGACCGGCGCGAAGGAAAGGCATCAGGCGCAGCGCCTTGCCGGGGCTGGCAGGCGCGATGCGCAGGTCGGCGCGGGCAAAGGCCGGGCTTTCTGCGATCTCGGCCAGCAGGCTTTCTGTCAGGTTGCCGTCAAGGGCGATCAGGCCGGGGTAGGGTGTCTG
The DNA here is from genome assembly GCF_049800975.1 of Sagittula sp. S175. Taxonomy (NCBI): domain Bacteria; kingdom Pseudomonadati; phylum Pseudomonadota; class Alphaproteobacteria; order Rhodobacterales; family Roseobacteraceae; genus Sagittula; species Sagittula sp. S175. The sequence goes on from NZ_JBNAGB010000001.1 coordinate 17,078, forward strand.
CGTATCGCCCAGTGGACCTTGGGTCAGGGGGCGCAGGATCTTGGATCCGGCCGCCTCAAGTGAATGGGCGTCGGCTATGGCGGCCACCAGCCCGTTTGCGCCTTCGATAGCCATATAACGGTCGGTCGGCAGGTCTTCGGACAGATACAGATGCGAGGTGTCCAACCCAAGTGCCTGGCATTCTTTCACCAGTTCGTCGCCCTGCAAATCGCGTCCAACGGCGGAAAGCAGGGCCGGACGCAAGCCAAAGCGTGCCAGCGTCATGGCAATGTTCAGCGCGACACCACCGGGCAGGCGCGTGATGCGTCCGGGCACGTCGGACCCCACCTGCATATGCAGGGTGGCTCGACCGATAACGTCCCACAGGACCGATCCGATACAGAGGATGTCGGGTGCTTTGCTCATGCTTTGGTCATGGCCGGGTTTCGGGCGTGGCACAAGGGGAGTCGGCGCTTTCCGTGACGACCTCGGACAGCCAATCGCGGAAGAGCTTCAGCGCCGGTGGCATCGGGCGATCTGTTGGCCAGACGAGGGCATAGCTGCCAAGGCAAACGGAAGGCCGGTCGGATGCCGGGGTCAGACGTCCATCGGCGCGGTCTGCTTCGGTCAGGAAATCCGGCAAAAGCGCCACGCCCAAACCATGCGCCGCAGCTTGTGCGATGGTCGGAAACTGGTCGAAACTGGTGCCGCCGGGGCGTCCGACCGGCGACCCCTGCGCCTCGAACCAATGGCTCCATGCCCGTGGGCGGCTTTGGATATGCAACAACGGCTGGGTCGAGAGGGTTTCGGGCGGCAGAGGCACAGGGATCAGACTTGGCGCGGCCAGCGGCTGCACATGTTCGTCCATCAGGGTCAGCGCCTCGGTTCCCGGCCAGGGCCGTGTCCCGAAATGTATCGCTGCGTCAAAGGGTTCCGAGGCAAAGCTGAAAGGTTTCAACCGTGTTGTCATGTTGATCGTCACCTGCGGATGGCGGCGGGCGAAGGCAGGCAGGCGCGGCACCAGCCAATGCATCCCGAAACTTGGCAGGATCGCCAGCCGGAGCGATCCACCGGTCGGGTCCAGCCTCAACGCCATGACCCCGTCCGACAACCGCTCCAGCGCGTCGCGCACAACTTCGGCAAAGCTCTCGGCCTGTGGTGTCAGCCGCAAGGCCCGCCGGTCTCGCAGGAACAGCGGTGCTCCCAACTGCTCCTCGAGCGTCTTGAGCTGCCGCGACACCGCGCTTTGCGTCAGGTTCATTTCCTCGGCCACCGCCGTGGCCGATCCCAGCCGGTCGAGCGCTTCCAGCGCGCGCAGAGCGGGCAAAGGGGGTAGGGGACGTTGCATGACATTTCCTCATGAAAACCTGCGCAATTGTCGTTTTTACATGCGATGTGCGCAAGCTATAACCCGGTCAACCGATGGAGGATGACCATGACCGACCGCCCGACCCTGAAGCCCAAGGATGCGCCTGACCTTGGCCAATTCGACTGGCAGGACCCGTTCCGCCTGAATGACCAACTGACCGAAGAAGAGCGCATGCTGGCCGAAGGCGCACGCAACTTCGCGCAGGAAAAACTGCAAACCCGCGTGACAGAGGCCTTTATCAACGAAACCGTCGCGCCCGAGGTCTTTGCCGAGATGGGCGAAATGGGGCTGCTGGGTGTGACGGTCCCCGAGGAATACGGCGGCATCGGTGCGGGCTACGTGTCCTATGGTCTTGTTGCGCGCGAGATCGAACGGGTCGACAGCGGCTACCGCTCGATGATGTCGGTGCAATCCAGCCTCGTGATGTATCCGATCTATGCCTATGGGTCCGAGGAGCAGCGCAGGAAATACCTCCCGAAACTGGCTTCCGGCGAGTGGATCGGCTGTTTTGGCCTCACCGAACCGGACGCGGGATCGGACCCGGCCGGGATGAAGACTCGCGCGACCAAGACCGAAGGCGGCTACGTCCTGAACGGGTCGAAGATGTGGATTTCCAACAGTCCCATCGCCGATGTCTTTGTCGTCTGGGCGAAATCCGAGGCGCATGGAGGCAAGATCCGGGGCTTTGTTCTGGACAAGGGCGCGACGGGTCTCAGCGCACCCAAGATCCAGAACAAGCTGTCGCTGCGGGCGTCGGTGACCGGGGAAATCGTGCTGGAGAACGTCGAAGTCGGCGAGGATGCGTTGTTGCCGCATGTCGAAGGCCTCAAAGGGCCGTTCGGCTGTCTCAACCGGGCGCGCTATGGGATCGCCTGGGGCGCGATGGGCGCAGCTGAATTCTGCTGGCACGCGGCGCGGCAATACGGGCTGGACCGCAAGCAATTCAACCGCCCGCTGGCGCAGACACAGTTGTTCCAAAAGAAGCTGGCCGACATGATGACCGAGATTTCTCTCGGCCTGCAGGGCTGTCTGCGGCTAGGACGCCTGATGGACGAGGCCAATGCAGCGCCCGAGATGATCTCGATCCTGAAGCGCAACAACTGTGGCAAAGCCCTTGATATTGCACGGATGTCGCGAGACATGCACGGCGGCAACGGCATCTCGGCCGAGTTCCAGGTGATCCGCCACATGCTGAACCTCGAAACGGTGAACACCTACGAGGGCACGCATGATGTGCATGCGCTGATCCTCGGTCGCGCGCAAACGGGGCTGCAGGCGTTTTTCTGAGCCACGCCAGCGTCGGAAAGAAATGCCCGGCAAGTGTCTGTGCTGCCGGGCATTTTGATCTTCCAAGGGGCAGCGGATGCGGCCATCCATAACTCCAATAATCTGTATTATGTATAAATGGTGTTGTGGCCCTGGAGACTGGCCGCCAAGCCACGTAGAACAGGATTGTTGTGTCACTTCAGCCTGATGGTATGGACAAGCGTGCTGACCGCTCGTTAACTCGCCTCCTACATGATCTGGAGACCGGAATGACCTCGATCCTCGTCCTCAACGGACCGAACCTGAATCTGCTGGGCACGCGCCAGCCGGAGATTTACGGCCACACCACGCTGGCGGATGTCGAGGAAATGTGCCGCGTGCACGGTGCCAAGCGCGGTGTCGACGTTGTCTGCAAGCAATCCAATCACGAAGGCGAACTGGTCACCTGGATACATCAGGCACGCGGCGTCCATGACGGGATCGTTTTCAACGCTGGTGCTTATACCCACACCTCGGTCGCGCTCATGGACGCCATCAAGGGCACCGATGCCAAAGTGGTCGAGTTGCATATCTCGAACGTTCATGCACGCGAAGCGTTTCGACATCATTCCTACATCAGCCCGGTGGCCGTCGGCGTTATGGCAGGTTTCGGAACGCGCGGTTATACTCTGGCAATCGACGCCCTGCTGGGCCATCTGGAGGGTTGATCAATGTCAGAAAAGCTGCGTGATACCCTGATCGAACTGACCAACGTTGACCGTGTCGAGGAACTTTGGCAGCGGCACTGCGAACTGATGGCGGGCTACGGTTTCGACCGTTTGATTTACGGCTTCACGCGCTTTCTGACGGCCAATTCATTGGGCGATCCGAACGACTTCGTCGTCTTGACCAACCATACGCCGGCTTACCGCAAGGGCTTTGTCGAGGATGGGCTGTATCGCCATGCCCCCATGGTGCGTTGGGCGCTCGAGAACGAGGGTCAGTGTTCCTGGGCGGTGCTGGTGGAACAGATGAGCGCCGGACAACTCGACGAAAAGGCGCAGCGCGTCGTCGCGTTCAACCTCGCGCACAAGGTCACCGCTGGCTACACGATCAGCTTCAAATCCGTGTCCAGCCGGGCCAAGGGCGCGATTTCCATCACCGCTCAGCCGGATATGTCTCAGGCGGATGCGGATGCTGTCTGGAAGGAACATGGGCAGGACATCATCCTGCTCAACAATCTGGTGCATCTGAAGATCCTCACCCTGCCCGTTCCTCTGCACAATCAAACCCTGACACCGCGCCAGCGGGAGGCGCTGGAATGGGTTGGCGATGGCAAAACCATGCAGGATATTGCGCAGATCATGGGCCTGACGCAGGCAACCATCGAAAAACACCTGAGGCTGGCGCGCGAAACCCTCAACGTTGAGACCACGGCGCAAGCGGTGGCAAAGGCGGCATTCCACAACCAGATGTACATTCTTGAAGCGTGAATGCAGGCCTTGGAGAGGCGTCCAGATGGGCATCTATCCCAGCCAATCTCGTTCAACCGACGCGAATCGTAGCGCGACCTGACCATTAGAGTGGCAGTTTCCACCTCAAATGCCGTGGATCGAAAAGCCATATTCCGGAAAACCAAATCAATGGTCGCTAGTTCCGTGAATTTTCCGTTTTTACCGCTCGGTCAGGAAATCCCGACTTCCTTTACGGAACGTTACTTGCGAACCTGTGATCGTTCCGTGAGTGGTGGCTTTGGCCATGGGACAAGGGAAAGACACCCCGCTTATTCATGGGCTCTGTCGATCTTCCGGTGAGAACCGGGGCTGGGACGGACGGGGAAATTTTTGCTCCGTCCGCCAGCACTGTACAAGGGACCTCCGTTCATATCCCCAATGTCTCTGAACGGGGGTCCCACTTTCCACTCGAAATTGAAGGCGCCCTGCCCTTCGCCCAGCTTCCTTCAGTGACCCGCCCGATGACCCAGCCGCATGCCCTGCTGTCCAAATACGTTGACGCATTGTCTGCGCATGACCTCGGGGATCTGTCTCGGGTCTACGCGCAGTCACATGACGCGGTCGCTGATCCCGTGCCCGCAATTTGCGACACCTTGTTAAAAACCCGATCCCCGGACGTTCTCGCTGGTTTGCTTGTCCTTTTGCTGGAGCTGGACAAGGACGAATTTCACACCCAAGCCAGCCGTTTACTGCAAAGGTCGGAGGATGGCGCAACGAGGCGAATTGTGGAGCTTTTGTCTCTTGGCGCTCAGGATACGCCGGACGCAATCCTTGCTGCGCATACCGCCCTGTACGTTTCGCCTGCCATTCCCACACGAAAAGATGTGATCGCCGCCATGGTCCGATGGAGCCAGACACCGGGTGTGCGTCTGGACCAGTTGGCTCGCATCGATATTCTGAGCCGAGTTGGTAAACACGATCTTTTGGGTAAGTACGATGCAGCGCAACAGCGAATCTTGCTGACAATTTCGCCGGGAAAATTCCTGAGCTCAGTGGCTTGGCGAGAACGTCTTTTGACGGAGTTCACCTTTTACCACGAAGTCGGCCACCACCTTGAATAGATCAGTTCGGATGGCCACCAAAGTGAAACACGTGCAGACGCATTCGCCCGTCAGTGCATGGCCAGAGCGCATCCGATCCTGTCCCGGATCCTGCGTGGATTTCGCATGCCTCTCAGGTTCCTTATCCGAAATTTCCCGCTGTGATGGCGGATACGCGAAAGGGCCGCCACGAAGGACGGCCCTTGAAGAAGTGGTAGAACGGGGCTTGGCTCAGCCCTGAGCGACCTTCGCAACTTCCGCTGCGAAATCTTCTTCTTTCTTCTCGATGCCTTCGCCGACCTGCATGCGGACGAAGCCCACGATCTCGGCACCGGCATCCTTGGCGGCTTGCTCAACGGTCTTGTCGTTGTCCAGAGCGAAGGCCTGACCCAGCAGGGTCACTTCGGCAAGGAACTTCGCCATGCGGCCAACGATCATCTTCTCGATGACGGCCTCGGGCTTGCCCGATTCACGTGCGATGTCCATCTGGACCTGCTTTTCCTTCTCGACGATGGCCGGGTCGAGCTCGGCCTCGTTCAGCGCCTGCGGGTTCATGGCTGCGATGTGCATGCCGACCTGCTTGCCGAACTCCTCGGTGCCGCCCTTCAGCGCAACCAGAACGCCGATCTGGCCCATGCCGTCTGCTGCAGCGTTGTGGATATAGGTCGCAACGATGTCGCCCTCGACCTTTGCCATGCGGCGCAGGCCCATGTTCTCACCGATCTTGGCGATAGCGTCGGTCAGGTTTTCGGACACCGGCTTGCCGTTCAGGTCGGCATTGGCCAGCTCTTCGACGTTCGCCACGTTCACGGCTGCGGCGGCAATGCCTGCCACCATGGCCTGGAATTCAGCGTTCTTGGCGACGAAGTCGGTCTCGGCGTTCACTTCGACCGCGACGCCGGTGCCGCCCTCGACCTTCACGGCCACGAGGCCTTCGGCTGCGGTGCGGCCGGCCTTCTTGGCGGCCTTTGCAAGGCCCTTGGTGCGCAGCCAGTCAATGGCGGCTTCCATGTCGCCGTCGTTCTCGGTCAGCGCCTTCTTGGCATCCATCATGCCTGCGCCGGTCATTTCGCGCAGTTCTTTCACCTGTGCAGCAGTGATCGCCATGTCGTGGCTCCCTCATGTCATCATGTGTGCGGCGCGCGGAACATCTGCCCGCGCGCCTGTCTAGTGCCTCATGTCACGGTCTCATGACGCTTTCGCGACAGGACCGCTGACACGGATTACTCGGAAGCGGTTTCCAGCAGTTCTTCTGCCGGAGCGTCCTCGAGCGCGCCGAGGTCGACGCCAGCAGCTTCCATCTGGCCGGTCATGCCGTCCAGCGCCGCGCGGGACACCAGGTCGCAGTACAGCGCGATGGCGCGGGCCGCGTCGTCGTTGCCGGGGATGATGTAGTCAACGCCGGCGGGCGAGCAGTTGGTGTCAACGATGGCGACGACCGGGATGCCCAGCTTGTTGGCTTCGGCGATGGCCAGCGCTTCTTTCTTGACGTCGATGACGAACAGCATGTCCGGCACGCCGCCCATTTCACGGATGCCGCCCAGAGAGGCCTGCAGCTTCGCCTGGTCGCGTTCCATGTTCAGGCGCTCTTTCTTGGTGAGGCCTTCTGCACCGGATTCCATCTGCTCGTCGATCTGGCGCAGACGGTTGATGGACTGGGACACGGTCTGCCAGTTGGTCAGCGTGCCGCCCAGCCAGCGGTGGTTCATGTAGTACTGAGCGCACTTCTCGGCGGCTTCGGCGATCGGCTGGGCAGCCTGACGCTTGGTGCCGACGAAAAGGACGCGGCCGCCCTTGGCGACGCAATCGCGGATCGCAACCAGAGCCTGCTCCAGCATCGGAACGGTCTGCGTCAGGTCCATGATGTGGATGCCGTTGCGCGCACCGTAGATGAACTCGCCCATGCGGGGGTTCCAGCGCTGCGTCTGGTGACCAAAGTGAACGCCAGCTTCCAGCAGCTGACGCATGGTGAACTCGGGAAGAGCCATGCCTTCTATCCTTTCCGGTTTTGCCTCGGCGGGGGATTTGTCCAGGAAGATCCTGGGCCAACCGGTGGACCCGATGGGATGTCTCCCCACCAAGGCCCGCCCCCACCTGCGGGTTCGTGTGGCGCGCCATACAGGGGTTTCCCGACACCCGCAAGCAAAATCGGCCTTCACAGGGCATTCGGCGAAACTTGCACACACGCCCTGCTTCTTTGGTTTTCCAAATACCCTCGGGGGTGAATTCTCCGCAGGAGAAGAGGGGGCAGAGCCCCCTCCCCGCCCGTCACAAGAACACGCGCTCGATGAACCAGTATCCACCGACACAGGCAATGGCGACCGAGGCCGGGATGGCGACGAAACGGCGGTAGGCGTGCAGCCGGTCGACGAAATGCGCCGACAGCAGGCAGGCCAGCGACAGGGCGGCAAGGGGCCAGAGGAACACCGGAGCGCCCGCGCCCATCGTTTCGACGAAGCCCGGACCGTTCAGCAACCACCCTCCTGCGACGAAAACCAGCGTCAGGATGCCGTAGACCACCTGGGCCTGCCGCTGATCAGCCTTCAGCCGGTCGACGCGCTGTGCCAGAACCACCAGCAGGAAAGCCACAGCGATCACCGTCAGTTGCCCGAATTCCACGCCGATGTTGAAACCGATCAGGGCGGGGACGAAATTTGCCTCGGGCAGCCCGTATTCCGCAAGCACCGAGGCAAAGCCCAACCCGTGCAGCAGCCCGAAGCCGAAGATCACGAAGGGCCGCCAGCGGTGCAGCTTGTCCGAGACGATGTTCTCGACGGCGACATAAACGATGGAGAGCGCAATCAGCGGTTCCACGATGCTGCCCGGGACGGACACATACCCCAGCGCAGCAAGCGCCAGCGTCACGGTATGCGCGAGGGTGAAGGCCGAGACCTGCCACAGGAGCGGTTTCAAGCGCGTGGACAGGAAGAACAGGCCGAGGACAAAGAGGATATGGTCGAGGCCCATGGGCAGGATGTGCTCGAAGCCCACGGGGATGAAGCCAAAGAAGGTCTCCCACGGGCCGCTGGCGTCACCGCCCGCAAGGGTGATCGGCTCGGAGGGGCCGCCGGTGAGGTAACCGGTGTAGCCATCCTCGACCCCCATCTGGCGCAGGATCAGGGTGCCGTATTCCGAGGGCCAGTCGAGTGTCAGGGTTTCGGCCCCGGCGGGCAGATCACCCGACAGGAACAGGCGGCTTTCGCGCGGGAGGTCCGTGTTGGGTTCGTCATCGACCTCCACGCGGTCCAGGGTGAGGGGCACAGAGCCGCCCGCCTCGATCCGGATCGGAGAAAGGATTTGGTCTGCGTTCTCGGTGACTTGTGCCGCCAGTGCGTCTGGCGGGAGCTGCCGCAGCGAGTCTACATCAGAAGATTTTTCGGTGGCATTGGTGTCCTCGACCCCTTCGAGATCGACACCTGCCAGCAGCGGTTCGGTGCTGAGGCGGAGCACGAGGGACAGTTGCGTCCCCTCGGTGGTCAGATCACCGATGGCCGGGCGGACTTCGTGCGCCTGTGCCGGAGAGAGCAGCAGGACGCTCGTCGTCAGGGCGGCAAGCCACACAGAAAGAAGGCGGGCCAAGAATCCGGTCATTCGGGCGGTCATGCGTTGGGTCATCCTCAAAGGTCTTTCGACAAATCTGACGCCCGGCGTACGCTGGTCAAGGATGTTTATGACGGATTCAGACCGCGTGCCGAGTTAACCGCGCGCGCGGAAGAGTAACGGAGCGTACGCTGAAACACCCCACAGGATGTTGGGGGACGCCAGCCCTGCCCCCACAACGAATGAACCGAAGGTGAACGTTGAGCCCCCGGATTAACCCGCGAGGTGACCACATTCGGGGTGAGTCGTGGCCACATGTTAAGGTTTCGACTCGGGCAGCACCGCGAAAGCGTTGCGCGGGAAAATTTCTGGTTAGGAATTGCCGTTCCGTCGCGTCACGGACAGCGGGCGGCGCATGACCCAAGTGATCCAATTGCGCGCTGACGCGCACAGGTTTGTTTGATTGGCGCCCGTGATGAGCGGGCGCGTCACATGGACCGAGCGTGTTTGGATACGTGGTTCAGGGGCTCGGGATTCACCCATGGAAAGACGCTTTCCCCACCGCCATCGCGCACCTGATCCTTGCCTGCCAGACCACGCCGCCGACCGCAACGAAAACAGACGTATCCCCGGCACGCCGGGGCCCCTCGTCGGTTTTCATTGCAATCGCCGACGCGCCCTGCCCGTCCGGTCTCAGGCGAGGGATGGCTCCGATGGAAAGCTGGTGGTTCCGGGCCGGGTTGGCCTCCGGGATCAGCCGAGGGCGTAGCCCGCACCGCGCACGGTGCGCAGCGGGTCCGGCGTGCCGAGCGCCTTGCGCAGGCGGCCGATGTGCACGTCCACCGTTCGGGTGTCGACGTAGATGTCGCGGCCCCAGACGCGGTCCAGCAGTTGCTCGCGCGACCAGACACGGCCTGGCTTTTCCATGAAGGTGGACAGCAGGCGGAATTCGGTCGGGCCGAGCTTCAGCTCCTTGCCGTTGCGGGTGACGCGGTGGGTTTCGGAATCGAGCGCAATGTCCTCGTATTCGAGGCGCAGACCGGCGGCAGCAGGACGGGTGCGGCGCAGTTGCGCGCGCACGCGGGCCATGAGCTCGATCACCGAATAGGGCTTCACCACGTAGTCGTCGGCGCCGGTTTCGAGGCCGCGCACGCGGTCGACCTCCTCGGAGCGGGCCGAGAGCATGATGACGGGGGTGTTGCGGGTCTCTGGCCGGGACTTTATCTGGCGGCATACCTCGATCCCCGAGACATTCGGCAGCATCCAGTCCAGCACGATGATGTCGGGGTTTTCCTCGGCCACCAACATCAGCGCCTCTTCGCCGTTTTCGGCGCGGGCGACGCGGAAGCCCTCGGCTTCGAGGTTGTAGCTGAGGACTTCGCGCTGTGCCGGTTCATCCTCGACGACGAGGACCGTGGGCTGGTCGGCGGACATGGGTCAGCCCTCCGTGGTGGGCGACAGGGAGACGTCGGTCGAGGTCCGGTCAGCCTTGACCCGCACATCGCCGGGCTTCTTGCCGGAGGTCAGGAAGACGACCTGTTCCGCGATGGAGGTCACGTGATCGCCCATGCGCTCGACGTTCTTGGCGATGAAATGCAGATGCATGCAGGCGGTGATGTTGCGCGGGTCTTCCATCATGAAGGTCAGGAATTCGCGGAACAGCGTGTTGTACATCTGGTCGATGTCGCGGTCGCGTTCGATGACGTCCAGCGCCAGTGCCTCGTCACGCTGGATATAGGCGTCGAGCGCGTCCTTCAGCATCAACTGCACATCGCGCGACATACGGCGCAGCGCCGTGGTGGTCGAGCCGATGGGCTGCATCTGCACCAAAACGGTGGTGCGCTTGGCCATGTTCTTGGCCATGTCGCCGATGCGTTCGAGGTTGGCGGACATGCGCATGACCGACAGCACGATGCGCAGGTCGGAGGCGGCGGGCGCGCGCAGGGCGAGGACGCGGGCGGCTTCTTCGTTCAGGGATTCCTCAAGCGCGTCGATGGCCTTGTCGCCGGCGCGGATCTTTTGGGCCAGTTCCTCGTCGCGGGTTTCCAGCGAGGTGGCTGCGCCAAGAATGGCCTCTTCGACGAGGCCGCCCATCTTCATGATCTGGGCCTGGATGCCTTCGAGATCGCGGTCGAAGGCTGTGACGATGTGCTTCTCGTGTTCGGTCATGGCCTTATCCGATCCGTCCGGTGATGTAGCTTTCGGTGCGCGGGTCGCGCGGGTTGGTGAAGATCTGGCCGGTCTCGCCGAACTCGACCAGGTTGCCGAGGTGGAAAAAGGCGGTCTTCTGGCTGACGCGGGCGGCCTGCTGCATGGAGTGGGTGACGATCACGACCGAATAGTCCTGACGCAGCTCGTCGATCAGTTCCTCGACCTGGCTGGTGGCGATGGGGTCGAGCGCCGAGCACGGCTCGTCCATCAGCAGGACCTCGGGTTCGGTGGCGACGGCACGCGCGATGCACAGACGCTGCTGCTGGCCGCCGGACAGGCCGGTACCGGGCGCGTGCAGGCGGTCCTTCACCTCGTTCCAGATGGCGCCGCGCTTCAGCGCCTTTTCGACGATCTCGTCGAGGTCGGTCTTGGACCGGGCCAGGCCGTGGATGCGCGGACCATAGGCCACGTTGTCATAGATCGACTTCGGGAAGGGGTTCGGCTTCTGGAAGACCATGCCCACCCGCGCCCGCAGTTGCACCGGGTCGACGCGCTTGTCGTAGATGTCCTCGCCATCGAGCTGGATCGAGCCTTCGACCCGGCAGCTGGCGATGGTGTCGTTCATGCGGTTCAGGGTGCGCAGGAAGGTGGACTTGCCGCAGCCCGAGGGGCCGATGAAGGCGGTCACGGTCTGCGCCTCGATGTCGACGTCGACGTCCTTGATGGCATGGGTGTCGCCGTAGAAGACTTGCACCTTGCGGGCGGCGATCTTGATGTCTTGGGTCGTCACGTGTCTCTCCGTGGTGTGCGGGGCGTCGTACATGGTCATGTTCTCCTTTTCCGCACGGACTTACCAGCGACGCTCGAAGCGCCAAGCCGGAGGCGGTTTCTGTTTACCAGCGGCGCTCGAAGCGCCAAGCCGGAGGCGGTTTTTGTTTACCAACGGCGCTCGAAGCGCCGCCGCAGGATGATGGCGATGATGTTCATGGTCAGCAGGAAGACCAGCAGGATGATGATGCCGCCCCAAGCGCGTTCGTAATAGGCGGGGTCGGCGCGCTTGGCCCATTCGAAGATCTGCGCCGGCATGGCGGAGTTCGGCGAGAGGAACCCTTCGACAAAGCCGTCGGGATAATTCGAGGCGATGTAGCCCACCATGCCGATCAGCAAGAGCGGTGCGGTTTCCCCCAGCGCCTGTGCCAGGCCGATGATGGTGCCGGTCAGGATGCCGGGCGCGGCCAGCGGCAGGACGTGGTGAAAGGTCGCCTGCATCTTGGACGCGCCGATCCCCAGCGCCGCATCGCGGATCGATGGCGGCACGGCCTTCAGCGAGGCGCGGGTCGAGATGATGATCGTCGGCAGGGTCATCAGCGTCAGCACGAGGCCCCCCACCAGCGGCGCGGACATCGGCAGATGCGCGAACTGGATGAAGGCGGCAAGGCCAAGGATACCGAACACGATCGACGGCACGGCGGCGAGGTTCGATATGTTCACCTCGATGAAATCCGTCAGCCGGTTTTGCGGCGCGAATTCCTCGAGGTAGATGGAGGCCGCCACGCCGATGGGCAGGGCCAGCGCCAGAACCACCAGCATCATGTAGAACGACCCCAGCATGGACACACCCAGACCCGCCTGTTCCGGCCGCTTCTCGGAGGCGTCGGCGCCGAAGATGAAGGCGGCGTTGAACTCCTTCGCGACCAGCCCGGCGTCCTGCATCGCGTCCACCAGGTCGAGGTGTTCGGCGTCGATGTTCTTGTCCCGCTCCAGATCGGCGCGAAAGACGCGGCCCTTGAGGTAGCCGTCGACCCGCGAAGAGGCGAGGATGCGGAAATCGACGGTCTCGCCGACCTGCTGCGGATGGGCCAGCACGTAATCGCGGACCTGCGCGGCGGCGCTGTCGGACAAAAGCGCCTTCATGTCCTTGGATTTGGTGAAGGGCGTGTCGATGCCCCTGGCCTGCACCTGTTCCCAGATGGCGTCCTGGATGACGGGCGCATAGCCAAAGGTGGTGACCTTGGCCATTTCCTCGGGGTTGCGGTTGCCCTTCTTGTCCAGTTTGGCGGCGTCAAGGTGAATCGGCACCTCAATGAAGGTCTGCTGAAACGCGCCGACACCGGAGGACAGGATCGACCAGAGCAGCACCACGAGGAAGAACACGCCGACGCCGATGGCGGCCAGACCGTAGGCCTTGAACCGGGCTTCGGCGGCATTGCGTTTCTTCGTGCGGGAGTCCTGATCCAGCAGGGATTTGCGCGGCGGCACGGCAGCGGTGGGCATGGAGGCGTCGGTCATTCGTACTGCTCCCGGTATTTGCGCACGATGAAGAGGGCAAAGACGTTCAGCGCCAGCGTGAGGACGAAGAGCGTCATGCCGAGGGCAAAGGCGACCAGCGCCTCGGGCGAGGCAAAGTCGTTGTCGCCGGTCAGCTGCGACACGATCTTGGCGGTGACGGTGGTCATGGCCTCGAAGGGGTTCATCGACAGCTTTGCAGCGGCCCCTGCCCCCAGCACCACGATCATGGTCTCGCCAATCGCACGCGAGGCGGCCAGCAGGATGGCACCGACGATGCCTGGCAGGGCAGCGGGCAGGACCACCTGCTTGATGGTTTCGGACTTGGTCGCGCCCAGCCCGTAAGAGCCATCGCGCATCGCCTGCGGCACCGCGTTGATGATGTCATCGGACAGCGACGACACGAAAGGGATCAGCATGATGCCCATGGCGATGCCTGCGGTCATCACGGCGCGACCGCCCTGCATCCACCCTGCCCCGTCCGGGCCGAAGGCGGTGAACAGGATCGGGCCGACGGTCAGCAGCGCGAAGAGGCCGTAGACGATGGTCGGGATGCCCGCGAGGATCTCCAGCGCCGGTTTGGCCCAGGCGCGCATCTTCGGCCCGGCGTATTCCGACAGGTAGATGGCGGCGAACAGGCCCACGGGGACGGCGACGATCAGCGCCACCAGCGAGATATAGAGCGTGCCCCAGAGCAGCGGCCAGATGCCCAGCTCGGACCCGCCACCAAAGGACGGCGCCCATGTCAGCGAGCCAAAGAACTCGGACGCCGGATACAGCTGGAAGAACCGCCAGGTGTTGCCGATCAGCGAAAGCACGATGCCCACGGTGGTCAGGATCGCGATGGAGGCGGCGGCGATCAACAGCCAGCGCACAGCGCGTTCCACGGTGTTGCGCGCGCGGAAATCACGATCGCTGTCGCTGACGCCCCATGCAAGGCCGCCCGCTGCCACCAGCAGCACCAGAACCGCACGGATCAGCGCGCCGCGCTCGTCCAGGCGGCGGTATTCCTGCGCGGCATTCAGCACCGTGGCATCGAGGTCGGAGGTCACGATCTGCCCCGCATCGCGCAGCGCCTGCGTGACGACGGCCGGATTGGCATCGGGGTCGCTGGCCAGCGCTTCGGCCAGTTGTCCCGAAGCCGTGGCGGCGTGCAACCCGTCAGAGGTGCGGCGCACCTCGGCCAGCACCAGATCGAGGCTGGAGCCCTCGGCGATCTCCGTCTCGGGGATCATGCCGGTCACGGTGTTGCCGGTGTAGACCGGGTAGGTCATCTGCCAGAGGCACAGCAGAGCAAATGCCGGGATCATCACCTTTATGGCGGTGTTCCAGCCGTAGTAGCCGGGCAGCGAATGCAGCTTGCGCAGGTCTCCGCCCGCGCTGCGCATGGCCTGCGCGCGCCCGACGATATACCCGGCTGCGGCAATGCCCAGCACGATCAGGATGAGCCAGAAAACAGGCATGTGCCCCCCGAGGTGGTTTTCAGTCAAAAGGTCCTAAAAGGAAGGGGGCGGCGGAATATGCCGCCCCCGTGTCTCGGGGTGTGATGCCCGACGGGAAGGATTACATGCCTTCGCCCATGGTTGCTTCTTCGGCCACGGCTTCCTGGGTTGCCGCCAGTTCCGGGTCGGAGACGAGGCCGTACTCGGCCAGCGGGCCGCCTTCGCCAGCCATGTCGTCGGAGACGAAGAACTCGGCGTATTCCTTCAGGCCGGGAATCACGCCGATGTGGGCTTTCTTCACGTAGAAGTACAGCGGGCGGGACACCGGGTAGTCACCGGCTGCGATGGTCTCGGTGGTCGGCTCGACGCCGCCCATGGTGGCAACCTTCAGCTTGTCGGTGTTGTTCTCGTAGAACGCCAGGCCGAAGATGCCGATGCCGTTCGGGTTCGAGTCGATGGAGGCCAGCGTCTCGGTGTAATCGCCGTCGATGTCGACCGAACGACCGTCGGTGCGGACCGCGATGCAGGCGTCTTCGGCGTCGTCTTCGGACATGCCCGAGGCAACCATGGCTTCCAGTGCGCCGGTGGCTTCGCAGCCAGCCGCCAGGACCTTCTCTTCGAAGACTTCACGGGTGCCGTGCTTGGTGCCCGGGATGAAAGCGGCGATTTCGGCGTCCGGCAGGTCGGCGTTGAATTCGTTCCACTTGGTGTAGGGGTTGTCGACCAGCGCGCCGTCGACAACTACCTTCGGGGCCAGCGCGTTGTAGATGTCGGCGGGCTGGAAGGCGGTGAAGGCCGGGCCGTCGATCTGGCTTGCGAAGACGATGCCGTCATAGCCGATGCGGACTTCGATGATGTCGGTCACGCCGTTTGCGGCGCAGGATTCGACTTCGGAGGACTTGATGGCGCGCGAGGCGTTGGCCACGTCGATGGTGTTCTCGCCCACGCCCTCGCAGAAGCGCTTCAGACCGGCGGAGGAGCCGCCCGATTCCACGACCGGGGTCGGGAAGTCGAAGTTCTCGCCGAACGCTTCGGCCACGATGGAGGCGTAGGGCAGCACGGTCGAAGACCCGGCGACCTGCACGTTGTCACGGGCAGAGGCCACGGTTGCAGCGGTTGCGAGCGCCAGGGTCGAGGCGGTCAGTTTCACGAATTTCATCGGAACAAGCTCCTGATACAGTGTTTCGTGATCATCCCCACGATGATCTTGGGGGCTGCCTACCGAGGCTGCGCGATGCTTTTGTGACACCTGTGTAACAGTTTCATGAACCCTCACCCGTTAACCGTTTTTTACCCAATTTAATTTCGGGCACTACTCCGTGGCTGCGGTCCGCATGGAGGCCGCCATTGCCTAAGTATTCGTTTTTATGCAATTACACGCCTTGCGTGTGTCGGGCAGAGATCGTAGCCCAAGCCGGTCAACCGACCGGCAGACTCACCGTGAAGGTGGTTCCCTGCCCCGGAACGCTGTCGATTCTAAGCCGTCCGCGATGCCGCCCGACGATATGTTTTACAATCGCCAGACCCAGTCCCGTGCCGCCCTGTTCGCGCGAGCGGTGGCTGTCGACACGATAGAACCTCTCGGTCAGGCGCGGCAGGTGATAGGCGGCGATGCCGGGGCCGGTGTCGGCCACCGTCAGGGTCACGCCCTCGGTGCGCAGGCGCGGCTGAATGCCCGGCGGCGACAGGGTCACCGTCACTGACGCGCCTTTGCCGCCATACTTGATCCCGTTCTCGACAAGGTTGGTCAGGACCTGCCGCAACTGGTCGGCATCGCCGGTGATGGTAAAGGGTGTCTCGGGCAGGTCCGCAACCAGCGTCACCCCGGCCGTCTCGGCCAGGCCCTGCAAGCCGCGCAGGGTCGAGCGCACCAGTTCCGCCGGATCGACCCGGTCGGTCGGGCGCACGCGCTCCTCGGATTCCACGCGGCTGAGCGACAGCAGATCGCCGATCAGGCGGTTCATCCGCGCCGCCTCGGACTGCATGATGGACAGAAAACGCTCCTGCCCCACGGGATCGTTGCGGGCCGGGCCACGCAGGGTCTCGATAAAGCCCATGACGGCGGTCAGCGGCGTGCGCAATTCATGGCTGACATTGGCGACGAAGTCGCGGCGCATCTGGCCGACCTGCTCCAGCGGCGTCACATCCTCGAAGCTCACCAGCACCGCCCGCCCGCGATCCAGCGCCACCGCGCCCAGCATGACCCGGTAGGTGGTGTCCTGCTGACCATCGTTGGTCAGATACTCGGTGCGGCGAGGTGCGCCGTCCTTCAGGCAGCCTTCGATGGCGTCCAGAAGACCCGGCTGGCGCAGCGCGGTGATGAAATGCCGCCCCTCAATGCCCTGCCCCAGCAGCGCCCGCGCGGGATCATTGGCCGCGACGATCCGCTCGTCGTCGCGGATCAATAGCGCGGGCAGCGGCAGCGCCGCCACCATGTCCAAAGCGTTGGCGAGCATCATACCCCTCGCGCGGCGCCCAGCCCGTCGTCGAAACAGGCAATCAGCGCCTCGGGGTCTTCGAGCCCGACAGAGACGCGAAAGAAGCCCTCGGTGATCCCCAAAGCGGCGCGCCCCTCCACCGTCAGCGCCCGATGCGAGGAGGAGGCGGGATGCGACAAGGTCGTCCCCACATCCCCCAGGGTGGGCGCAAAGGCGATGCCCTTGGCGGCCTCGGCAAAGGCATTGGCCTGCGCACGGCCACCGTCGAGGACAAAGGACACCATGTTGCCACCCTGCCCCTGCAACAGCCCCTGCGCACGCGTCCTGTCGGGGTGGTCGGGCCGTGTCGGGTACAGAACCCGCGCAACGCCCGCCTGATCGGCCAGATGATCCGCCAGCCGCCGCGCCGTATCCTGCGCCCGCTGGAACCGCAGCGCAAAGGTCGCGAGGCCACGCTCTGCCAGCCAGCAGTCGAAGGGCGAGGCCGTCATGCCCGTCGTCACGGCAAAGACAGCCATCCGCTGCATCAGGTCCGGGTCACGCGCCGCCACCCAGCCCAGCGTCGCATCGGAATGCCCTGCCATCAGCTTTGTCACGGAATGCAGCACGATATCCGCACCATGGTCGAAGGGCT
The DNA here is from genome assembly GCF_049800975.1 of Sagittula sp. S175. NCBI lineage: Bacteria > Pseudomonadati > Pseudomonadota > Alphaproteobacteria > Rhodobacterales > Roseobacteraceae > Sagittula > Sagittula sp. S175. The sequence goes on from NZ_JBNAGB010000001.1 coordinate 34,716, forward strand.
TCACCGCCAGCGGCGTGGTAAAAGTGTTGTCCACCACCAACAGCACGCCGCGCGCCTTGCACAGCGCCGCGATGCCATCCAGATCGGCCAGCCGCAGGGTCGGGTTGGACACCACCTCGATCAGCACCATCCGCGTCTCGGGGCGCAACGCAGCCTCCACCGCCGCCACATCGGTCACATCCGCAAGAGAGGTCGCGATCCCAAGACGCGGCAGGTCCTCCGCCAGCATCCTCAGCGACCGCCCATACAGCTGATCGCCGCCGACGACATGATCCCCGGCCTTCGTCAGCCCCAGCAACACCGCCGAAACCGCCGCCATGCCAGACCCCAGAACGATACCGCTCGAGACCCCCTCCAGCGCGTCGATCTGCGCCGCGAGAACGCTGGCGTTGGGATGCCCTTCGCGCGCATAGGTGTAGCCCTTGGCACGCCCCTCGTACTGGCTGTCCAACTCATCCGGGGTCCGCGAGGCGTAGACCACCGAAGGCATGATCGGCGTGACCACGGGTGTGGACAGGCTCTCCGGCACGATCACCGGACGCTGCAACGTGGGTTTCATGTCGGACTCCTTGATTTCCCTGGTCCCGGCTTCTTTGGTTTCACAAATACCTTGGGGGTGAATGCGGCGCAGCCGCAGAGGGGGCAAAGCCCCCGCTGCCCCATGGTTTCAAAGCGCGCGCAGCCCCTTGGCATACCGACGTGCGTTCGCCTGATAATGCTTCGCCGAATTGCGCAGGCCCTCGATGGCCTCCTCGGACAGCTGCTTGACCACCTTGCCCGGCATCCCCATGACCAGCGAGCCATCGGGGATTTCCTTGCCCTCGGTGATCAGCGCCCCCGCGCCGATCAGGCAATTCTTCCCGATCTTCGCGCCGTTCAGGATCGTCGCGCCCATGCCGATCAGCGAGTTCTCACCGATGGTGCAGCCGTGCAGCATGACCTTGTGACCGATGGTGCAGCCGGCACCGATCACCAGCGGGTAGCCCATGTCGGTATGGCAGACGACGTTTTCCTGCACGTTCGTCCCGGCACCGACGCGGATTTCCTCGTTGTCGCCCCGCAGCGTGCAGGAGAACCAGACAGAGCTGTTCTCTTCCAGCACCACCTTGCCGATCAGGTTCGCATCCGGTGCGACCCATGCGGTGTCATCGACCTGCGGCTCCACCCCGTCCAAAGCGTAAAGTGTCATATCTCTGCCTCCTCGAATTCCGCCTGCAACCCACGCACATGGTCCAGCAGCTGCGGCTGTTGCGTGCGGCGCAGGCGAGTGGCGGTGATGATGCTCTTCAGCCGTTCCTCGGTCTGGTCGAGATCCTCGTTGACCAGAACGAAGTCATAGGCGCCCCAATGGGAAATCTCGTCCCAGGACTTCTGCATCCGGCGCGCGATCACCTCCGGCCCGTCCTGCCCACGCGATTCCAGACGCCGTTTCAGTTCCGCGATGGACGGCGGCAACAAAAAGATCGACAGCGTGTTCAGCGCCAGTTCCGAATTCGTCATCTGCTGCGCGCCCTGCCAGTCGATGTCGAACAGCACATCCTTGCCCGAGATGATGGCGTCGCGCACCGGACCCTTGGGCGAGCCGTAGAAATTGCCGAACACATGGGCATGCTCCAGCATCTCGCCATTGGCGACGGCCTTCTTGAAGGCCTGCTGGGACATGAAATGGTAATCCTCGCCGTCCACCTCTCCCGGACGCGGCGGGCGCGTCGTGGCCGAGACGGAAAAGATCACGGACGGGTCCCAGGCGCGCAGCCGTTTTGCCAGCGTGGATTTCCCGGCCCCGGAGGGTGAGGACAGGATGATGAGAAGGCCGCGGCGGTTCACTTCGGGCATGGGTTACTCCACGTTCTGGACCTGCTCGCGCATCTGGTCGATGAGGGTTTTCAGGGCGAGGCCTGCGCGCGTCAGCTCGGCATCGCCGGATTTGGAGCACAACGTATTGGCCTCGCGGTTGAACTCCTGGCAGAGGAAATCCAGCTTGCGGCCGACCGCACCGTCTTCGGCCAGCAGGTCGCGGGCCGCGTTGATATGCGCGCGCAGGCGGTCGATTTCCTCGGTCACGTCGGATTTGACGGCGATCAGCGCCAGTTCCTGCGCGATGCGCGCCTCGTCCACGCCGTCGGTGTTGTCCAACACGCGGGCCAAGGCTTGCGAGAATCGGGCGCGTTGGGCATCGGCGCGGGCGGTGATGGCCGACTCGGCCTGACCCACCAGTGCCTCAATCTCGCCCAACTGGCGGTTAATGACCTCGGTCAGGGCCGCACCTTCGGACTGGCGCATCCCGATGAAGCTGTCGAGCGCCGTGGCGAAATCCGCCAGCAGCAGGCTGCGCAGCGCCTCGGGGTCGACCTCGGCGGCCTCGGTGGTCATGACGCCACGCAGCCCGACGATCTCGGCAGCCGTGGAGGGCGCCAGCGACAGCCCCTTGTCCATGGCGGCGGTTTCGATCTCGTGCATGGCGTCCAGTACAGCGGCCAGTTGCCCGGAATCCAGCCGCAGCGCGCCGTCCGCCCCGTCCGAGACCAGCTTCAGCCCGATCTGAATATTCCCGCGGGTCAAGGACTTGGCCGCCATTGCGCGGGTCGCGGGCTCCAGCCCCTCGACCCAGTCCGGCAGGCGGAACCGCAGGTCCAGCCCCTTGCCGTTCACACCGCGCAGTTCCCATGTCCAGCCAAGGCCCAGCCCCGACCCCTGCGCGCTGGCGAAGCCAGTCATTGATTGGCGCATGTCGTTCTCCATCGTAGCGCTTCTCGGGTATCGGCTACGGGGTCTTATGGCAAGCCTGACGGCGCCCTCTGGTCCTGCCGCCCGGCGATCCTACATCGGCCAATATCGGCGGATTTGTTTGCACGGCGTTAACCCTTGGGTCACAATTGGGGCGAAATTTGGACAGGGCTCTGCTAGTAATGTTTTCACAACGAAGGTTACGACGCAGGCATGGTGGCGAGGGGGCCGCGCCAGGCCGCATCCGAAACGAAGGAGCGGACACATGTTTGGCAAAGGTGGCAACGGGCAAGGTATCGTATCGATGACCGAGCGGGAAAAATCACGGCGCGAGGCGCCGCTGCGGCAGGTCGAAGCCTATTGGCGCGGCCTGTGCGACGGGACATCGGTTCCGCTGCGCAGCCAGGTTGACCCGCGCGGCATGGAAAGCGCGCTGGAGAATGCCTTTCTGATGGAGCGCATCGCGCCCTCGATGGCGAAGATCCGCGTCGCGGGCACCCATCTGAACGATCTCATGGGCATGCAGGTGGCCGGTATGCCACTGTCCTCTCTGATCGCCCCCTCGGACCGCGAGCGGTTCGGTCAGGGCATCACGGCACTGTTCGCCGATCCGGCGATCATCCGCATGGACCTGAAGGCCGAAGGTGGCTTTGGCAAGCCGGATATGGAGGCCAGCCTGATCCTCCTGCCGCTGCGCTCGGATTTCGGCGACCTGACCCGTGGTCTGGGCGCGCTGATCTCGCACGGCCGTATCGGACGCACGCCGCGTCGGTTCAAGGTCGAGCGTTTGCATATTTCTCCGGCACTTGAGGGTGTTGCGTCTCAGGGTATCGTGACCCGTGAAAAGATCGAACTGACGGAGGATCGCCCGTCGCTGGCGTTCCACGAGCAGCGGACCCCCTACCGTCCCAAGGTCCTGGAAGGCTTGGCGGAGAAGCCCCCCGCCAAGAGCGGCGCGCCCTTCCTGCGGTTGGTGGTGGACAACGACTGATTGACCAGGACCAGTGACAAGAGCCAGTCAAAATGGCCAGTCTGACATGGAGAAGGCCGATCCCTTTGGGGTCGGCCTTTCATGTTCAGGGCATGGGTAAACAATTGATTGCCAAGACACCGTGCCGGTAACCTTTCAGCTTTCGGACCGCGCAAGAAAGAAGGGCTGACCCATGACAGGTCAGCCCTCCGCCATTACGAATTTTCTACTATATTTCAGCCGTTTGCCGCTGCAGATTGGTTCAGCCGACGGTTGGTCAGCTCTTCCGCCACCAGGAAAGCCAGTTCCAGCGACTGCGACGCGTTCAGACGCGGGTCGCAGGCGGTGTGGTAACGGTCGCTCAGGTCTTCGTCGGTGACTTCGCGCACGCCACCGGTGCATTCGGTCACGTCGAGACCGGTCATCTCGAAATGCACGCCGCCGGGGATGGTGCCCTCGGCCTCGTGCACGGCAAAGAACTCGCGGACTTCACGCAGCACGCTGTCGAACGGCCGGGTCTTGTAGCCCGAGGCCGACTTGATCGTGTTGCCGTGCATCGGGTCGCAGACCCAGGTCACATTGGCACCGACCTCCTGCACGGCCTTGATGAGGCGCGGCAGGTTCTCGGCCACCTTGCCCGCTCCGAAGCGCGCGATCAGCGTCAGCTTGCCTTCTTCGTTCGCCGGATTAAGCTTGGACATCAATACCTTGAGATCCTCGGCGGAGGTGGTCGGACCACATTTCAGACCGACCGGGTTCAGGATGCCACGGCAGAATTCCACATGCGCGCCGTCGGGCTGGCGGGTGCGGTCGCCGATCCAGACCATATGGCCGGAGCCGGCCAGCCACTTGCCGGAGGTGGAGTCGTTGCGCGTCAGCGCCTCTTCGTATTCCAGCAGAAGCGCCTCGTGCGAGGTGTAGAAATCCACCACCTGCAGCGAATGCGCCTGATCGCCGGAGACGCCGGCGGCCTTGATGAAGTCCAGCGTATCGGTGATGCGCGAGGCCATATCGCGGTACTTCGCGGCATTGTCGCTTTCGGTGAAGCCCAGCGTCCACTGGTGTACTTGATGCACGTCCGCGTAACCGCCCTGCGAGAAGGCGCGCAGCAGGTTCAGCGTTGCCGCCGCCTGCGTGTAGGCCTGCAACATCTTCTTGGGGTCGGGAATCCGCGCCTCGGGTGTGAAGGCCAGTTCGTTGATGATGTCGCCGCGGTAGCTGGGCAGTTCGACGCCGTTCACCACTTCGGTCGGAGCCGAGCGCGGTTTGGCGAACTGGCCGGCCATACGGCCAACCTTCACCACCGGCACCTTGGCGCCGAAGGTCAGGACCATGGCCATCTGCAGCATCACCTTGAAGGTGTCTCGGATCGCGTTCGCCGAGAATTGTTCAAAGGATTCAGCGCAGTCGCCGCCCTGAAGCACAAAGGCCTCGCCCCGGCCCGCCGCAGCGATATGCGATTTCAGCTTGCGCGCTTCCCCGGCAAAGACCAGCGGCGGATACTTCGACAACTGCGCCTCGACGGCATGCAGGGCCTCAGCGTCCGTATAGTCGGGCATCTGAACCCGCGGGAGGTCGCGCCAGTTCGATTTCTGCCACTCGGTCATTGTCTCTCTCCGGTATAGCATCATTAGCGATAACAGTCCGGGGCTTATACGCGAGCCGCCCTCTACTGAAAACCCGTCATTTTCGCGACATCCCTTGACGCGAAACGCACTCTCTGACCTTGTGGGCAAACCGTTGTGGACAGCCGGTTTGCAGCCGCTCCGCAACGGAATCACAGTCAGAGAATGAGGCTCCGATGCTGCCCCCCAGTCAGCGCCAGATTGTCGAATTGGACACGGTCCCCGCCAAGCCCCGGCGGTTTGTCTTTGTCCTGCTGGACAATTTCACGCTGCTCAGTTTCGCCGCGGCCATGGACTGCCTGCGGCTGGCGAACCGCATGTCGAACAAGAAACTCTATGAGTGGCAAGTGGTTGGCGAAGGCGGCGCGACGATCAGCTGTTCCACGGGGACGGTGTTCCAGCTGGATGGCGACCTTGAGGAGCTGCACCGCGACGACACGATCGTGGTCTGCGGCGGGGCCGATGTGCAGAAGGCCACCACCAAGAAGCTGATCAACTGGCTGCGGCGCGAGGCGCGCCGGGGGCTGGGCGTCGCGGGTCTGTGTACGGCGGCCTACACGCTGGCCAAGGCCGGTCTGCTGGACGGCAAGAAGGCCACGATCCACTGGGAGAACCAGGACAGTTTCTCGGAGGAGTTCGAGGAGGTCTTTCTGACCAAATCGGTGTTCACCATCGACGGGAATCGCATGACGACCGCCGGGGGAACGTCCTCTATCGACTTGTTTTTGCAGGTGATTGCCAAGGATCACGGCGAAGAGCTGGCCAGCGCGGTGGCGGATCAGCAGATCTATTCCTCGATCCGGACGGATCAGGACACGCAGCGGCTGTCGGTGCCGACGCGGATCGGGGTGCGCCATCCAAAGCTGAGCCAAGTCATTCAGATGATGGAGAAAAACATCGAGGAGCCGATCAGCCCCGCCATTCTGGCGAAGGATGTCGGCATGTCGACCCGACAGCTGGAGCGGCTGTTCCGCCGCTACCTGAGCCGCAGCCCCAAGCGCTATTACATGGAACTGAGGTTGCAGAAGGCGCGTAACCTGTTGATGCAAACGGATATGTCGGTGATCAACGTGGCGCTGGCCTGCGGCTTTGCCTCGCCATCGCATTTCTCGAAATGCTACCGGGCGCATTACGAGACCACCCCCTACCGCGAGCGCGGCACGCAAGGGCCGAAGCTGTCGGTCTGAGGCGCGGCGAGTCGCAAAGGCACAATGGTTGAAACACCTCTGACGGGGCGTGCGTGGTGGTTGATGGCGCGCGCGCGCACCGGATGTGGTGGTGAAATCCCGCAATCGTTAATGGTGTCAATGATTTGCGGGGCGTCTTTACGACTTGTTATACTCCCAACCGGCCGGTTTTCGGGGTCAAACCGGCCGGTTGTTAACGGTTTTTCGGCCCAGACGCGTGACGTGGGGTGACATTGGGTTAATCTGGCCCAGCACAGCAAACCGCCCGCCGCAGGTTTCGCAAAAGTTAACGCCTTTGCAGGACGTTAAGGGATTCACCGCAAGCGGCGCGCGAACTCACCCCTCTGGAGACAGGCTGTAAAGCGCCCCTTCGATCACCGAGAGGAAGCGCAGCGATCCGTCCGGGCCCATGGTCACGTCGCGGACGCGGCCTGTTTCCTCGGCCTCGATGCGTTCAACCTCGGCCAGCGGATCGCCGCAGAGGCGCGAGATATAGTTGAACTTCAACGAGCCGATGAAGGCGCAGCCCTGCCAGTCCGCCACGGGCCCGTCGTAGAAGGTCATGCCCGAGGGCGCGATGGAGGGGTCCCAGTAGAAGACGGGTTGCGCCATGCCCTCCGCCTCGGTGCCCTGCCCGATCTTCGAGCCGTTGTAATTGGTGCCGTAGGAGATCACCGGCCAGCCGTAATTGGTGCCGGGCGTGATGCGGTTGACCTCGTCGCCGCCTTTTGCCCCGTGCTCGACCGTCCAAAGCTGGCCGGAGGCATCCATGGCCGCGCCCTGCGGGTTGCGGTGGCCGTAGGACCAGACCTCGGGGAGGCCCTGACCGGCGAAGGGATTGTCCTGCGGGACGCTGCCGTCGCGGTGGATGCGCAGCACCTTGCCGTTGTGGCGGTTCACGTCCTGCGCCAGATCGCCATTGCCCCGGTCGCCCACGGTGATGAAAAGCGTGTCCTCCGGACCTTCGACAAGGCGCGAGCCGAAGTGATGCGAGGTGCCGCTGCCGCGATCCATCTGAAAGATCGTGTGGCCGTCCGTCAGCGCCGTGCCATCCTCCGAAAGTTTCGCGTGGTAGACGGCAGTCCCCGCGCCGCCGCGCAACTGCTTTGAATAGGTCAGGTAGACATCGCGGGTCTCGGAGAAATCCGCGGGGATCAGGATGTCGAGCAAGCCGCCCTGCCCGTCCACGACGATGTCGTCCGGCAGACCGGCGACCTCGGTGGTCGAGCCGTCGCGCGCAGCGATCAGGCGACCGGCGCGTTCCGTGATGAGGATGGTGCCGTCGGGCAGATGGTCGACGCCCCAGGGCTCGTCCAGCCCCTGAACCAGCGGCGTGATCCGCATGGGACCTGCCTCGGTCGTGATGCTTGATTGGGCAACCGATTGCGAGGCGAGCAGTGGCGTCAGAATCAGGCTGGCGGTGGTGGTCAGGATGAAGTGGCGCATTTTGGTCCTCCTGACGGATAGCTGGGTCGTTTCAGGACCGAAACAAGTCGTTTCACGCAAGGATTTCCCGCTTGTGACCTAGGGGCGGGTCTTTTCTTTTCACCGCTGCAAAACTAGGCTTTGCGCCGAACGATACGTTCCAACAACGTTCCAACAGGGAGTTGAAACATGAAAAAACTGCTTCTGGCCGCTTCGGCCGCCGCGCTGACCGCTGGTGCCGCCCATGCCGAGAGCCATGGCTCCGAAGCCAAGATCGGCGTGATCCTCGGCTTCACCGGCCCGATCGAATCCATCACCCCGATGATGGGCGACTCGGCTGAGCTGGCGATGAAGGAAGTGAACGAGTCCGGCAAGTTCCTGGACGGCGTGATGCTGGCGCCGGTGCGCGCGGACAGCACCTGCGTCGACGCGGCGGCGGCGACCGCTGCGGCGGAACGTCTGGTGACCTCCGAGGGCGTCGTGGCGATCATGGGCGCGGACTGCTCGGGCGTGACCGGCGCGGTTCTGGCCAACGTCGCGGTGCCGAACGGTGTGCCGATGGTGTCGCCCTCCGCCACCTCGCCGGGTCTGTCGACCGCCGAGGACAACGGTCTGTTCTTCCGCACCGCGCCGTCGGATGCACGTCAGGGCGCCGTCCTGGCCGAGATCCTGAAGGAAAAGGGGATCTCGTCGGTCGCCGTGACCTACACCAACAACGACTACGGCAAGGGCTTTGCCGATGCGTTTGCCGCGAACTTCGACGGCACGATCACCTTGTCGGCGCCGCATGACGACGGCAAGGCGGATTACTCGGCCGAGATCGGCGCGCTGGCCTCTGCCGGTGGCGATGCGCTGGTGGTGCTGGGCTATTCCGACCAGGGCGGCAAGGGCATGATCCAGGCGTCCTACGACACCGGCGCCTTCGACACCTACGTGCTGGGTGACGGCATGTACTCCGACGGCCTGTTCTCGGAACTGTCCGACGCGCTCGAAGGCTCCATCGGCACCATTGCATGGGCCGAAGGCGAAGGCGCGGACATGTTCGCCAAGATCACCGAAGGCGCAGGTTTCGACGCCTCGTCGTCCTACACCCGCGAATCCTATGACGCGGCGGCGCTGATCGCGCTGGCGATGATGAAGGGCGGCGCGGCCACGGGCGAAGCGGTGGCGGCCAACCTGCTGGACGTGGCGAACGCTCCGGGCGAGCCGATCCTGCCGGGTGAACTGGGCAAGGCCTTTGAAATCCTCGCATCGGGTGGTGACGTGGACTACGTCGGCGCATCGGGCGTGGAACTGATCGGCCCGGGCGAAGCGGCAGGCACCTACCGCTACTACGACGTCAAGGGCGGCAAGGCCGAGACCGTCGCGTTCAAGTAAGATGACCTGAGCGGAGGGCGGTCCGGGCGTTTGTCACGGGCCGCCCTTTGCGTTTCCGGGGTTTGGGTCACAACCATAGCGTGGCCCGCGAGGGAGATAGTCCTTGATTAGGGTAGAGAACCTGCACCGCCATTTCGGCGCGTTCCGGGCCGTGGACGGCGCATCGCTGGAGATTGCCAAGGGGTCGATCACCGGCCTTGTCGGGCCGAACGGCGCGGGCAAGACGACGCTGTTCAACGTGATCGCGGGCGCGCTGGAGCCGACCTCGGGCCGCGTGTTCATGGATGGCGAGGACATCACCGGCCTGCCGCCGCACGCGCTGTTCCACAAGGGGCTCTTGCGGACCTTCCAGATCGCGCATGAGTTCGGGTCGATGTCGTGCCGCGAGAACCTGATGATGGTGCCGGGCGGGCAGTCGGGCGAGCAGTTGTGGAACACGTGGTTCGGGCGCAAGCGGATCGCCGACGAGGAGCGGGCGCTGCGGGCCAAGGCCGACGAGGTGCTGGAGTTCCTGACGATCACGCATCTCGCGGATCACCCGGCGGGGGCGATTTCCGGCGGGCAGAAGAAGCTGCTGGAGCTGGGGCGCACCATGATGGTGGACGCCAAGATCGTGTTTCTGGACGAGGTCGGCGCGGGGGTGAACCGGACGCTGCTGATGACGATCGCGGATACGATCGTCGCGCTGAACCGGGACCGGGGCTATACCTTCTGCGTGATCGAGCATGACATGGATTTCATCGGGAAGATCTGTGATCCGGTGATCGTCATGGCCGAGGGCAAGAAGCTGGCCGAAGGCACGCTGGACGAGATCAAGGCCAACGAGCAGGTGATCGAGGCCTACCTGGGCACCGGGTTGAAGAACAAGGATCAGGTGGGATGAGCGGCGGCTTGGGTGAAGGTTTTGCGGCGCAAAGCCTTGGGCGCGGGAAAGCTTTGCGTCGCAAAGCTTTGGTCGGGGACGTCGGGCGGCTGGGGATATGTCGGGGCGGTGCAGGGTTTTCTGCCCTCGGAGTGCTGGGCGCGACTATTCAGACAGGAGGGGGCTCTGCCCCCGGAGCGCGCAGCGCGACTTGTCAGAAAGAAGGGGGCTCTGCCCCCGTCCCTGCGGGACTCCCCCGCGGTATTTGTGAAACCAAAGAAGCAGGGGTGGGCGCATGAGCAGCGGCGGCGATCCGTATCAGGATGACCACGGCAATAACGATGCCTCGGTGACGCGGCGCGGGGGCGAGGCGACGGTGGATACCACGCGGCAGTCCGGGCCGGTGCGTGACGGGGGAGCGGGTCCGTTCCTGATCGGCGACCGGATGACCGGCGGCTATGGCAAGGGGCCGGATATCCTGCATGACTGCACCATTGCCGTCGAAAAGGGCGAGATTGCCGTGATCGTCGGGCCGAATGGTGCGGGGAAGTCCACGGCCATGAAGGCGGTCTTTGGGATGCTGGACGTGCGGTCCGGGGCGGTGCGGCTGGACGGGCGGGACATCACCGCGCTCACGCCGCAGGATCGGGTGAAGCAGGGCATGGGCTTTGTGCCCCAGACGCACAACATCTTTACCACCATGACGGTGGAGGAGAACCTGGAGATGGGGGCCTTCATCCGCGAGGATGACTACCGGGCGACCATCGAACAGGTCTACGAGCTGTTCCCGATCCTGGGCGAGAAGCGTCGCCAGCCTGCGGGCGAGTTGTCCGGCGGGCAGCGTCAGCAGGTCGCCGTGGGCCGCGCCCTGATGACCCAGCCGAAGGTGTTGATGCTGGACGAGCCCACGGCGGGGGTGTCGCCAATCGTCATGGACGAATTGTTCGACCGGATCATCGAGGTGGCGCGCACCGGGATTTCGATCCTCATGGTCGAACAGAACGCCCGGCAGGCGCTGGAGATCGCCGACAAGGGGTACGTTCTGGTCCAGGGTGCGAATGCGCATACGGGGACGGGCAAGGATCTGCTGGCCGACCCGGAAGTGCGGCGCAGTTTCCTGGGGGGGTGACATGAGTGTCCTGGTTCGAACGATATTGGCCAGCGCCGCGATGTCTGTGCCGTTTCCCGGGATGGTTTCTGCGGAGACCGCGGTCGAGGCGCAGGTCTACATGGACTGTCGGTTTGCCACCGAGTGTTACGAGGCGGAGGGCTGTCAGGAGGCGGTTTTTGCCGCGACGCTGGTGGGCCGCGCCAGTGGCGACGAGATGATCGACTTGGCCGCAGAGATCGAGATGCGGTCGGACAATGGCGACGTGATGCTGGCGGGCACCCTGTCGAACGGGGCTTTGGGCCTGTATGGCGGGGCGGGACTTGGGCGTCACATGCTGAGCGTGAGCGCCGATGGTGCGGCGCGCTATACCGTCCATCTGGCCAACGGGCCGCAGGCGGTGACCTACCTTGGACGCTGCGAGGCCGTGCAATGAGGGGGCTGGTCGGACTGATGCTGTTGGCCGCCCTGCCCTGTGCGGCGCAGGACGACGTGGCGGAGGAAGATGGTGACATGATGACCGTCACCACGGCCCCGGTGCAGGAGGACATCCAGCTGGACTGTGTCTTTGACCGCGAGTGTCTTGAGGACGAGGGCTGCACCGATGGCGGTTTCAAGCCCTTCCTCGACGCCCATGCGGGCGGATTGGACCCGGAGGTGCTGATGGTCGAGGCCAACCTTGTGGCCGATGCCGGGACGGTTTTCATGATGGGCGCGCGGGATCGCGGGCGGCTGTCGCTGTCGGGCGGCGATTTCGAGGCGCGGCACCTGCTGACCGTCGCGGGCGATGGTGCGGCGCGCTACACGGTGCATTACGCCGAGGGGCCGATGATGGTGAGCTATCTCGGGCGTTGCGAGGTGGCGCAATGAGGCGGTGGGTGAAACGGGGCCGGGCTGGGAGTCTGGCCTCCGCCGTGAGCCTGGCCTGGGCTTTGGCTGCGGTGGCCGTGTTTCCGGCGGCGGCATGGGCTGGACCTGGTCCGGTGGCCCCCGGTGCCCTGACCTGCAGCTTTGAGAAATCCTGCGCCGGGGTGGCGGTCTGCATGCCTGTCGCCCTGCCCGCCCGGATCGAGATCCGTCCATCCTCCGGGACCAGCGCATTCGAGCGTCAGGGCGTGTTGGTCATGGAGGGAGAGGACTACCCCTTGCTGGTCAACACCGACCTGCCGCTCAGCTGGTGGACGGTGCCGCTGTTCCTTGGCGGCGAACGGCTGGTGTCGGATGACAAGGGCACCGTGGGACGGGAAATGCGGCTGATCACGCGCGGACCGCAAGGCGAGACCTGGATGACGATCCATTCGGGATTGGGGCCTGAGGCGCAGACGTGGTTCGGCCAATGTGAACTGGAGGGCTCCTGATGGACCTGCTCAATGCGCTGGTGGCGCTGACGAATTTTGTGCTGATCCCGGCGATGACCTATGGCAGCCAGCTGGCGCTGGGTGCGCTGGGGGTGACCATGGTCTACGGCATCCTGCGGTTTTCCAACTTTGCCCATGGCGACACCATGGCCTTTGGCACCATGGTGACGATCCTCGTGACCTGGCTGTTCCAGTCCTGGGGCGTCGGCCTTGGCCCCTTGCCGACAGCCTTGCTGGCGATCCCTTTCGGGATTGCCGGGACGGCGGCCCTGGTGCTGGGCACGGATCGGGTGATCTACCGGTTCTATCGTGGCCAGAAGGCGAAGCCGATCATCTTTGTCATGGTCTCCATCGGGGTGATGTTCGTCTATAACGGGCTGACGCGGTTCGTGCTGGGGACCGAGGATGTGAACTTTGCCGATGGTGAGCGGTTCATCATTTCGGCGGGCGAGTTCAAGCGGTCGACCGGGCTGGCCGAGGGCCTGGGTCTGAAGACGACGCAGGCGATCACCGTCGTGGTGGCGATTGTCGTGGTTGTCGCGCTGTTCTGGTTCCTGAACCGGACGCGGACGGGCAAGTCGATGCGGGCCTATTCCGACAACGAGGATCTGGCGCTGCTGTCGGGCATCAACCCGGAGCGCGTGGTCATGGTGACATGGCTGATCGTGGCCGGGCTGATTACCATCGCGGGCGTGCTGTACGGGCTGGACAAGTCGTACAAGCCCTTCACCTATTTCCAGCTGCTGCTGCCGATCTTTGCGGCGGCCATCGTGGGCGGGCTTGGCAATCCGCTGGGGGCCATCGCGGGCGGGTTCGTCATCGCGTTTTCCGAGGTGGGCGTGACCTATGCCTGGAAGAAGGTGCTGGGCTATGCCCTGCCCGAGGCACTGGAGCCTACGGGCCTCGTTCAGCTGATGGCGACGGAATACAAGTTCGCCGTGAGCTTCATGATCCTCGTGATCGTCCTGCTGTTCAAGCCCACCGGGCTCTTCAAGGGGAAATCGGTATGAGCCAGAGCATGAAGACAGGCGCGCTGTTCGCGCTGGTGGCGGTGCTGATCGTCGGAACCGGCGTGATGCAAAGCTGGAACTCGGCGCTGGTGATCCTGAACATGGGGTTGGTGAGTGCGGTGATGGCGTTGGGGGTCAACCTGCAATGGGGCATCGCCGGGCTGTTCAACGTGGGCATCATGGGGTTCGTGGCGCTGGGTGGTCTGGCCGTGGTGCTGACCTCGGTCGCGCCGGTGCCCGAGGGCTGGGCCGCCGGCGGCCCGCGTGCGCTGCTGGCACTGGTCGTGGGGGCCGGTGTCGTGGCGCTGTCGGCCTTTCTGTACAAGAAGGCGCGGATCGGCTGGGGCGTGGCGCTGGTGCTGATCCTGGGGTTCTTCCTGTACCGCTGGGTACGCGATGACGCGGTGAATGCCATCGAGGCGGTGAATCCGGCGGTGACGGGCTATCTGGGCGGTCTCGGTCTGCCCGTCGTGCTGGCCTGGCCCGTGGGTGGTCTGCTGGCCGCGGGCGCGGCCTGGGTGATCGGCAAGACGGCGCTGGGCCTGCGCTCGGACTACCTGGCGATTGCGACGCTGGGGATTTCCGAGATCATCATCGCCATCCTGAAGAACGAGGAATGGTTGTCGCGCGGCGTCAAGAACGTCAACGGCCTGCCCCGCCCGATGCCCTACGAGACCGACCTTCAGGCGAGCCAGTCCTTCGTCGAGAGCGCCGCGAACCTTGGGCTGGACCCGGCCACGGCCTCGACGCTCTATGTCAAGGCGGGCTATTCGCTGATGTTCGCCACCGTTCTGGTGGTGCTGCTGGTGCTGGCGCAGCTGGCGCTGAAATCGCCCTGGGGCCGGATGATGCGGGCGATCCGCGACAACGAGGTCTCGGCCCGCGCCATGGGCAAGGATGTGACCTTCCGCCACTTGCAGGTCTTTGTCCTGGGGTCGGCGATCTGCGGCATCGCGGGCGCGATGATGACGACGCTGGACGGTCAGTTGACGCCGTCGACCTATCAGCCGTTGCGCTATACCTTCCTGATCTGGGTGATGGTGATCGTGGGCGGCTCGGGCAACAACCTTGGTGCGATCCTTGGCGGTATGCTGATCTGGTTCTTCTGGGTGCAGGTGGAGCCTCTGGGCCAGGGCCTGATGCAGCTGGTCACCGCCGGGATGGCGGACGGATCGTGGCTGAAGGATCACCTGCTGGGATCGGTGCAGCACATGCGCCTGCTGACCATGGGTCTGATCCTGCTGCTGGTGCTGCGCTTCGCGCCCCGAGGGTTGCTGCCCGAAAGCTGATCCGGGAAACGGTTCGCGTTCGGAAGTGCTAGAGACCCCCGTGCCGGTGGTGCGGGGGTCTTTTCATTGGCATCGCAGGTTGGAGAGGGCCTTCGCCTGCCTGTGGCAGGCGACCCGCCGGCGGCTGCGCCGCCGGCCGGGGGGTCAGTTTGTGGTGCGTGCGAACGCGCGGGCGCTCTGCCCCCGGAACCAATTGCGTTTGTCGTGCTTGCGCACGAGCGGGGGCTCTGCCCCCGGGACCCCCGAGGGTATTTGGATCAAGATGAAGGCAGGGGCGGCGCGCCTGTCGGGCGGAAGTCTGTCAGTCCGGAACTCAGCCTTTCAGCGCGTAGGCCACCAGTGCATTCGCGTGGCCGTGGCCCATGGCGTGATCGGTTTTCAGCAGGGTGACCAGTTCCATGTGCTTGCGGTCGGGATGCGCCGCGATGATGTCCAGCCAGTGCTGGATGGGCAAACCGTACTTTGCCTCGATCGAGGGGAAGTAGGACGCGGGGCCTTTGGCTTTGGCCGGTTTCGGGTCTGACATGGCGATCCTCCCGTTTGGCGGGAGGATGCGGGGGCTTCGCTGCCGGGTCAAGCGCGGCGACGGACCGGAGGAACAACCGGACCGCCGCGCGGGATCACATCATCCCAGCGTCACGTCGAGGAACATCATCATGACCAGACCGATGATGAAGCCCATGGTGGCGCGGTTCTGGTGGCCGTTGCGGTGGGTTTCCGGCACGATCTCGTGGCTGATGATGAAGAGCATGGCCCCGGCAGCAAAGGTCAGGCCCCAGGGCAGCAGCGTGGCCGAGACGGTGACCGCCGCCGCGCCGATCAATGCGCCGACGATTTCCAGCGCGCCGGTCAGGGCGGTGACGCCAAGCGCCAGCCACTTGGAATAGCCAAGGCCGATGATGGCAACCGCGACGGCCAGCCCTTCGGGGATGTCCTGAAGCGAGATGCCGGTCATGACCGAGAAGCCCTTGGCCTCGTCGACGCCGAAGGCCACGCCGATGGACAGGCCTTCGGGCAGGTTGTGGATGGCGATGGCGAGGACAAACAGCCAGATGCGCGCGAGCGTGGCCTGATCCGCGCCGCCTTCGGGGCCGGATTTGAAGTGTTCGTGCGGGATCTTGGCGTTCAGGAGCCAGACAAAGCCTGCGCCGAGGATGACGCCAGCGCCCGCGATGGCGGCGGCGATCCAGACCGATCCGTGCTGCTCTTCGGCGAGGTCGATGCCAGGGATGATAAGCGAGAAATAGGCGGCGGAGAGCATCACGCCCGCGGCAAAGCCCAGCATCATGTCGGATGTGCCGCGGCTCATCTGCTTGCCGATGAGGGCGGGGATGGCGCCGGCGGTGGTGGCGATGGCGGCGACGGTGCCGCCCATGAGGGCCATGAGGATCGGTGTCATTCTGTCTCCTTGCCCGCGCAGGCCGGAAAATCCGACTGCGGGGATTTAGGGCATGAAGATTGACGTTTTTGCGCCGAGGTCAAGCGCCCTGCTGCTGACTTTGCATGTCAGATGTTACAGGAGCCCGGTGTTGAGCGGTCAAGCGAGCGAGGTCACCCAGAGGATCGTCGCATCCTCGGGCGAGACCGAGATGACGTTGTGCCCCATGGTGGCGTCGTAATAGGCGCTGTCGCCGCGCTTCATTTCGACGGGTTCGTAGAACTCGGTATACAGCTTGATGACGCCGGTGAGGACATAGAGGAATTCCTCGCCGTCGTGACGGACCCAGCCGTCGAATTCGTCCATGCTGCGGGCGCGGATGCGGGCGCGGTAGGGCAGCATCTTTTTCCGCGTCAGGGTTTCGGCCAGCAGATCGTGTTCGTAGGTCGTGGTGGCCTGCGGCTTGCCCTCGTCCATGCGGGTCACGGCCATGCGGCCATTGACCTGCGCCTGCTGCGGCGGGGTGAACAGCTGCGGCACGCTGATTTCCAGCCCGATGGCCAGTTTCTTGAGCGCGTCATAGGTGGGTGACATCTGGCCGTTCTCGATCTTCGAGAGGGTCGAGCGCGCCAGCCCGGCTTTTTTCGCCGCCTGTTCGAGCGTCCAGTCCTTTTCCTTGCGCAACTCGCGCACCCGCAGACCGAGGTCGAGCGGCTCCACATGCGGGTCTTCGCCGTTTTCACGGGCGATGCGGATGAGGGATTTCGGATCGGTGCTCATGGCGCTTGCGTATAAGGCCGCGCCGGGGGCCTTGCAAGCTGGCCGGACGGGGCATACTCCCTCATTCATGACAGTTTCTCTCTTCGATGAAGGCGCGTTTGCGCCCTGCCCCGCACCGTTCAACCTGGCCGCGCATGTGCTGGCAGCGGGGGCGCTGACCCCTGACAAGATCGCCCTGTCCGTGGTGAAGCCCACGGGCGCGCAGCGCTGGTCCTACGGCAAGCTGATCGCGGCGGTGCGCGGGACGGCGACGGGGCTGCTGGAGGCGGGGCTGAAACCCGGAGACGTGCTGCTGATGCGGCTGGGGAACACGGTGGATTTTCCGATCGCCTACCTTGGCGCGATTGCGGCGGGGGTGGTGCCGGTGCCGTCGTCGTCGCAGCTGACCGAGCGGGAGGTGGCGGGCATCATCGACCAGCTCAACCCGGCGGCGATCCTGCGGGCCGATGGCGTGCCCTGCCCCGAGACCGCCGTGCCGGTCTACGGTTCGGAGGTCTACGAGGGCTGGCACGCGCTGCCGCCCGCGGCCTACGACATGGGCGACCCGGAGCGGCTGGCCTATATCGTCTACACCTCCGGCACCTCGGGGACGCCGCGCGCCGTGGGGCATGCGCATCGCGCGATCTGGGCGCGGCAGATGATGGTGGAGGGCTGGTACGGGCTGCGCTCCGACGATCGGCTGCTGCACGCGGGGGCGTTCAACTGGACCTATACGCTGGGCACCGGCCTGATGGACCCGTGGACGGCGGGCGCCACCGCGCTGATCCCCGCCGCCGGGACCGATCCGGCGCAGCTGGCGCTGCTGATGAAGCGCAACGATGTGACGATTTTCGCTGCCGCACCGGGGGTTTACCGGCAGGTTCTGAAGTATCCCGTACCGCCGATGCCGAAGCTGCGCCATGGGCTTGCGGCGGGCGAGAAGCTGTCAGAGGGCATTCGTGCGGCCTGGCGCGCGGCTTCGGGGACGGAGATCTACGAGGCCTATGGCATGTCGGAATGCTCGACCTTCATTTCGAACGCGCCGGGGCGGCCGTCGCAGCCTGGGACGCTGGGGCGGCCCCAGGTCGGGCGGCGCGTGGCGATCCTGTCCGACGGGCAGCCGGTGCCCTTGGGTGAACCGGGCGTCATCGCCATAGACCGCCGCGATCCGGGGCTGATGCTGGGTTACATCGGCGCGCCGGAGGCCACGGCCGGGAAGTTCGCGGGCGACTGGTTCGTGACCGGCGACATGGCCGCCATGGATGCATCCGGGCAGCTGACCTACATGGGCCGCGACGATGACATGATGAACGCGGGCGGCTACCGCGTATCGCCGCTGGAGGTCGAGGCGGCCCTGACCGGCTTGCCCGGGATCAGCGAACTGGCAGTCACCGATGTGGAGATCAAGCCGGACGTGCGCATCGTTGTGGCCTTCTGCGTGTCCGCCGACGACCTGGACGAGGCCGCGCTGAAGGCCGCTGCCTCTGACCGGCTGGCGGCCTACAAGTGCCCCAAGGCCTGGGTCCGCGTCGACACCCTGCCCCGCAACCCGAATGGCAAGCTGATCCGCAAAGCCCTGCGCGATCACGCGATCTGATCCTGCCCGGAAATCGGGCAATCCGAGGTCGCACTGGCGCGCGTCCGGTGCTATGTGGACGGCGTATGAAGGAGCCGACATGGTACAACTCGATATTTTCAGCGATCCGATCTGCCCCTGGTGCTATATCGGCAAGGCCTACCTGGACCGCGCGCTGGAGCAGAACCCGACCCATCCGTTCCGGGTGCGCTGGCTGCCCTTCATGCTGAACCCGGCCATGCCCGCAGAGGGGATGGACCGGCGCACCTACCTCGAGGACAAGTTCGGCGGTCAGGCCGGGGCGGTGCAGGCCTATGCGCCCGTTATTGAACACGCCGAGAAGGCCGGGCTGACGCTCAACCTCGACCGGATCGAACGCACGCCGTCGACGGTGAATGCGCATCGCCTGATACACTGGGCCGAGGTCGAGGGGCGGCAGACGGCCATCGTGTCCTCGCTGTTCCGGGCCTATTTCGTCGATGGCCGCGACATTGGCGACGCCGAGGTTTTGGCCGACGTGGCGGATGGCTGCGGCATGGATGCAAGCCTCGTGCTGCGGCTGCTGGCCACCGACGAGGACCGGCGCGAGATCGTCGAGCGCGACGCGGCGGCGCGCGGCATGGGGATCAATTCGGTGCCGACCTTCATCGTGGCGGGGCAGCACGCGGTGCCGGGCGCGCAGCCGCCCGAGCTGTGGTCGCGCGTGATCGAAGAGCTGCGCACCGGGGCCAATGGCCGCGCGTGACGTCGGTCGCAACGTGATGATCCGCAGGGGACCGCGATGAGCACCACGGACCGGGACCTGCCGGAAGCACCTCGGCACACCCTGCCCTCGCGCACCGAATTCGTGGCGCTTATGGCCATGCTCTCGGCCCTGGTGGCGTTTTCCATCGACTCGATGATGCCGGTCCTGCCGGAGATTGCCGCCGACCTCGCGGCGGAAAACCCGAATGCGGCGCAGCTGGTCATCACCAGTTTTGTTCTTGGCATGGGTCTGGGGACGTTCTTTACCGGGCCGCTGTCGGACCACTTCGGGCGGCGGGCTGTGATCCTGGGCGGCAGCCTGCTCTACGTGGTTGCGGCGCTGGCGGCGGTGGGGTCCGAGAGCATGACATGGCTGCTGGTCACGCGGCTGGTGCAGGGACTGGGTGCGGCGGGTCCGCGCGTGGTGGTCATGGCGGTGGTGCGTGACCTCTATGCCGGGCGCGGCATGGCGCAGATCACGTCCTTCATCATGATGGTCTTTGCCATCGTTCCGGCGCTGGCGCCGCTGATGGGCGCGCAGATCGTGAAGGTCTTTGACTGGCATGCGATCTTTTTGGCCTTTGCCCTGTTCGGGACGCTCACGACGGGCTGGTTCCTGCTGCGCATCCCCGAGACCTTGCGGCCCGAGCGGCGGCGTCCCTTCCGCCCGGCGCTGCTGCGCGATGCGCTGAAGGAGATGCTCGCGCGGCCCGATGTGCGGCTGCCGATCCTGACGCTGGCGCTGTGCTTTGCCTCGCTGTTCGCGACGATCTCGTCGATCCAGCCGGTCTACGAGGTCTGGGCGGGCCGCGGGGAGAGCTTTCCCATGTGGTTCGGGGCCACGGCGGTCATCACGGCCACGTCGAGCTATGTCAATGCGCGACTGGTGGTGCGGCTGGGAATGCGGCTGTTGGTCAAGGCGATCCTGATCGCGCATATCGCGGTCAGCCTGGTGGTGCTGTCGGTGATGGCTGTTGCGTCGGCCCCGCTGGCCCTGTTCGCGGCCCTGCTGCTGTGGCAACAGGTACAGTTCTTTCAGGCCGGGCTGACCATCGGCAACCTGAATGCCATAGCGATGGAGCCGATGGGCCATATCGCGGGCACCGCTGCCTCGGTCATCAGCGCGTCGGCCACGGTCCTTGCGGTGGTGCTGGCGGTGCCGGTGGGGCTGGCGTTCAACGGAACGCCGTTGCCCCTGATTGTCGGCAGCCTTTTGTACGCGGCGCTGGCGCTGATGCTGATGATCCGGCTGGGGGCCGAAGAGGCGCCTTGAAACCTCCGGGTGCTCAGGAGGCGGCGCGCCTGTCCTCGGTTTCATCGAGGGTGAAGCTGGCCATGTCTTCGGACAGGCGTTCGGAGGCCTGCGTCATGTGGCTGGACAGTTCCGCGAGCGTATCCCCCATCTCGGCGGCGCGCCGGGTCTGATCGTTGGCCGAGCGCACCATGCCGTGAAGTTCCGTCAACGAGCCTGTCTGCTCGATGTTGCGGGCAGAGATCGCATTGGCCAGTTCGCTGGCGCGCGAAATCTGCGCCCGGATGTCATTCAGCCGCCGTCCCGCCGCGTCGACCAGCTCGGCACCGGCGTTGACCTGATCCGAGCTTGCCTGGATCAGCGTCTTGATGCCGCTGGCGGCCTCTGCGGTGCGGAGCGAGAGTTGCTGCACCTCCATGGCGACGACGGCAAACCCCTTGCCCGCCTCGCCTGCGCGCGCGGCCTCGACTCCGGCATTGAGCGCCAGCAGGTTCGTCTGGAAGGACACGTCGTCGATCAGATCGACGATGGAGGAGATCTGGCGCGAGCTTTCCTCGATCTGGCGCATGGCGGCGATGGCCTTCTCTGTCACTTCGCTGCCCTTGTCGGCACTGTCGCGCGCCTCGCCCGAGGAGCGCGCGGCCTCCTTCGCCTGCTCGGCGGTCTGGCCGAGGGTGTCGACCAGAAGTTCGGTCGCGGCGGTCATCTCTTCCAGGGCGCGGGCCTGTAGGTCGGTCAGTTGGGCAAGATCGCGCAAGGAATGAGCGAGGTTATTGGAATCGCTGGAGAAACCATTCGCCGTTTCTGTGGCTGCGGCAAATGCCTCCCGTAGGGTGTCGAGCGTGGTGTTGAATTCGTTGCGCAGCACCTCGTATTGCGCCGGAAAGGCTTTCTGGATGCCAGAGGCAAGGTCGCGCGCCGCGAGCCGGGACAGCGCCACGCGCATCTCGTCGATGACGGCACTGGCGCGCTGATGCGCCTCCTGCACCTCGGCTTGGGCGTCCTCTGCCATGCGGGTGCCGGTTTCCAGCTTGCGCGTGTTTTCCGCCAGCATGGCGTTGTTTTCGTTGCGGCTGTGCATGGCGAGGGCAAGCACCAGCCCCTCCATCACGACGATGCCGCCGTGCAGCGCGGTGCGCAGGACGTTCACCAAAAGGTCCGACGAGGGAAAGACCAGCGCCGGCAGGACCACCGTCAGGCCAAGGTGATGCACCGCGGTGATGCCGCAGCCATAGACCAGAACGCCAATCCGTCCGTTGATCGATATGATCGCGAGCATGGCAAAAAACAGCATGTGCATGTCCATCTGCCACGGGTGGCCGGTGAACAGCGCCGTCAGAAGCATGGCCTGCCCCAGCAAGGATGTGGCGTGGATATAGTCGGACAGCGCGTTGTCCATCCAGCGCGCCAGCAGGACCAGCGCGGTGAGCGCGGTGAGCGCGCCGGACCCGGCCAGCGCCACGTAAAGTGAGGCTCCGGTCACCTGCGTGGCCAGTGGTGCCAGTGGCAGGAACAACAGCGAAACCACCAGTGCCAGCGTGCTGCTGCGGCTGCGCGCGATACGTTTCAAAAGGTCTTTCATCGTCACGGCACCCCACATATTTCCGCCACCCGTTTCCCGTCCAGCACCGCCCAGACGCCGAGGCGGTGCAGCTCATCCAAGGGAATGTCCCCGCTGAACATCGCCAGGGCTGCCATGTGGCGTGGCTGCCAGGGCGAGATCGGCGCGCCGCCGGTTGCACGGACGACATGTTCGGCCGCGGTCCCCCAGGGCCAGGCGATGACCATGACCGGTTGCCCCGCACGTGGCGGCAGCGCGCTTGCGGTCAGCGCAAGGCTGAACCCCATGGCCACCACGAGTGTCAGACCCAGTAGCGCGATCGACGCGATATGGCTGTGCCGGTCATCCATATCAGCGGTCTAAGGCTCGGCCCTTACCCCGCTCTTAACGCACAGGGGAAAATTCATAAAATTCGGCAAGTTGCAAACCTGCATTCATGTTTCGCAAAGTCCCGGAGGGCGGCACGTTTAATGTGCAGATCGAAATGAAATGTTTGGTATACATATGTATGCCATATTTCCGTTTAACCAAATGTCCAGTAGAAGCGGCTCAAGTGATTCACCGATAGAGGGAAAAACGATGACCCGGATCAAGGTAGACAACCCCATCGTCGAAATGGACGGCGACGAGATGACCCGCATCATGTGGGATTTCATCAAGAAAAAGCTGATCCTGCCTTACCTGGACATCGACCTGCTGTATTACGATCTGGGGATCGAGGAACGTGACCGCACCGACGACCAGATCACCGTGCAAGCCGCTGAAAAGACGAAAGAAGTCGGCGTCGCGGTGAAATGCGCCACGATCACCCCCGACGAGGCGCGGGTCGAGGAATTCGGGCTCAAGAAGATGTGGAAGTCGCCCAATGGCACGATCCGCAACATCCTTGGCGGCGTGGTGTTCCGCCAGCCGATCATCTGCCGCAACGTACCGCGCCTGGTGCCGGGCTGGACCAATCCGATCGTGGTGGGCCGCCATGCCTTTGGCGATCAGTACAAGGCGACGGATTTTCATTTCCCCTCGGCGGGCAAGTTGACGATGAAGTGGGAAGGCTCCGATGGTCAGGTCATCGAGCGCGAGGTCTATGACGCGCCCGGTGCCGGGGTTTACATGGGGATGTACAACCAGGACGAGTCGATCCGCGACTTTGCCCGGGCATCGCTGAACTACGGCCTGAACCTCGGCTGGCCGGTCTACCTGTCGACGAAGAACACGATCCTGAAGGCCTATGACGGCCGGTTTAAGGATTTGTTCGCAGAGATTTACGAGGCGGAATTCGAGCAGAAGTTCAAGGACGCCGGGATCTGGTACGAGCATCGCCTGATCGACGACATGGTGGCTTGTGCGCTGAAATGGAACGGGAAATTCGTCTGGGCCTGCAAGAACTACGATGGTGACGTGCAAAGTGACACGGTGGCGCAGGGGTTCGGGTCGCTGGGGATGATGGCGTCGGTATTGATGACGCCCGACGGCCAGATCGTCGAGGCAGAGGCGGCGCATGGCACGGTTACGCGCCACTACCGGCAGCACCAGAAGGGTGAGGCGACCTCGACCAATTCGATCGCCTCGGTCTACGCTTGGACCGGCGGGTTGAAGCACCGGGCCAAGCTGGACGGCAACGTGGCGCTGCGCGCCTTTGCCGAGACGCTGGAGCGGGTGATCGTGGAGACGGTGGAGTCGGGTTACATGACCAAGGACCTCGCGTTGCTGGTGGGCCCGGATCAGGGGTGGCTGACGACCATGGGCTTCCTCGAAAAAGTGGACGAGAACCTCAACAAGGCCCTTGTGGGGTGAGGCACGCCCGGAAGAGGGTCCGGGGGACCCTCTTCAGTGCCGAACGCGCATGTCGCAAGAGATGCGCCGGGCAAAAGGCACGCCCGGAGTAAGGTCCGGGGGACCTTTCTCACTGCCGAACGCGCATGTCGCAAGACATGCGCCGGGCCAAAGGCACACTGACAAGGCGTTCGGCGGACCTGTCTCAATGTCGAAGGCGCGTGACGCAGGATTTACGCCCGGTATGAAGTTTGGCCGGGGCCGAGTTTCGAGCGATGGGCTGGTTTCGGGCGGTGGCGCGATTTTTCGCGAAAAATACCACCCCCCAAACCCAGATCGGCGCAAAGGGCGGGGAGCGGGGGTGCCGCGGGCGGCCCCCATCCCCCCCCCCCCCCCCCACGCCCCTACCCCTGTTCGGCGAAACGGTCGGGCAGCGTGGTCCGGAAAGGCAGTTTCAGCGCGCGGGTCTTGACCAGCGAGAACCGCTCGACGCGGGCGGGTTTGACCGAGAGCGTGGCGTGGGCCTCGGCCTGGGCCTCTTCCCAGGGGCGCTCTGGTTTCGCGGCGAACCCTTCGTAGAATGTGCGGGCGTCGTCCTCGGCTTCGGCCCAGCCGGCGCCGGGCAGGCCTTTCCCTGGGCCGCGGGCGATCTGCATCCGGATGGTGTTGCCCTCGGACAGCACGCTTCGGTTGGCGTATTTCAGATGCGCGAGATAAAGCCCACGGGGCATGTGAAACGGGAAGTCCGCCAGCTTGCGCGGCGCGACCTTGACCCCGTGCAGCTGGAAAGAGACCGGGCGGCGCGCGGCCACGGCCTTGGAATAATGACCCGAGAACGCAATGGCGCGGCGCTGCGAGAACACCGTGCCATCCGTCATCTCGGAGTCCTCATCGCGCATGACCAGATCGAATCCAAGGGCCGTGGCGACAGGGCCATCGACCGAGGTCAGCACCTCGGGCAGGCCGGACCAGAGGTCTGGGTCGTAGCAGATCAGCTCGTCCGCGTCGGTGCGGATCACCCAGTCGTAGAGCTTGGACAGCCCGGCGTGGAAGCCGTCCAGCATCTCGGCCCGCGTCCGGTCGAAGTTGTCGAAGCGGTCGCGCGGGACGGTGATGATCGAAGCCTCGGGGCAGATTTCGGCGATACGCGGATCGGCGCCATGCGCCACGACAAAGAGGTTCTGCGCCCCGATCAGCCGGCCATGGTGGGCGTACCAGCGCGACAGCGCCCAGCAATCGCGGTAGACCATGGTGAGTGCCGCGATCTTCATCCCCTATCCTGCCCGATTGTTCGCCCTGACGATACAGTTTTGCGGCCTGTGCAGCATTGTCGTCAAGCGATTGGTGTCATGGAGGTTTTCCTTGCCAAAAGCGTCACATTCCTGCCCCTTTGTATAGTTGCTGCACGTTAAAAGGTTGGGGGACCGAATGCTGGCGCTTTTTGCGGCCTTGATGGCCAGTTCTTTTGTTGGGTACGCGATGATCGGCACCGGCGGGGATGATGATATCGAAGGCGGCGACGGGATCGACGCGCTGCGCGGCGGCGATGGCGATGACACGTTGCAGGGCCACGGCGGGCGCGATCTGCTGCTGGGCGATGACGGTGACGATCTGCTGCTGGGGGGCACCGGCGCGGATATGCTGAACGGCGGGTCCGGCGATGACACGATGGACGGAGAGACCGGGCATGACATCCTCGAAGGCGGCGAAGGCGACGACTGGCTGAAGGGCGGCCTTGGGCGCGACGCTTTGGTTGGCGAGGATGGCCGCGACCTGCTGGAAGGCGGTCGTGGCAATGACACCATGGACGGCGGCACCGATGAGGACACGCTGTTCGGTGGCGATGGCGACGACTTTCTGCTGGGTGAAACCGGCGACGACCTGCTGCTGGGCGAAGCCGGGCACGATTCCATGGAGGGCGGCGACGGGGCCGACACGATGGATGGCGGCAATGGCGACGACACCCTGTGGGGTCAGGACGGCGACGACTGGATGAAGGGCCGGAGCGGCGTCGATGCCCTGTTCGGCGGCGCGGGTCAGGATACGCTGGACGGCGGCGCGGGCGACGACAACGCGCGCGGCGGGGTCGGCAACGATTACCTGACGGACGACGCGGGCCGCGATACGCTTTCGGGTCAGGAGGGCGACGACACGCTGACGGCGCGATCCGGCGGGGACCTGCTGAGCGGTGGCGAGGGCAATGACCTGCTGGAACAGGGGCGCGATGTCTTTGGGGTCGCGCAGGAGCGCAGCACCTATGACGGCGGCACCGGCAATGACACCATCCGGGCCGAAAATCATGTGGACATGCTGGGGGGCGACGGCGACGATCTGCTGACCACCTATCTGGGCAATTCCGTCGACATGGATGGCGGCGATGGCAACGACACGCTCGAGGGCGGGCTGTTCACCTATCGCCACATTGGCGGCGCGGGCGATGACCTGATCCTCGTCAGCGGCGAGATGGGCGGGACGCGCATCGCCGAGGGTGGCGAGGGCGATGACACCATCCGGCCCTGGACCTCGGCCACCAGCACCTATGAGATTTCGGGCGGCGATGGCGACGATGATATCCGTGGCAATCTGCGCAATGACACCATCGACGGTGGCGCGGGCGATGACCTGCTCGACGGTTTCGACGGCAACGACCTGATGACGGATGACGCAGGCGATGACACCATCCATGGCGGCCGGGGTGATGACACGATCTCGACCCGGGGTGTTGGGGACGATCTGATTCATGGCGACGAGGGTGATGACGTCATCACCGTGCGGACGCTGTCGGCGCAGAATGGCACGGAAGTCTTTGGCGACGCCGGGAATGACACCATCGATGTCAACCGGGAGGCCACGGTGCATGGCGGCGAGGGCGATGACGTGCTGCGGGCGGGCTTTGGCGCGGGTGTGGTGCTGCATGGCGATGCGGGCGACGACACGCTGTATGGCGGATTTTTCGACATGGAGATCCATGGCGACGCGGGCAATGACGAGGTTGTCGTGGGTGGCTCCGATACCTTTGGTGGCAGCGCGCGCATGGCCTATGGTGGCGAGGGGGACGACCTGATCCGCACCGCCTTTGGCGGGTCGCCCTCGCACCAGATGGGCGAAGCGGGCAATGACACGCTGTCGGGTGGCGTCAACGACGACACGCTGGATGGTGGCGAGGGGCATGACCTTCTGATCTCCAGCATCGGGGCCGACCTGATGATCGGAGGCGCGGGGGCGGACAACTTCTTGCTGAACGTGAGCCAGATCGGGCGCGGCGTGGTGCCGGGGGATGACGAGATCAGCGACTTCGACCGCGCGGAGGATGTGATCGTGGTGGTGCATCCCGACGATGCGCCGGTGTCGCTGGACGATCTGAGTTTTATGGACACGGATGCCGGTGTCGAGGTCCGTCTGGGCGAGAGCCTGCTGGTGACGGTGACCTCGGGGGCCTCGGGGTTTGATGTGTCGACCGGGATCGTTTTCGTGGCGCAGGGTGACGTGGATGCGGTGGTGGAGGCCGGAGGCTACGGCCCCCTGCCCCCGGTGCTGCCCGGCCCCGATCCGGTGACGCCGACCGAGGGCGATGACCTGCTGACCGGCACGCCCGGCGCGGACAGCATCGACGGGCTTGGCGGGAATGACACCATCGACGGTGCCGCGGGGGCCGACAGCCTGCGCGGAGGCGACGGGAGTGACCGAATTCATGCGGGTGAGGACAACGTGGCGGGCGTGATCTCTGACTGGGGGACGGAGCGCGTGGGGCCGCCGTTGTACGTCACGGAGGTTGATACGGTCGAAGGCGGCGCGGGCGATGACACGCTGTCCACCGGCAATGCCAACGCGCGGCTGCTGGGCGGCGACGGCGACGATCTGATCCTCGGCGGCAGCGACGGGCATCAGGTGCTGCGTGGCGAAGCGGGCAACGACACGATCATCGGCGGCGATGCTTTGACGCGCACCATGTGGGTGTCGACCGCGCAGTTCGGCGTGGCCTCGGAAATCAATGGCGGCGACGGCGATGACGTGATCGTCGGGGGCAATGGCTATGGCACGTCCTTCCATTACGAGGGTGGCCATATCGGTGGCGCGGGGGCGGATACCTTCATCGCGCTGGAGGATCACGACACGATGGTCCTGCGCGATTTCGACGCGGCGGAGGACCGGCTGATCCTGACAGTCCCGGCGGGCGTGGTGTTGCCGGAGGACGGCGGGCTGAGCTTTGCCGAGAACCGTTACGTCACCGGGCGGTATTACCAAGTGCAGGCCGACCTCGCGGTGACGCTGCGCGACAGCGACGGCGAAGTGGTCAGCTCGGCGGTCATCCCGTCGTGGCGCGCGCTGAGCTATACTCCGGACCTGGAACTGGGGCCGATCGCCATGGACAATCCGTTTGGCGCGGATGTCGTGCAGGTCATGAGCCGCACGGAGGTCGAGGCGCTGGTCCCGGCCTTGTCTGACCCAGCGTTGACCGCCACGGTGTGACGCGAAACCGGGCAAGGCGCGTTGGGGCGCGCCTTGCTGCCCTCTGGCCCTTGCACCTGTCGCGGAGATGGGGGAAAGCGGTGCCATGCCGACGCTCCTGACCCTCCCGCCCGCCGACCGTCACACGCTCCTGGAGGACGTAGTGGGGTTGTTGGTGGGGACGCTCATCATGGCCCTGGCGGTGATGGTGCTGAAAGCCGGAGGACTGGTGACCGGGCAGATCGCCGGGCTGTCGCTGCTGACGAGCTACGCCTCGGGGTGGTCCTTTGGCGCGGTGTTCTTTGTGCTGAACCTGCCGTTCTACGTGCTGGCGCTGAAGCGGATGGGCGTGAAGTTCACGGTGAAGACCTTTGCCGCCGTGGCGCTGCTGTCGGGATTCACCGAGGTGCTGCCCATGGGGCTGTCCTTGCAGGTGATCCACCCGGCCGTGGCCGCGCCGGTGTTCGGCGTGCTGGCGGGGATCGCGCTGATCATCCTGTTCCGCCATGGCGCGACGCTGGGCGGCGTGGGGATCGTGGCGCTGTGGTTGCAGGACACGCGCAAGATCCCGGCGGGCAACACGCAGCTGGCCTTTGACGCGCTGGTCTTTGCGCTGGCCTTTGCGCTGTTCGACTGGCCCTTGGTGCTGATCTCGCTGGGTGGGTCGGTGTTGCTGAACCTGATGATCACGGTGAACCATCGCGGCGACCGTTATATCGGGCGCTCCGCGTGAACATTGACCTGCAAGGCGCTGTCATGACTGAGGATTCTCTGCGGGCCAACCTTGCCGCCGCGTGACTTGGGCGCAAAGATGCGCCGGGGCCGGACAGTGTCGCCGGACCGGGCAAAGAAAAAAGGGCCTCCCGAGAGAGGCCCTTTGAAGGTTCGCTGACAGGGCTCGATTGGTTCACCGCTCGAGTTGTTTTTGCCTGCGGCCCTGTCCGCGCTCAGGGTCAGCGCACCGACCCCAGAACCGGATGGTATTCAAATTGGTCCCATCCACACCGGGCGTCCGGGTTCCGGGGACACGGCCCCCGCACGCCTACCCCCCACATGGGGTATTCCTTGTTACGGTCCGGCTAAGGCGCGGAGCATCCCCGCGCCCTGCCCGGTCTGGATCAGCTGCAACCGCTCGTGGCGCCGCAGGTGTTGCACTTCATGCAGGTGCCGTTGCGGACCAGGGTGTAGTTGCCGCACTCGCCGCAGGCTTCGCCCTCGTAGCCCTGCATCTTGGCCTTGGTGCGTTCGTCCATGGTCATGCTCGCTGCCGCGACCGCGACGGTCGAGGTGCTGGAGACCGCCGCCGCGATGCCCGAGGGGCCTGCGGTTTCGGGGACCAGCGTGTTCAGCGCCGCCACCGGGTCGGTGCCGGTCATGGAGCCGATGCCGCCCTGAAGCACCACCAGTTCCTGCGGCAGACGCTTGCGCAGGTAGCCGGTCGAGGAGATCTGCTTGAGCACCTCCAGCGAGCGGGTCGCGGCGGTTTCCGACAGTTCCTTGACGTTGGCGACGCCTTCCTCGGCCCCGCGGCCCAGGTCATCGAAGGACGCGCCTTCGGGTTTGACATGGGCGAGGTCGGTGCGGTCGAGGTAGCTGACAGCGAGTTCGCGGAAGATGTAGTCGAGGATCGAGGTCGCGTTCTTGATCGAGTCGTTGCCCTGCACCATGCCCGCCGGTTCGAACTTCGTGAAGGTGAAGGCGTCGACGAATTCCTCCAGCGGCACGCCGTACTGGAGACCCACGGAGACGGCGATGGCGAAGTTGTTCATCATCGCGCGGAAGCCCGCGCCTTCCTTGTGCATGTCGATGAAGATCTCGCCCAAGCTGCCGTCCGCGTATTCGCCGGTGCGCAGGTAGACCTTGTGCCCGCCGACCACGGCCTTTTGCGTGTAGCCCTTGCGGCGCTCGGGCATCTTGGTGCGCTCGGAGCGGATGATCTCCTTCACCACGACCTTTTCGACGATCTTCTCGGCCAGCACCTGCGCCTTTTCGGTCGGCGTGCCGGTTTCGAGGATCTCTGCGGCCTCGTCGTCATCCTCGACCAGCGCAGAGGCCAGCGGCTGCGACAGCTTGGACCCATCGCGATACAGCGCGTTGGCCTTGGTGCCCAGCGACCAGGACAGTTCGTAGGCCTTCTGGCAGTCCTGGATCGTGGCCGAGTTCGGCATGTTGATGGTCTTCGAGATCGCGCCGGAGATGAAGGACTGCGCGGCGGCCATCATGCGGATATGCGCCTCGACCGAGAGGTAACGCTTGCCCTTCTTGCCGCAGGCATTGGCGCAGTCGAAGACCGGCAGGTGTTCCACGCGCAGGTGCGGCGCGCCTTCCAGCGTCATGGTCCCGCAGACGTGGTCGTTGGCGGCGTCGATGTCGGCCTTGGTGAAGCCGAGGTGACGCAGCATGTCGAAGGAGGGATCGTTCAGCTTGACCTCGGGGATGCCGAGGACGTCCTTGCAGAAGACCTCGCCCAGCGTCCACTGGTTGAAGACGAAGCGGATGTCGAAGGCGGTGGCCAGCGCGGCCTCGATCTTTTCGATCTGGGCCGGGCCGAAGCCGTGGCCGATCAGCGAGGTGTGGTTGACGCCCGGCGCATTGCCAAGGGTCTGGTGACCGACGGCGTAGCCGATGATTTCCTCGATCTGCGAGGAAGTGTAGCCGAGTTTGACCAGCGCGGCGGGCACCGAGCGGTTGATGATCTTGAAGTAGCCGCCGCCCGCGAGTTTCTTGAACTTCACCAGCGCGAAGTCGGGCTCGATGCCGGTGGTGTCGCAGTCCATGACCAGACCGATGGTGCCGGTGGGCGCGATGACCGAGACCTGCGCGTTGCGGTAGCCAAAGCGCTCGCCAAGACGCAGCGCCTCGTCCCAGCAGCCCATGGCCAGCTCGACCAGCGTGGCGTCGGGGCAGTTGTCGTGGTCCAGCGCGACGGGCTTGACGTCGAGACCCTCGTAGCCGGTGGTCTTGCCGTAGGCGGCGTTGCGGTGGTTGCGGATGACCCGCAGCATGTGGTCGCGGTTGGCCTCGAAGCGGACAAAGGCACCGACCTCGCCCGCCATCTCGGCGGAGGTGGCATAGGCCACGCCGGTCATGATCGCGGTCAGGGCACCACACAGCGCGCGGCCTTCCTCGCTATCGTAGCCGTAACCCATGTTCATCAAGAGGCCGCCGATGTTGGCATAGCCAAGGCCCAGCGTGCGGTAGTCATAGGAGCGCTGCGCGATTTCCTTGGACGGGAACTGCGCCATCAGCACGGCGATTTCCAGCGTCACGGTCCAAAGGCGCGTGGCGTGCATGTAAAGCTCGGCGTCGAACTGGCCGTCCTTGAGGAAGGTCAGCAGGTTCATGCTTGCCAGGTTACAGGCGGTGTCGTCGAGGAACATGTACTCGGAACAGGGGTTCGAGCCACGGATCTCGCCGTCCGTCGGGCATGTGTGCCATGCGTTCACGGTGTCGTGGAACTGGATGCCCGGATCGGCGCAGGCCCATGCGGCGTGACCGATCTGCTCCCACAGCTCCTTGGCCTTGATGGTCTTGGCCACGGTGCCGTCGGTGCGGCGGATCAGCTCCCACGGCTTGTCTTCACGCACGGCCTTCAGGAAGGCGTCGGTGACGCGGATCGAGTTGTTCGAGTTCTGGCCCGAAACGGAGGCGTAGGCCTCGGAGTCCCAGTCGGTGTCGTAGGTCGGGAATTCGATGCTTGCGTAACCTTGACGGGCGTAGTCGAGGACGCGCTTGATGTAGGTTTCGGGGATCATCACCTGCTTGGCGGTGCGGATCGCCTTCTTCAGCTTGTCGTTGTCGGTCGCGTCATAGGCGTCGCCCTGCCCGTCAAAGCCACGGATCGCGTCGAAGATACCATTGAGCATCTTCTCGTGCATCTTGGAGCCGGCCACGATGGAGGCGACCTTCTGCTCTTCCTTGACCTTCCAGTTGATGAATTCCTCGATATCGGGGTGGTCGGCGTCGCAGATGACCATCTTGGCGGCGCGGCGCGTGGTGCCGCCCGACTTGATCGCGCCTGCCGCGCGGTCGCCGATCTTGAGGAAGCCCATGAGGCCGGAGGATTTGCCGCCACCGGACAGCGATTCCCCCTCGGCGCGCAGCGAGGAGAAGTTGGTGCCGGTGCCGGAGCCGTATTTGAACAGGCGCGCCTCGCGGACCCAGAGGTCCATGATGCCGCCCTCGTTCACCAGATCGTCAGACACGGACTGGATGAAGCAGGCATGCGGCTGCGGGTGCTCGTAGGCGGATTTGGATTTGGTCAGCTTGCCGGTCTTGTAGTCGACGTAGTGGTGACCCTGACCCGGACCGTCGATGCCATAGGCCCAGTGCAAGCCGGTGTTGAACCACTGCGGCGAGTTCGGCGCAGCGACCTGACGGGCCAGCATGCAGCGCATCTCGTCGTAGTAGGCGCGGGCGTCGTCCTCGGTGGTGAACATGCCACCTTTCCAGCCCCAGTAGGTCCATGCGCCTGCGAGACGGTCAAAGACCTGCTTGGCCGAGGTTTCGCCGATCTTCGGGGTGTCCTTGGTCTTCGGCTCAGAGCGCCACAGGAACTCGGGCACGCCCTCTTCGGGGACGCGCTTCAGCTCGACCGGAACGCCTGCTTTGCGGAAATATTTCTGTGCGATGACGTCGCTGGCGACCTGGGACCACTTGGCGGGCACTTCGAGCTCGTCGAGCTTGAACACGGCCTTGCCGTCGGGATTGCGGATCTCGCTGCTGGTGGTGACGAATGCCACCTCTGCGTATGCGTCCTGCCCTGCCTTGGTATATTTTCTTTCGATTTTCATCGCGGTCTGCCCCGTCAGAAGTCACCATGTCCATGCCAGCGCTGTGCCAAGGATGCAGGAAACCCGACGCGCAACTTGCGCGGTCCCGGGGTGTCCCCCCCTTCGGTCAGGTCTGTAAGTTCTGTCCCTTGTCGGCGGGCCACTATATGTTGTGGCGCTCTCGTCCGGCTTGCACAAAATGGCCAAGACGGGGGAGAGTCGTCAACGGGTTTTTTACCGAGATCCCCATATATTTTGTGTTGACCCCCACCCCGAACACTAGGGCCTGTGTTGGCGCCCGATTCATTCACAAGCTGTTAATATTCTGCACCTGCACAAACCCGCAGATTTGTGCCTGTTTGCACAACGTTATCCACAGTTCCGCTGAGGTGACGTGAATAACCTTCCCTTCGGAGATTTAACGACTTTTTAACAGAAATTAAGCGCTTCAATGTCGCGGGCATGTAACTCTGCAAGCGCAAAGCGGGAGAGTCAGCCGGAAAACAATCCACACGCATGTATTTTTTGCAGCCTGTCAGAAATGACAGGTCTAGATATTGTATTTGCGGGTAAGGATTGGATTTTGCCGGAATTTGAGGCGACGGCGCTGCGGCAAAGCGTTGCGGAGGACATGCTCGCCCATCCGTTGTGCCGAATCTGCTGGCTCGGGCCTTCGCATGCTTTAGTACACGGCCATCCAAAGCGCCAGCCGTCGCGGACATGACGTGGGGGTAATAGACTGGGCGAGAATCTGGGCATGCGTGTGCACGGGCGTACAGACTTGGACAACCCGCCCGATCGACGCGATAATCGCACAAACGCGGGCATTTATTCAAATTTGGCGCATCGTTTTGCGGCACCTTCCGCCGGCCCCCGCGCAGGAACAGACCGGCTTCAAGATCTCCCGGTCGAGCTGTCGGTGTCGCATTCCCTGCTGGCCCGCGCGGTCGACAGTGCCGGGCGGGCGGAAAAGGATCTGGACGACGTGGTGAACACCTCGGACGCGGACATGATCGCGGCCTGCGCCACCGACGATGTAAAGACCGTTGTGACCTGGAACCCGCTGGTGTCCGAAATCACCGGTTCGAACCCGGGTGCAACGGTCCTGTTCGACAAGGGCATCCTTGGCGAGGGCGCGCCTTCGGCGGGTCTCGTCGGCATCGCCCACCCGGACGGCACCGTCACCGGGGCCGAGTCCAACGTGATGTTCCGCTTTGACGCGAGTTACATGCAGATGGCCGCCGACGGCGCGCTCTGATCCCCGAGGATCATCCCCGCCCCGGCCTTGCGCCGGGGCCTCTTCTCCCAAGCCCCCGGCCCTGCGCCGGGGCCGCCCCTCTCCCTGGCAGACAATGCACATGCGCCTCATCAACCGACATTCCTCCCGCCCGCTGGCGATGGTCTTGGCCGCGCTGCCCTTTGTGGCGGTGCTGCGGATGGCGTTGCCGCAGGTCCTGCCGCGCCTGATTTCCAATGTCCGCCTGTCGCTGGGGTCGGCCTGGCTGTTCCTGATCGCCGCCGAGGCCGTCGCCGCCGACGTGGGTCCTGGCTACCGCATCTTCCTGGTGCGGCGTTGCCTCGCGATGGATGTGATCCTGACCTACGTCATCCGGATCACGGCGCTGGCCTTTGTGCTGGACTGGGGGCTGAAACAGCTGTCGCGCAGGGCGTTCCCATGAATGGAGGCCGGGCTGTGAGTTTCGTCGAAGTGCGTGACATCTGGCAGGCGTACGATGGCCGGTCGATCATCGAGCGCGTCAATCTGGATGTGGCCGAGAGAGGGTTCGTGTCGATCGTCGGCGCCTCGGGCTGTGGCAAGTCCATCTTCCTGCGGCTGCTGCTGGCGGACGAGCGCCCGGTGCGCGGCACGATCACGGTGGACGGCGGCGCGGTGGCCGTCGAGCCGGGCCGCGAGCAGCGTCCCCACCACACCGACCTGACCAAGCTTGCCGGCTGGAAAGCCAAGCGCAAAGAGGCCGAGCTGCCCGAAGGGCGCTGGGCCGAGGAACGCGCCTGGGCGCTGCGCATGGGCCTGACCGGCGCGGACAGCATCGACGACAAGTCGATCCCCACCTTCGCGCGCGGGGAGCTGCCGTATTACGCCCGGATCAACACCTTCCTTAAGGCACCCTATACCGAGGACGTCCTGGAGGTCGCGAACTATGACGCCACCGTGCAGGGCATCCCCTTTGACGGCGGCACCACCTACCGGCCCGGCACGCGGTTGGGTCCGCAGGGTGTGCGCAAAATCTCGGCGCTGTATACGCCTTACAACTACGAGCTGGGCGTCGACCTGCGCGAGCAGATGACGCTGTGTGACGCGGGCCATGTGTTCACCATTCCGGCGAACATCGAGAAGAGCTTTGACCGGATCCGCCGGGCGGTGAGCCATGTGTTCAGCTCCGGCTCCCTGCCGATCATGATCGGTCGCGACCATTCCATCGGCTTTCCCTGCGTGTCCGGGATCGCGGAATGTACGTCGAAGAAGATCGGCATCGTGCATTTCGACCGCCATGCCGACATTCAGGAAAAGGATCTGGACGAGCGGATGCACACGACTCCGTGGTTCCATTCCACAAACCTGCCGAACGTGCCGGCAAAGACCCTCGTGCAGATCGGGATCGGCGGCTGGCAGGTCCCGCGCGAGGCGGTGAAGGTCGCCCGCGAGCGAGAGACCAACATCATCACCATGGGTGACATGGAGAAGATGGGCATCGACAAGCCCGTCGCGATCCCGCACGGCCAGTTCGAGGGCAAGCGCTGGTCCAACCCCGGCCGCACAAGGTGGGTGGGTGATGGCTGGCGCGGAAGAGAAGGGCGCTGCCCCTCGGCCTTGCGGCCTCACCCCGGAGGATTTGGACCAAGAAGAAGCAGGGCGCGCGCGCCATGCCGCATGACCATCATCATCACCACGGCCATGACCATGGGCATGTTCAATGGCATGGGCACGGTCATGCGCATGGGCACCACCCGCGTGACCACAACCACAGCCATGACTCGGACCACCTGCAGTCGCACATGCATGAGCATGACGAGGCGGCGGATCTTCAGGTTCTGGCGGCGCAGTTCATCGACGGTTCGTGCAGGCGAAGGACAAGACAAGTTGCCTAAAGCTGGCGGATGTACCCTTCGAGCGGCCCGGGCGCGGCGGTGGCAAGGCGCTGAAGCTGGTGGACGTGGAACTGACGACCCACTGGCAGGTCGGCACGGCGTCACCGTCCTTTGGATCGCGCGCGTTGAGCCACCTGCCCTTTCCCGCCGAAATGGTGCGCGAGCGCACCAACATGAGCATGATCTACGTCTCAATGGACGAGAAATTCGCGCCGGAGGTGATCTAGCCGCCCCCGCCTTTGGCCATGCGCAGGAGTTGCCGCATCTGCATGGCGGCGTGAGCTGGCACATGATCGGCGCCGCCGTGGAGGTCGGGCTGGCCGCCGTTCTGGCCTTGCTGAACGATCGTTCTGTCCGGCAGGGCGGCTGATGTGAGTGACGCGCGCGGAGCCCATGACCGGGCTCCGCGCGCCTTTTTCCGTCGGGTCAGGCCCCAATCTCAAGCCCCCATCTCAGGCCCCCATCGTGCTCAGCACGCGATCCGGCAACGCCGGGAAGTCATAGAGCCTGTGCCCCGTCGCATGGGCGATTGCGTTCAGCACCGCCGCCCCTGCCCCCGAGATCCCGAGCTCGCCGATCCCCTTGGTCTGGATCGGGTTCGCCCAGTCGTCACGCTCTTCGAGGAACACCACCTGCATGTCGCCGGGCACATCCGCGTGGGCGGGGATGTGGTAGTTCGCGAGGTCGCGCGTCACCACATGGCCGTCACGGGCGTCGTTCTGCATGTCCTCGGTCAGGGCCGCGCCGATGCCCCAGATCATGCCGCCAAGGGCCTGGCTGCGCGCGGTCTTCTCGTTCAGGACGCGGCCCATGGCCATGACGCCCAGCATCCGGCGCACGCGGGTCTCGCCGGTCCATTCGTTCACCGCGACCTCGGCGAAATGGGCGCCGAAGCCGGAGGAAAAATGGCTTTCGGCGGTATCGCCTGCCTCGATGGTGACCTCGGCCAGCAGTTCTTCGGTCACGAGGTCGGCCAGCGCCGCCTCGTGGTTGTCGCCGCGGGCGCGTCCGTCCTGAAGGCTGAGGGCATCCTCGGCGCAGCCAAGGCGCTCCGCGATCTGTGCGCGGATCTTCTGCGCGGCGAGGAAGGTCGCGGAGCCTGCGGAATTGGCACCGAAGGAGCCGCCGGAGCCAGACGCCCCCGGCAGGTCGGAATCGCCCAGCCGCACCTCGACTTGGGCGGTCGGCAGGCCCAGCATCTCGGCGGCGATCTGGGTGAGGATGGCGTAGGTGCCGGTGCCGATGTCGGTCATGTCCGTCTCGACGATGGCCCGGTCGCCCGTCAGCCGCACGCGGGCGGCGGATTTCACCAGCGAACTGGACCGCGCCGCCGAGGCCATGCCCATGCCGATCAGCCAGTCGCCCTCACGCCGGGTCCCGGCCTGCCAGCGGTCGGCCCAGCCAAAGCGCTGCGCGCCTTCGGTCAGGCAATCGGCCAGACGGCGGGCGCTGTAGGGCCGTCCGTCCATGGGATGCGTGTCGGCAAGGTTGTCGAGGCGCAGCGTCAGCGGGTCGATCCCCAGCGCGTCGGCCAGTTCGTCCATGGCGGATTCCAGTGCCAGCATACCCACAGCCTCGCCCGGGGCGCGCACCGATCCGGCGGGCGTGGCGGCAATGCGCGCGACCGTCTGGGTAAAGCTCAGGCCGTCCGCGCCGTACAGGAACTGCGAGGCCTGGCTGACCGGCTCGGCAAAGCTTTCGCCGTCGAGGTTGGACACGCGGTCGTCATGCGAGATCGCCGTGAGCCGCCCGTTCCTCGTCGCGCCGAGGCGCACGCGCTGGGCGGTCTCGCTGCGCCGCAGGACGCTGTCAAAGACGGTCTGGCGGGTCATCACGACGCGCACCGGTCGCCCCAGCTTCTGCGAGGCGATGGCGGCGGCGACCGCCTCTGGCCCGATCCCCAGCTTGGAGCCGAAACCACCGCCCACGTAGGGCGCGAGGATGCGCACCTGCGACGGGTCGATGCCCAGGGAATCCGCCAGTTCGGCCTTGTTGAAGCGCACCATCTGGAGCGCGCTGCGCAGGGTCACGCTGTTGCCGGTCCAGTCCGCGATGGCGGCATGGGGCTCCATCGCCGCCGAGACCTGCGAGGGCGTGGTGTACTCGCGGTCCACGCGCACCTCGGCACTGTTCCACGCGGCATCGAAATCGCCAGCGGTCTCGGGATCGGCGGTCTCTGTCTCGGGGGTGGTGTCCGGTGAGGTTGCGGCGTCCTCGGTGGTGTATTGCACGCTCAGGCGCTGCGCGGCATCCCGCGCGGCCTCGAAGGTTTCGGCGACCACAAGTGCGATGGGCTGACCGTGGTAATGCACCGCGTCGCCCGGTTGCACCGGGGCCTCGCCCGCCATCCCCTGCGCCGGATTGCGGATCATACGCGGGTCGGTGATGACGTCGATCACGCCCTCGATGGCCATGGCGGCAACCCGGTCGATGGCCTTGACCGACCCGCGGGCGACGGTGGCGCGCACCAGAACGCCATGCGCCATGCCGTCCGGTACGTGGTCGGCGGTATAGCCCGCCGTGCCCGAAACCTTCAGCGGTCCCTCGGGGCGGTCCATCGGCGTGCCGATCACGCCTTGTTTCGTCTCGTCCAGCAGGCGCGGCTGCGGGGAGTCCATGGTGAAATGGTCTTTCATGTCGGTCTGGTCTTTCATGCCGGGGCCCTCGCGATGTCGGTGCCTGCGGTGTCGGCCAGCCCGGTAAGCTGGCGCATCGTTGCGATGAAGGTGCGGCGCAGCAGGGTGCGCTTGTACTCGGTGTCGGGATGCGGTGCGGCGTCGGGTGCCAGCGTGTCTGCCACCGCGCGGAACAGGTCGTCCGAGGCGGTCTGCCCGGTCAGCTGGCGCTCGGCCTCGGGGATGACCCAAGGGTGCGGCGCGACGCTGCCGAAGGCCAGCGTGACGGCGTCGATGGTGCCGTCGGTCATCGTCACGGACCCGGCCACCGAGACGAGCGCAAAGGCATAGGACGCCCGGTCGCGTACCTTGCGATAGCCCTGACGGCTGCCGTCGCGCGGTGCGGGCAGGATCAAGGCGGTGATCAGGTCACCCTCGTTCAGGATCGTCTCGCGGTCCGGCTGGTCCTTTGGCGCGGCGTAAAGGTCGAGGATCGGCAGCCGCTCGGTATCGCCACTGGCGCGCCGCACGTCGACCTGAGCATCCAGCGCGGTCAGCGCCACCGCCATGTCAGACGGGTGCGCGGCGAGGCAGTGCTCTGTCGTGCCGAAAAGCGCCAGCATCCGCCCGGCCCCGCCCTGCGCCGCGCAGCCGGTGCCCGGTGCGCGCTTGTTGCAGGCCTGCGAGGTGTCGTAGAAATACGGGCACCGCGTGCGCTGCAACAGGTTGCCGCCGGTGGTCGCCTTGTTGCGGATCTGCGCCGAGGCCCCGGCAAGGATGGCCCGCGACAGCAGCGGCCAGCCTGCCCGCACGCGGGTGTCATTGGCCAGAGCGGTATTGGTGACGAGCGCACCGATGCGCAGGCCATCGCCCTCGGGTTCGATCCCCGACATCCCGTCCAGCCGGGTGATGTCCACGAGCCGTTGCGGCGTCATGACCTGGATCTTCATCAGGTCCAGCAGGTTGGTCCCCCCGGCGATGATCTGTCCGGCGGCCAGATCGTCGAAGGTCGCGGCGCGGTGGTAGTCGAAGGGCCTCATGCCTTCACCTCCGCCGCCATGGCGATGGCCTCGCGGATCAGCGGGTAGGCCGAGCAGCGGCACAGGTTGCCCGACATGCGCTCGGCGATCTCTGCGTCGGTCAGCGCGGCGCCGTCCAGCCCGTCGCTGACGTAGGACGGCGCGCCTTCTGCGATCTCCTGCATCAGGGCGGTGGCCGACATGATCTGGCCGGGCGTGCAGTACCCGCACTGGAAACCGTCCTTCTCGACAAAGGCCTTCTGCAGCGCGGACAGCCGGTCCGGCGTGCCGATCCCCTCGATGGTGGTGATCTCGTCGCCGTCATGCATGGCGGTCAGGCACAGGCAGGCGTTCACGCGCTCGCCGTTCAGCAGGATGGTGCAGGCACCGCATTGGCCGTGATCGCAGCCCTTCTTGGTTCCCGGCAGGCCAAGGTCGTCGCGCAGGGTATCCAGCAGCGTGCGGCGGGGGTCGTGCTCGACCTCGTGAGAGGTGGCGTTGACGGTGAGAGTGGTCTTCATGGGAGCTCCGGTCCGTATGCAGGGATGACTGGGCAAGCGCAGCCGTTCCATGGTCAACCACCGCCCCGCGCCTTTGTTCCCCGACCCGGCGGTTTGCCCCTGTCCCTGTGTGCCGGATCGCAAGGGCCGATGCGTCGGGACCGATCCAAGCCACCGGCGCAGGGCGTGTCGCATTCCCTAAAGCTTTTCCGATTATTCCCTTTGGTTGCGGGATCAATGGCTGGATTTTAGTCACGGGTTAACCCGCGCCCGGCTATCACGACGTATTAACAGGAAACCGGGTGAGGCCGTAGAATGAGCGCCAAGGAAAATCAGGCAGTTTCGGGCGGGATTGCTGACAGCGCGGACCACTCCGCGGCACTGCTGGACGCCCTCAACCGGGTTCAGGCCGTCATCGAATTCGACCTCGACGGCACGATCCTGCATGCGAACCAGAACTTCCTGTCGATCCTCGGCTACCAGCTGGACGACATCGTCGGCCTGCACCACAGGATCTTCTGCGACCCCAAGTATGTCGCATCGGACGCCTACAAGGACCTGTGGATGGGCCTCGCCATGGGGCAATTCACGTCGGGCGAATTCCGCCGGATCACGAAGGATGGTCAGGACGTCTGGGTGAACGCCTCCTACACCCCCATCGCCGGATCGGATGGCAAGCCGGTGAAAGTGGTGAAATTCGCCACCGACATCACCGCGCACAAGCAGGCGGAGCGCGAAAACCTGCGCAGGCAGACGGCTTTTGAAAATTCCAGCGCGGCCATGATGATCATCGACCGCGATTTTATCGTGACCGACGTCAACCAGGCGACGAAGGACATGCTGTCACAGCATGCGGACGCCTTTGCAAAGGCCTGGCCGTCCTTTGATCCGGCGCGGATCCTGGGCATCTGCATCGACAGTTTCCACAAGAACCCGGCGCATCAGCGTCGGATGCTGTCCGACCCCGGCAACCTGCCGTTCAAGACAGAAATCACGATCGGCGACCTGAAGTTCGCACTGAACGTCGGGGCAGTCTTTGACGGCAACGGGTCCTATACCGGCAACATGATGGAATGGTCCGACGTGACGGAAGCGCGCAGCAACTCCGGCATCCTCGCGGCGCTGGACCGCGCGCAGGGCACCATCGAATTCGACCTGACCGGCAAGATCCTGCGCGCAAACGACAATTTCCTCGCGCTCACCGGCTACGAACTGGAGGAAGTGCGCGGCAAGCACCATCGCATCTTCTGCGATCCCGCCTATGCAAGGTCACCGGAATACAAGGAATTCTGGGCCACGCTTGCGTCCGGGGAAATCATCGCGGCTCAATTCCGGCGCTTCGCCAAAAGCGGCAAGGAAGTCTGGATCAACGCCTCTTACAACCCGATCTTCGACGCCAAGGGCGTGCCCTTCAAGGTGGTGAAATTCGCCACCGACATCACCGATCAGAAAGAGATCGAACACAACGTCAAGCAGATCGCCGCGAACTTTGTCAGCAAGTCCACGCATATCGCCGACGAGGCGCAGCGCGTGGCCGAGGGCGCGCAGGCGCTGGGCTGCACGACCGAGGAAATCAGCGCCTCGGTGGAGGAGCTGAGCGCCTCCATCGATTCCATCGCGCAGAACAGCGGCCTCTCCGACGCCGTCGCCAAGCGCACCAAGGTGGAGGCCGATCTGGGCGCGAAGGCCATCGACCGCCTGATCGAGGCGATGGACCGGATCAACTCCTCCTCGGAGGAGATCAGCGAGATCGTCAAGGTCATCGGCGAGATCGCCAGCCAGACCAACCTCCTGGCCTTCAACGCCGCGATCGAGGCGGCCCGCGCCGGTGAGCACGGGCTGGGCTTCTCGGTGGTGGCCGACGAGGTCCGCAAGCTGGCTGAAATGTCGTCGCAATCGACAAAGGAAATTTCCAAGCTCATCAACGAGACGGTGAAACGGGTGGCCCAGGGCAGCGAGGTTTCGCGCGAAGCCGGGTCCGCCTTCTCGAAAATCCTGAACGGGATATCGGAGACGACGGAATCCATCACCCAGATCACCGTGGCCGCGAACGAACAGCAGACCGCCGCCCGCGACGTGGCCGAGGCCATCCAAAGCATCGTCGGTGCCGCCGAGCAATCGGTCATCGCCTCCGACTCCATCGCCGCCGCCACCGAAGAGATGAAGCTGGGCGCGCAGGGGCTGACCGACGAAATCTCCAAGCTGGACCGATGAATGGCGCAGGGGACGCACGCCTCGATGCATGAGATGACGGACCGCCGGACGCCTGCCATGAGCGACGGCGAATTTGCCACGCTCCGACAGATCGTGCGGCGGAACATCGGGATCTCCATCGCCGACGGCAGGCGCTCCATGATGGAGTCCCGGCTGAACAAGAGGCTTCGGGCACTCGATATCCCGACCTACAAGGCATACATCGCCCATCTGTCCGCCCACCCCGCCGAAATGCAGGAACTGACCGACCGGATCACCACGAACGAGACATATTTCTACCGCACCCCCCGGATCTGGGCCCATCTGAACGATGACCTCATCCCCGCGCATGCCGCCATCACGCCACGGCGACCCATGCGCGTCTGGTCGGCGGCGGCCTCGACCGGGGAAGAGGCGCATACCCTTGGGGTCTATCTGGAAGACACCCGCCTGAAGG
Organism: Sagittula sp. S175; assembly: GCF_049800975.1. NCBI lineage: Bacteria > Pseudomonadati > Pseudomonadota > Alphaproteobacteria > Rhodobacterales > Roseobacteraceae > Sagittula > Sagittula sp. S175. The sequence goes on from NZ_JBNAGB010000001.1 coordinate 77,813, forward strand.
TTCTCGGGTTCGACTACGAGATTCTCGGGACGGATATCTCCTCCGGCGTTCTGGAAACCGCCAGGGCGGGCGCATACATAGGGCGCCCGGTCGCGCGGTTCCGTGCCGAGCAGCCGCACCTGTTCGAAAAGCACATGCGTGGCAACGAGGAAGACGGCTGGACGGCGGCGTCGGCCATTCGCTCCCGTATCCGTTTCGAGCAACACAACCTCATGCAACCACTCAGGAATACGTCGCCCTTCGACGTGGTGTTGCTGCGCAATGTCCTGATCTACTTCGCGCCCGAGGATCAGGCGGTCATCCTGCGGCACGTCCGGCAGCAGATGCACACCGACGGCACGCTCATCATCGGTGAAAGCGAGTCGCTGAAACACATCGACTGCGACTTTGAGCAGGTGGCCCCGATCATCTACAAGGCCGCCCCCCTGGGCAAAGGGCGGACGCCATGACGACCCTCACCAAGCTCCACGTCCAGATCGGACAGGTGAAGGTTGCCGGACCCGGCCAGATCCTGAGCGCAATCCTGGGGTCCTGCATCGGCCTGGCGCTGCTGCATCCGACGCGCCAGGTCTACGGCCTCGCGCATTGCCTACTGTCCGACTCCGGCGGAACATCCCATCAGATCAGCGGGCGCCACGTCGATCAGGCCCTGCGGTCGCTGGTGTCCCTCATGGAGCTGACCCCGCAGGAGTTGCGAAAGGTGCAGGCCATCGTCACCGGCGGCGCAAACATGACCATGGCGCCGGAAACCGATCCCACCCGGCTGGTCGGCTCGATCAACGCCAGCAGCGCTTACAAGGCCGTGCGGGGTCTGGGGATCCGCAATCTCCACGACGACACCGGCGGCATCCTTGGGCGGCAGATCAACATTGATTGCACCACAGGCACCTTCGACATTCGGCAAATACCGCGTTTGGGGGGCAGCCATGTCAGCGCAACCAAGTGATCTGGGCGCGGCGGCAGCCCACGGGCAACCCGACCCCGAGACCGGGATCGACGCGATGACCGACAGGGATGCGGTGATGCCCCGGACAAGCGCACCGTCGCAGGGCCGCATCTTTGGCACATTCTGGCTGGACAACACCGAATTCGCGCTCGACATCGAGGTCTTCCGCGAGGCGGTCAAGGAGCCGGCCGCGATCTCGGTCGTGCCGCTGTCACCGCCCTACATGAAGGGGCTTTTCAACCTTCGCGGTACGATCATCCCGATCGTCGACCTCCGCCGTCTGCTCGACATGCCCGCGCCGGAGGCTGCGATCCGGGACCGTCAGGTCGCAATCGTCGACGACGGCCAGATCTGCGTCGGCCTGTTGGTGGACCGGACGGGACAGGTTCTGACGATCCGCGAAGAGGACCGCGTCGACCTCCGCACCGATGGGGACAAGACGCGGGACGTGGTCATCCAGGGTTTCCTGAAACTCGACGGCGGCCAGCGGATCATCCAGATCCTCGATCCGCGCGAGGTGCTCGGCCTCAAGAAGGTCCCGCGCGGCGAGACGCTGTGGGGCAATGGCTCGCGCCTTCAGGCCAACCGGCGCAGGGGACGGTTCAACTGCCTGACGTTCCAGTTCGGGCACACCACATGCGCCATCGACCTGCGCCACGTCGTCGAAGTCCGTAACGCCCCGGAAATCAACGACTCCGTCCTCGTGCAGGACTGTTTCATCGGCATCACCCATCTGCGCGGAGAGATCCTTCCCGTCGCGGATTTCCGCAACTTCATGGGGGACGAGGCCCGCCTGAAATCCAGCGCGTCGGCCCGCCCGTTGCGAAAGATGCTTGTGATTCAGACGGATGGCGGCCTGATCGGGCTTCTGGTCTATTCCGTCGACAACATCATGTCGAGCTTCGAGGACGAGATACATCCCTTCACCAAACTCGCGATCCCGCGCGGTGACATCGTGCGGGGCTGCGTCATCGGCAAGAACGAGCAGATCATCATGCTGATCGACTACGAGGCGTTGCGCCGCGTGCCGATCCTCGTGGAAACCGCGCAGCGCTGCCGCGACGTTCACCAGCAGGACACCGCCGAACAGAAGAAGACCGCGAAAAAGCAGATAGGCGCCCGGATGACATTCATCGTGTTCACGCTGGATCGGCCGCTGGCGCTGGACACCGCTCAGGTCAGCGAGGTCATCAAGTACCCCGACACGCTGTTGAAACCGCCCTACTCGCTGGATTTCGTGGATGGCATCCTCGACCTGCGGGGCGAGATGATAACGATCCTCAATGCCCGCAGGATCTATGGCCTGCCAGAGAACGCAGCGGCAGCGAAACGGATCGTCATCCTGCGTCACGAGGGCGAAAAATACGGCCTCGTGGTCGACACCGTCGAAGAGATCGCGCGGACCAGTCCGCAGCAGGTGACGGGCAAGATGACGATCAATGCGGGGAATGTGTCTCGTAAAATTGTCGAGGATGATGCCGGCTGCATCAAAAGCACCAAGCATGGGGCTGTCATGGTCATAGACGCGGGGTCGCTGATCCGGCGCTGCCTGAAGATGGCGGACGGACAACCGCTGGATGCGATGGAGCCGCGATAGTGGCAGAAACGTCTGTCAGTCGCCGTCAAAGGTCCTTGGGGTGCGCCGACCCGTGACGCGCGCCCAATACTCATCGGACCGCTTTTCAAAGGTCGCCGCATCCCGCGCGTCGCTCTGGTAGAAGGCCCCGCGCGGGATCTCGTCCACGTAGGACTGTTCCACCCAGCCACGCGGATCGTTGTGCGGAAAGCGGTAGCCCTTGTGCCCCAGATCCTTTGCCCCGGCATAATGCGCGTCGCGCAGGTGCAGGGGAACGCTCAGCTGCGGGTGGCTGCGCACGTAGGACAGCGCCGCGCCGATGCCGCGACAGGCGGCGTTGGATTTCGGCGCGCGGGCGATGTGCAGCGCCGCATGGGCGAGGATGATCTGCGCCTCGGGGTAGCCGACACGCTCCACCGCCTCGGCCGCGGCGACGGCGGTTTGCAGCGCGGTGTTGTCGGCCAGACCGATGTCCTCGGAGGCGTGGATCATGATCCGCCGCGCGATGAAACGCGGGTCTTCCCCGGCATGGACCAGCACCGCAAGCCAGTAGAGCGTGGCGTCGGGGTCCGAACCGCGCATGGATTTGATGAAGGCGGAAGTTATATCGTAATGCTGATCCCCGGTGCGGTCGAAATTCACCGGCGAGGCGGCATAGACCTCGTCGATCATCGCCTCGGTGATGGCGCCGTCATGCCCCACGGCAAGGCTTTCGAGCGTGGTCAGCGCGCGCCGCGCATCGCCGCCAGAGCGCCCCGCCACCCGCCGCAACTGCGCGGGCGTCAGGGTGACGTGGACGCCCTGCCCCTCCAGATGCGCGAGGCCGCGGCGGATCACGTCCTCCATGTCGTCGATGCTCAGCGGTTCCAGCTTGAAGACCTGGCTCCGCGAAATCAACGCCTTGGGGATCGAATGATAAGGGTTCTCGGTGGTCGCCCCGATGAAGTCGGTGGTGCCTTCCTCGCAGATGGTCAGCAGGTCGTCGGCCTGCGTGGCGGACAGGCGATGCACCTCGTCCACGAACATCAACGTCGGTTTCATCCGCGCCTCGTCGGCGATCTTGCGGATGTCCTGCACCCGCACGCCTGCCGCGTGCAGAACGCGGAATTCCTTGCCCAGCATATTGCCCACGGCCCGCGCGATGGAGGTCTTGCCGATCCCCGGCGGCCCGTACAGCAGCACCGATCCCAGCGCATTGGCCGCGATGCGCCGCCGCAGGATCGACCCCGGCGCGGTCAGAGCCTGCTGGCCGATCACCTCGTCCAGCGTCGTGGGCCGCAGCACATCCGCCAGCGGGCGGCGCTTGGTCGAGGGGGCGGCGTCAAACAGGTCCATGGCACATCCTTCGGGGGTGTGCCCCTTCCTAGACCGCCCGCGCGCCCGCTACAACGTCACCCAGGCGGCGTCCCTGGCGGAACTCTCGACACAGGCGGCGATGAAGCGAATCCCCGCCAGCCCTTCCTTGATCCCCGGCACATGGGCGTCCGGGTCATTGCCCCGGATCAGCGCGGCGGCCTCGGCGTAGATGGTGGCAAAGCCCTCCAGATAGCCCTCGGGGTGCCCGCCCGGCGTGCGGGTGTTGCGCAGCCCGGCCTCGGTGGCCCCGGCCCCGGCGCGCGTCAGGATCTGCTTGGGCTGCCCAAAGCGGGTGAAGGTCATCACGTTGGGGTTCTCCTGCGCCCACTCAAAGCCGCCCTTCTCGCCATAGACCCGCAGCCGCAGCGCGTTCTCATTGCCCACGGCGACCTGCGACGCCCAAAGCGCACCCTTGGCCCCTCCCTTGAACCGCAGCATGACCTGCGTGTTGTCATCGACTTTCCGTCCGGGAACAAAGGCGTCGAGGTCGGCGGCCAGCCGCTCCGCCTCCAGCCCCGTCACGAAACAGGCGAGGTTGTAGGCATGCGTGCCGATATCGCCCACCGCGCCGCCCGCGCCGGATTTGGCGGGATCGACGCGCCAGTCCGCCTGCTTGCCGTGGGTTTCCTCGGCCAGCCAGTCCTGCGCGTATTCCACCTGCACGACGCGGATGGCGCCCAGATCGCCGCGCGCCACCATCTCGCGCGCCTGCCGCATCAGCGGGTAGCCCGTGTAATTGTGCGTCAGGATGAAGTGTTTGCCGGAACGCTGGACAGCCTCGGCGATGGCCTCCGCCTGTTCCATGGTGGCAGCGAGCGGCTTGTCGCAGATCACGTGGATGCCTGCATTCAGGAAGGCCACCGCAGGCCCCGCGTGCATGTGGTTCGGCGTGACGATGGCCACTGCGTCGATGCCATCGGCACGGGCGGCCTCGGCCTGTGCCATTTCTTCGTACGACCCATAGGCCCGATCCGCCGCGATCCCCAGCTCCGCCGCCGAGGCCCGCGTGCGTTCGGGGTCAGAGGACAAGGCCCCCGCCACCAGCTCCCAATCGCCGTCGATGCGCGCGGCGATGCGGTGGACGCCGCCGATGAAGGCACCCTGCCCGCCGCCGACCATGCCAAGCCTGAGTTTACGCATCGCTCAAATCCCCAACATGCGGTTGATCTGGGCGCGGTCCACCGCCCCGCCCGCGAAATCGTCAAAGGCCTTGTCGGTCACCTCGATGATATGCCGCGCGATGAAGGGCGCGCCCTCGGCCGCGCCTTGCTGCGGCGACTTCAGGCAGCATTCCCATTCCAGAACGGCCCATGAGTCATAACCGAACTGCGCCAGCTTCGAGAAGATCGCGCCGAAATCCACCTGCCCGTCGCCAAGGCTGCGGAAGCGCCCCGCGCGGTCCGTCCATTTCTGGAAACCGCTGTAGACCCCCTGCCGCCCGGTCGGATTGAACTCCGCATCCTTGACGTGAAACGCGTTGATCCGGTCGTGGTAGAGGTCGATGAAAGCGAGGTAATCCAGCTGTTGCAGCACGAAATGCGACGGATCGTAGTTGATCCGCGCGGCCTCGTGCCCGTTGACAGCGTCAAGGAACATCTCCCACGTCGCGCCGTCGTGCAGGTCCTCGCCCGGGTGCAGTTCGAACCCGATATCCACGCCGTTGTCGCTGTAGTGGTCAAAGATCGGCAGCCAGCGGCGGGCCAGCTCGGAAAAGGCTTCTTCCACCAGACCCTCGGGCCGCTGCGGCCAGGGGTAGAGGAAGGGCCAGGCCAGCGCGCCCGAGAAGCTGACGGTATGCGCGAGTCCCAGCCGTTTTGACGCGACCGCCGCCTTCTTCACCTGATCCACGGCCCACGCCTGCCGCGCCTTGGGGTTGCCCTTCACCGTCTCAGGCGCGAAGGCGTCGAACGCCTCGTCATAGGCCGGGTTCACCGCGACCAGCTGGCCCTGAAGGTGGGTCGACAGTTCGGTGATCTCCACCCCGGCCTCATGGCAGACGCCCTTCACCTCGTCGCAATAGTCCTGACTGTCGGCGGCGCGGTCCAGATCAAACAGCCGCCCGTCAAAGGTCGGAATCTGCACGCCCTTGTAGCCGAGGTCGGCCGCCCATTTCGCAATGCCGCCAAGCGTGTTGAACGGCGCTTCGTCCCCGGCGAATTGCGCAAGGAATAAAGCGGGACCTTTGATCAGACCGGGCATGGTGCCTCCTGGGGTTTTCTGTAGCGGACAAAGGCAAAGGCAGAGGCATCCGGTGCCCAGCACGGCACGTTCAGCGTGCCCTGCCCGCCATAAAGGGTTAACAACGTCTCGGACGGCCCGCCTGTTGCGGGCATCAGCCTCAGTTCCACATCGCGGCCAAAGGGATGTCCCTCGGTCCCCGGCGGATAGCTGAGGTAAAGAACATGCGCGCCGTCCGGCGACGGATGCGGAAACCATTCGACCCGCGCGCTACGGGTCATCTGTTCAAGATCCGACCCGTCAGGCCGGATGCGCCACAGGTCCGAGGCCGTCCCGCCGCGCTCTGAATTGAACCAGATCCACGCGCCATCGGGGGTGTAATCCGGCCCGTCGTAATGCTGCGGACTGGTGACAAGGCAGGTCTCGGCACCGCCGGCCACCGGGATCGTGTAGATTCCGAAATCGCCATCGCGCACCGCCACATAGGCCAGCGTTCCCCCATCGGGGGACCAACCGTGCCACCAGCTTGGCACCTGTTCGGTGATCCGCGTCGGCACGCCGCCCGTGATGGGCAGCGTGTAGATGCAGGATTTGCCGGTCTCGGTCTTGTCCGAGATCACCAGCCGGGCACCATCGGGAGAGATCCCGTGGTCGTTGTTCAATCCGGTCAGGGAGCCCGTGTCGATCTGCTCCAGCTGACCGCTGTCCAGATCCAGCCGGAACAGCCGCCCGCCTCCGTTCACGATCAGCGCCGCGCCGTCCGGGGTCCAGTTCGGCGCTTCGAGCAGCTCGGCGCTGTCCAGCACCACATGCGTCCTGCGCGTCGCCAAGTCGAAGATTTCGACCGTGCAGACCATCACGCGGCGCCCTCCGGCACGTAGTCGAAGCGCGTGAAATCCGCTGTCATCCCCATGCCGGACGTGTCAAAAGCCATCATGCCCACAAAGGCGCCGGTGAAGAATCCCACCAGCGGACGCCCGCCTTCGTCCGACAGGATCGAAGCATCCAGCTCCGGCCCCAGCTTTTCCCATCCGTCGCCAAGGTTGTAGAAAAACTGCTGTCTGGCGTTATCCACCTCAACCGCAAGGGAAATTTCCCCCTCCGGGATCGGCACCGGGTCGCAGGGAAAGCTCAGGTCGCCATGCGGGTAATCGTTCGCCGCAGACAGGATCGTCAGCACGCGTTGCCCATCCCCGGTGCCATCATCCAGAGTCGTGACGCAGGCAAAGTGGAACTTGTAGCGGTTGTAATAGGTCGTCAGCCCCGCCGCCTGCTGGTAGGTCTCGGGGGCAAAGCCCGTCAGCGTGGTCTCGGCCCGATAGACGAAATGCTCCTGCCGCCGCGCCACCAGCGACTGTTCGAACCAGCTTCCGATGCTTTCACGCCCGGTGAGCCGCAGCGCCTCGCCGGTCAGGGTGAACAGCCGCTCGGGAAAAGGCGTCCTGAGCCACTGGAATTCCTCCGGCAGCACCTCGTCGTCAAAGCGCCGCCGCAGGGCGCGCAGCCCCTCCGGCTGGACGTCCACCGGCGCGGGGATCTCCACCGCGGGGACCGGTCCGCCGTGTTCCAGGAACAGCCAATCATCGCGCCAGACGCATTTCTGGATCGCCGTCTCGCGCCCCAAGGGCGACCGCCGCTCTGCCAGCCCCTTGAGCGGACGCGAGCACAGGTGCGTGTGATAGGTCAGCCCCTCGGGCGTCTCGACGATCTGACCATGGCCCGCCCGTTGCAGCTCCGCCTCGGGGTGGTCCTTGGTGGTCAGCAGATGCACATCGGGGTGAAACGCGTAAGGCCCGGCGATCTGCCGCGACCGCAGCATGGTCACCGCGTGGGCATAGCCCGTGCCGCCCTCGGCCATGGTCAGGTAGTACCAGCCGTTGCGTTTATACAGGTGCGGCCCCTCGGTCAGCCCCAGCGCCGATCCCTTCGACAGCAGCATGACCGGCCCGAAAAGCCCCCGGTCCACCGACCACTCCTGCGCGTAGATGCCATCAAACGCCGGATGCGGCAGCTTTGCCCCATGCGACCCGCGCAGATGCGACCATTGCAGGTTGATGACGTACTTGCGCCCGTCGTCGTCATGGAACAGCGAAGGGTCGAAGCCCTTGGAGTTCAGAAAGATCGGGTCGGACCACGGCCCCTCGATCGTGGGGGCCGTCACCACGAAGTTGTGCGTGTCCTTGAAGTTGCCATCCAGCCGTTTCACATCCGTATAGACCAGCCAGAACAGCCCGTCGGCGTAGCTCAGACACGGCGCCCAGATGCCACCCGAGTCCGGGTTGCCGCGCATGTCCAGCTGGCTGGCGCGGTCCAGCGGACGGCAGGCCAGCCGCCAGTTCACCAGATCGGTGGAGCGGTGGATCTGCACCCCCGGATACCATTCGAAGGTCGAGGTGGCGATGAAATACTCCTCGCCCACCCGCACGATCGACGGATCGGGGTTGAAGCCGGGCAGGATCGGATTGCAGATCATCGCCACGCCCTCCTCAGGCCAAGAGCGCCTGCGCGGCGGCGGGGTCCAGGGCCTCGGGCCGGTCGCAGGTGGTGGTGATGTCGAGGACCGCGCCCTCTTCGCCCGCCCGCAGGATCGAGGTCATGACGTCCACCACGTGCAGCGCGAAATCGAGGTTGCAGCGATGCGCGCGCCCGTCGAGGATCGCCTGCGCCATATCCGCCAGCCCGGCACAGCGGTAGTTCGCCACCGGCGTACCGCGCCCGTCGACACCGTTCGGCACGCCCAAGGGATGCGCCGCCGCGGGCGGGTTCACGAAGGCCTGTTTCGAGGTCATCCGCACCTCGCCGCCAAAGAAGTTCGGGTCCGGCACATGCAGCGTACCCTCCTGCCCGTACAGCTCCATCGGCGTGTGGCCGTGCTGCCAGACATCCCACGAACTGATGAACGTCACCTGCGCGCCGGAGTGGAACTGCAACACGGCGTGGATGGTGGTGGGGGTCTCGACCTTGATCTTCTCACCGTGACGCGGCTGGCTGGTGATGGTGCGATATTCAGACCCCATGGAGGTCATCGCCGTCACGCGCTTCACCGGGCCAAGCAGTTGCACGAGGTTCGACACGTAATACGGCCCGAGGTCCAGCACCGGGCCGCCGCCCGCCTGAAAGAAGAAGTCGGGGTTCGGGTGCCACATCTCCATCCCCGGGCTTTGCACAAAGCAGGTGCCCGAGGTGATCCGCCCCACCGCGCCGCTGTCGACGATCTCCCGCGCCAGTTGATGCGCACCGCCAAGGAAGGTATCGGGGGCCGAGCCGACGCGCAGGCCACGGGCCTCTGCGAGGCGCTTCAGGTCGGCGCCTTCGTCCAGCGACAGCACGAATGGCTTCTCGGAATAGACGTGTTTGCCCGCCTCCAGAATGCGCTTCGACACCTCGAAATGCGCCGCCGGGATGGTGAGATTGACAATCAGATCAATGTCTTCCGCAGCCAGTAGATCCTCTACAGTCTCGGCACGCAGACCGAATTCCTCGGCGCGGGCGCGCGCGGCGTCCATGTTCATATCGGCGCAGGCGCGCATCTCGACGCCCTTGAACAGCGGCGCAAGCCGCATGTAGGCGGCCGAGATATTGCCGCAGCCGATCACGCCAATTCCCAAAACGTCAGCCATGTCTCACAACCCCTTGAAGGCTTCGATGGACCGCGACGCAAAGCGCTGCGCATCCGACGGCTTGTCATGTTCCATCACGAAGAGGTCCACGCCAGCGCCCCTCAGCGCCGCCATGATGCCCTTCCAGTCCAGCGTGCCGTGGCCCACATCGGCCCAGCCGTCCTCGTCAACGCAGTCGCCCGCAGGCGCGATGTCCTTGACATGCGCCGTGGTCAGCCGGTCGCTGTAGCGTTCGATATAAGCCAACGGATCGGCCCCGCCGCGCACCACCCAGGCCACGTCCATCTCCCAGTCGATGCTGGGGGCGTGTTCCAGCAGCAGCTCCATGGCGATCTCGCCGCCGGGCAGCGGCATGAACTCCCAATGGTGGTTGTGCCAGCCAAAGGCAAAGCCCGCGTCATTGACCTTCTTCGCGGCCTCTTCCAGCCGTTTCGCCAGCGCGATCCAATTGGCCGCGTCGGTGCCATTGCGCCAGAGGTCCTCGGGCGCCGGGCAGAAAAGGCGCTGCATTTTCAGAACCTTGGCCGCATTCAAAGAGCTTTCCAGCCCTTCTTCGAAAGACCCGATCGGGAAGAAATGACCGGACGGCATGGTCAGCCCGTTCTGATCCAGCGCCGCCTTGAAGGCCACAGGATCCCCATAGACCCCGCCGAAGCCCTCGACCTGGGTGTAGCCCAGCCCGGCGATCATCTTCAGCACGTCCTCCCACGGGGTGAACTCGCGCGCCGAATACAGTTGAAACGAAACATCCATTGTCAGTGTCCTCTAAAGACGGTTTTCAGTGGCCGGATCGAACAGCGAGGCGCGTTCCGGGCGAAAGCCGATCTCGACCTCGTCCCCGGGGCGCACCGTGGCCTGCCCATCCATGCGAATGTGAATTTGATGCGCGCCAAGATGGGCGTAGATCACCGTGTCCGATCCCATGGGTTCGACCAGTTCGACCTTCACCCGTGTGCGGGCGACGGCAGAGGCCAGGTGATCCCCGGTGGCGATGTGTTCGGGGCGCAGCCCGATGATGGCCTCGCCCTCGCGGCGAGACCCCTCCTCGAAGGCATAGCCGTCGAGCGGAATGACCAGGTCCCCGGACCGGAAAGCGCCGCCGGACAAGGTCCCCTTGAGGAAGTTCATCGAAGGCGATCCAATGAAATCAGCCACATAGAGGTTCCTTGGCCGATTGTAGATTTCGTGGGGGCTGGCAAGCTGCATGATCTGCCCGCCCTTCATGATGGCGATACGGTCCGCGAGGGTCATCGCCTCCACCTGGTCGTGGGTCACGTAAATCATCGTGTTTCCAAGACGTTCGTGAAGCTTCTTGATCTCGACCCTCAAGTCGGCGCGCAGTTTCGCGTCGAGGTTCGACAGCGGCTCGTCGAAGAGGTAGACCTCGGCGTCGCGCACCAGAGCCCGGCCAATGGCGACGCGCTGGCGTTGCCCGCCCGACAAGGCCGCAGGCTTGCGGTCCAGCAGCGGTTCGATCTGCAACACGCCCGCCGCCTTGGCCACGCGGGCCTCGATCTCGGGCTTTGGCATCCCGGCATTCTTCAGGCCAAAGGACATGTTCCCGCGCACCGTCATCTGCGGGTACAGCGCGTAAGACTGGAACACCATGCCGATGCCGCGCTCGGACGGCTCGGCCCAGGTGACGTTCTTGCCGCCGATGTGGATCTGCCCGCCGGTCAGCTCCAGCAGTCCCGCGATGCAGTTCAGCAGCGTGGATTTCCCGCAGCCCGAGGACCCCAGCAGCACAAGGAACTCGCCCTTGCCGATGTCGAGGTTCAGGTTCCGCAGGACCTTTACCGCGCCGAACGACAGGTCGAGGTTGCGGATCGAAACGGAGGCTTCATCCCCCGTAAAGGTTTCTGGCTGCATGTTCATGCATTCGCTCCCCTTGCGTCTGTCGCGCGGATGGAAAGGACCACCTGACAGGATCGGAAGTTTCGGATTTGGTGCCGCAAATTGTCAGCTGACAATCCGAATTTCCCTTTCTTTTCAGTCACACTTTGTATCCCGGTGAACGTTTTTGACGAATACCCGACGACACTCATCCCTTCACCGCCCCGGCGGCGACACCACGCACGAACAGCTTGCCCGAGGCGAAGTAGATCACCAGCGGCACCAGCCCGGTCAGCAGCGTGGCGGCCATGTTGACGTTGTATTCCTTCACCCCCTGGACGGAGTTGACGATGTTGTTCAGCTGCACGGTCATCGGGTAGAGGTCGGGTTTGGTGTAGATCACACCGAACAGGAAATCGTTCCAGATTCCAGTGACTTGCAGGATCATCGCCACCACGAAGATCGGCAAGGACATGGGCAGCATGATCTGGAAGTAGATGCGCCAGAAGCCCGCCCCATCGACCCGCGCGGCCTTGAACAGCTCCTCGGGCAGCGAGGTGAAGTAATTGCGAAACAGCAGCGTCAGGATCGGCATGCCAAAGATCGAATGCACGATCACCAACCCCCAGAGCGACCCGTAAAGGCCCGCCTCCCGCAGCAGGATGACGATGGGATACAGCATGACCTGATAGGGAATGAACGCGCCGAAGATAAGGATGGCAAAGAAGGTGTCCGCGCCCTTGAACCGCCAGTTCGCCAGTGCGTAGCCATTGACCGAGGCAATGGCGATGGACAGCACCACCGAGGGCACGGTGATCCGCACCGAGTTCCAGAACCCGCGCGACAGCCCGTCACAGTTCAGGCCGGTGCAGGCTTCGGACCATGCCTTGACCCAGGGTTCAAAGGTGATCTCCACCGGCGGGGCAAAGATATTGCCCATGCGGATTTCCGGCAGTCCCTTCAGCGAGGTCACGACCATCACGTAAAGCGGCAGGAGGTAGTAGAGCGACACCACGATCAGCGTGCCGTAAAGCATGATGTTGTTGCGGGTGAAGGCCTTCTTTGGCTTGGGTCCGGTGGGGCCTTGCAACATCGGCTCGGCCTTGATCGGTGCGGTTGTGTAGATGTCAGCCACGGCGCTTCCCTCCGAATTCCATCATGGCCCAGGGGATGACGACGATCATCACGGCCAGCAGCATCATGGTGGAGGCCGCGAAGCCCTGCCCGAGGTTCTGGCCGCCGAACATGTAGTCGTAGACGTATTTGGCGGGCATCTCGGTCGATACGCCGGGGCCACCCCCGGTCTGCGCGACGATCAGGTCGTAGACCTTGACGATGGAGGACGCGACCAGCACCAGCGTGGTGATGAAGATGGGGCGCATCATCGGGATGATGATGAAGACATAGGTCTTCCACGCCGGGATGCCGTCGATGCGGGCGGCCTTCCAGATCTCCTGATCGATGCCGCGCAGGCCTGCCAGCATGAGCACCATGATAAGCCCGGTGCCCTGCCAAAGCCCCGCGATCACGACGCCGTAGATGGCGATCTCGGAGTTGTACAGCGGGTCGAACTCGAAGCTTTTCCAGCCGAGGTCACGGATCACCGTCTGGATGCCGAGGTCGGGGTTCAGGAGCCACTGCCAGACGAGGCCGGTGACGATGAAGGACAGCGCGAAGGGATAGAGCATGATGGTGCGGAAGGTGTCCTCGAAGCGGATCTTCTGGTCCATCAATGCGGCCAGCACGAAGCCGATCACGAAGGAGAACACCAGCATGCAGGCGCCGTAGATGAACAGGTTCTCGATCGAGACCACCCAGCGGCTGCTGCCCCAGAGGCGTTCGTACTGGTCGAGACCGACGAACTTCCATTTCGGCAGCAGGCCAGATTTCGTGAAGCTGTAGGCGACCGTCCAGAGCGTGCCTCCGACGAAGATCACCAGCGCCGTGGCGATCATCGGAATGGCCGCGATCTTGGCGCTGAGATTTCGCGTCAGCGTACTGGGTCGTGAAGCGGCCATCGGCGCCTCCCGTCAAAGCGAATGTCGGTTCAGGGGGATGGGCCTGCCGGGGTGGCAGGCCCTTGCGGCGGCGCTTACTCGGCGTCCTCGATGATGCTGACGAACCGCTCCTGCGCGGCGGCGGCGGTCATGTTCGCATCGGCGAAGAACTCCTTGAAGAGGTCTTCGAGCTGGGTGCGCGTGTCGGAGGTCAGCAGGATGTTCATGTCCGGCACGGTCTCCCCCTTGGCAAGGATCTCCAGACCCTTTTTCATGCAATCATTGGCCGCGTCGAGGTTCACGTCACCGCGTACCGGCATCGAGCCCTTCTTGAGATTGAAGGCCACCTGCACATCCGGATCGAGGATCAGCGCGGCCAGCTCGGCCTGTGCCTTCTGGGTCGCTTCGTCCTTCACCACCGGGAAGTAGAAGGCATCGCCGCCTGCCATCAGCACGTCCTTTATGCCAAGACCCGGCAGGCAGTGGTAATCCTGACCGGCGACCAGCTCGGCCACCGCGAATTCGCCCTGCGCCCAGTCTCCCATGATCTGACCGCCGGCCTTGCCAGTGATGACCATGTTGGTGGCCTGGTTCCAGTCCTGCACGTTGGAGTCCCTGGAGAGGTCGCGCGCGATCTCCGCCGCTTCGAACACCTTGGCCGCTTCGGGGCCTGCCGCGGCTTCGGCATCCTTGTCCTGATAGATTTTCAGGTAGACGTCATTGGGCAGCAACGTCAGCACCAGCGTGGTAAACGCGAGGTTCTGCTGCCAGCCCTGCTGACCCATCGCCAGCGGGACGATGCCCGCTTCGCGCAGCTTCGGCGCAGAGGCCACGAACTCGTCCCAGTTGGTCGGAACCGGCAGGCCAACCTGCTTGTAGGCCGCGTCGGACAGCCAGAGCCACTGCTGCGCGTGGATGTTCAGCGGCGCGCAGTAGATCCTGCCGTCGACCGTGCAGGCATCGAGGATCGACGGCGGGTTCACCACCTCGCGCCACTTGTTCGCCTCGGCGATTTCGGTGAGGTCGCGCATCAGGCCGGCCTCGACCAGCTCCTCGGCCTGACGGCCGTGGTTGAACTGGGTGGCGCCCATCGGGTCGCCGCCGGTGATGCGCGAAATCATGATCGGGCGCGCGGTCGAGCCGGAGCCCGCGATGGCGCCATCCACCCACTTGTTGCCCGTGGCGTCAAAGGCCTTGGCCAGCTCGGCGACCGCCGCGGCCTCGCCCCCCGAGGTCCACCAATGCGTGACCTCGAGATCGGCGGCCTGCGCCATGCCAGCGGCCAGCATCGTGCTGCCCAGGAAAATCCCGCGAAGTGCTTTCATCTTCATTCCTCCCTGCCGGACCCTGGTCCGGGCTCTCCGTACGGGCGTCTCCTCCGCCCATCGATGTAATCGTTTACATTTTGCGCTATGCGTCATCTTCATTATGTGTAAACGATTACATCATTCATTTACTGGTCGTAGATTCGAGTCAACCCGGGTAATGCCCTGAACAGGAAAAACACGTCGAAGGATAAGATGCCCGAGGGACAGGTACAAAAAGCGGCCCGAATTCAGGACGTTGCCAAGGCCGCGGGCGTATCCACCGCCACGGTCAGCCGCGCCCTGTCGAAACCGGACCTGCTGTCGGAGGCCACGCGCGAGGCGGTGTTCACCGCCATCCGCGAGACCGGATACCGGGTGAACCAATCCGCCCGGAACCTGCGCCGGCAACGGGCCGGAGCCGTGCTGGTGCTGGTGCCGAACCTCGGAAACCCCTTCTTCAGCCAGATCCTGTCCGGCCTGTCCGAAGTCTTTGCCGACAGTGAGTATTCCGTGCTGATCCAGGACACCAACCACCTGCCGAGCGACCATCGCGGGCTGGTGGACTACTTCCTCGACAGCCGTATCGACGGGATGATCTCGCTCGATGGATCGCTCTCGCACGAGGCGCTGAACCTCATGGCGCAAAGTGGCGTCGCAGACCGCATCCTGTGTGCCTGCGAATGGGTCGCGGGGGTCAGCCTGCCCTCGGTGCGGTCGGACAATTACAAGGGCGCGCAACTGGCGATCCGGCATCTGCACGACCTCGGACATCGCCGCATCGCCCATGTCACCGGGCCTGCCGAGAACGTCCTGACCAACGTGCGGCGCGATGCCGTGCTGGCGGCGCGGGCCGAACTGGGCCTGCCGTCGCGCCCGGAATGGATCATGCGCGGCGATTTCAGCCTCGAAGCCGGGCGCGCTGCGGCGGCGAATATCATCGGAATGGCAATGGAGGATCGTCCCAGCGCGGTCTTTTGCGCCTCGGACGAGATGGCATTTGGCCTGATCTCGGGGCTGCATGGCGCCGGTCTGAGCGTGCCGGGGGACATCAGCGTCGTGGGTTTCGACGACATTGACCTGGCGGAATACTACATTCCGGGCCTGACCACGATACGGCAGGATCGTCTGGCCATCGGGCGGCGCGCGGCGGAACGCCTGCTGAACCGGCTCGACGGCGGGCCCCTGCGCGGCAGCGACGGCATCGACCTGATCGACGTCGCGTTGGTGGTGCGCGGCAGCACCCGCGCGGTCTGATCCCTCAGCCTCGCCGCGCCCGCACGGGCATGTCGGGCAAGCCCCGCTTGCGGTTCTGCGCGATGCTCAACAGCTCGCCAAGGTCGCGGCGCGAGATCGGCTTGGCCAGGAATTCATCCATTCCTGCGTCGAAACAATTGGCGATGTCCTCGGCAAAGATGCTGGCCGTGAGGCCCGAGATCATCACCTCGGCCTCGGGGCCCGGCAGGGCGCGGATGCGGCGGGTGGCCTCCAGCCCGTCCATCCCGGGCATGTGCTGGTCCATCAGCACGAGGTCGACGCCCCCGGCGGCCACGCGCGCGATGGCATCCGTCCCGTTGAACACCGCTTCGCAATCGTGCCCCAGCCGGGTCAGCATGGCGCTGGCAACGGTGACGTTGACCTTGCTGTCATCCACAACGAGGACACGCAGTTGACCGCCGTCAGAGGCCGCGCCGGGGTGGTCCGCGCCTCCTTCGCTTGTTGACGTGCCAGAGGTGGCGCGCGGCAAGGGCAGAGAGAACCAGAACCGGCTGCCCTGCCCCACCGTGCTGCTGACCCGAAGCTGGCCACCCATCGCCTTGACCAGCGCGTGACTGATCGAAAGCCCCAGTCCGCTTCCCGTGAACTTGCGGTTGCGCTGGCTGTCCACCTGCGCAAAGCGTTCGAACACGCGGGCCTGGTCCTCTGGCGCGATGCCGATGCCGGTGTCCACGACCTCGAAGGTGACGGCATCGTCCGCGCCGCGCGTGGCATGGACGGTGATCGACCCGCGATCGGTGAATTTCACGGCGTTCCCGGTGAGGTTCATCAGCACCTGGCTCAGCCGGTCGCCGTCGCCGACCACCTCGCCACCGGCGCCCTCCTCAAGCTCCACCGACAAGACGAGGCCGCGCCGCCGTGCCTGCGGCGCAAGCACCGAGACCGCGGAGCGCACCGTGTCCTCCAGCACGAAGGGCTCGTGGCGGATCAGCAGTTCCCCCGCCTCCAGCTTGGAGATGTCGAGGATGTCGTCGATCACCGATTTCAGCGTGCGGCCCGCGTTGCGCAGGATGGTCACCTGTTCGCGCTGCTCCGGGGACAGGTCGTCCTCCAGCAGAATGTCCGCCACCGGCAGGATGCCGTTGAGCGGCGTGCGGATTTCGTGGCTCATGGTCGCAAGGAAGCGGGTCTTGGTCTCGACCGCGGCCTCGGCCACATCGCGGGCGAGGGTCAGCGAGCGTTCCTTGCTCTGGATCTCTTCGCGCATGCTGGCGAAACCGTCCACCAGCAGGCCGATCTCGTCGCCGCTGTCCCTGGGCAGGCGGGCCGAGTAATCCCCTGCGGCCAGATCGCGCGCCGCATCGGACAGCATGGCCACCCGCCGCAGGATCAGCCGGTCGAGCACGATGAGCGAGGCCGCCGCCGCGACCGACAGGACCAGCATCATGATGAACCCCAGGTGGGTGACGTGATCGCGCAACGAGGTGAACCGCTGATCGAGGTCGAGCACGATGGACAGCTCCGCCACCTCCCGCCCGCCGAAGAGGATCGGCTGCCGCAGCGCGAAATAGGCCGGGCCGTCGGGCGCCGCAGAGGCCGTCACCGGGAACAGGCGGTTGCCGCTACTGTCATGCAGCTCGAGCCAGACCCATTCCGGGTACTGCGCCTGTCCGTGGCGCAGGATCTCGTGCGCGGCGCCGATCTGGTTCTGCAGGAGGTAGGGAATCAGCGCGTTGCCGAGGACGCTCATCTGGCGTTCGGCCTGCCGCAGTTCCATGTCGGTGAAGGTGCGCGCCACCTTGGGCTGCCAGACGCCAAAGAACACCGCGTAGCAGATCGCGCCGACAAGCGTTGCGAACAGCAAATAGCGCGACCGGAGGGAGACCCGCGCCCGCGCAAACCGTTCCGCGCGCCCGCCTGTCCCGCCTGTCATGGGTCGGCTCCGCAGGTGTCACGAGACCTCAAGGCGGGTTCGGTCATTGAACGAACCTCTCCAGCTGCATGTCGCGCAGAGGGTGGTATTCCACGGCGTTGGCGGTCACGATCTGCCGGAAGGGCACCTCGGCCAGAAGGGCGCGGCCTTCGTCGGTCTGCCCCATGTCGAGGAAAGCGCGGGTCACGGCTTCCCGCACCGCATCGGGCACACGGGGGTGCACGACCACCGGATGGGGCGGCACGCGCGCCGTCTCGTAGAGGGTGCGCAGCTGTGCGCGAACGTCGGCGGGCTGGCTGTCCAGCGTGGCCATCACGCCGCCCGCTGCGGCGGCACGTCCAAGCACGACGTTCAGATAGGCCGAACTGTGCGTCGCGGCGTAGAGCGGCGCGAATTCCAGCCCGAAGCGCCGCGTGAGATCGGCGCGCATGAGCAGCGACGCGCCAAGGGCATTGGGCGCGGGAAAGGCGATGGTCTGCCCGGCCAGATCGCCGGGGGAGTGGTAAGGGCTGTCCTTCGCCACAACCAGCACGCCGAACAACGCCCGCCCGCCGTCGCGCACGATGGGGGCGTAGCCTTGTTCCTCCATGGCGACGACGGCGTGATAGGGGTTCATGTAGGCAAAATCGAAATCGCCGGACCGGAAGGACCGCTCGAAGGTCGGGATGTCCGATGATCCCGCCATCTCAAAGCGATAGACTGTGCGCTGTTCCAGTTCGTCGAGGATCGGCATCCAGATCGACGCCAGTCGCATCGCCTCGAACTGAGGGACGACGCCAAAGCTGTAGGTCGGGTCCGCCCGCAGCGGACCTGCAAGGGCGCAGAGCAGCAACACACCCAGCCGCAGCAGATGCGACAGGCCTTTTGTATCCTTGGTAAGCATGAACTGTCGCCGCCTCATGGGTGCCCCTCGTTGCAGCCTCCGCCTGTCGTCCGGCACTGCACGTGGACCGGAGGTCATCCACCCGATACCGCCCGATACCGGATGTGCACTCGAACAGGTCACGAAACGATTAAGAAATGGGGCATCGCGCCAATTCAAGGTTTCTTTGGCCGCAACCTCCCGCCGCGATCAGGCAAAATTCTCTGGCTCGCCCCCCTTTGCAACGGCGAAAAGCCCGCCTATATTCAGCCTGTCTTCCTTCGGGGGGACTATGGGCATAAACGCGCATGGAATAAACGGATCGGACCCGGGGGCGGTACCCGGCGGCTCCACCAAAATCCTTCGTTTGGGGATCATGGGGCCGAAACAGGATCGACGAACGCGTAAAGATGTAGCTTTGTCCCGGTGAGATACCACCGTTATCGGTTCACAAAGTACAATTGCAAACGACAATCGTGCTCCGGTTGCTCTGGCTGCGTAAGCAGTTCGAGGAATCGAAATCTAAGTCCTTGCGCTTAGCAGTGTAAGGCGGGGTTCGCAGGTACCTGGCAACAGAAACCTGCACTTAATCCCCCCAGCCTTCATGATCCGACGCCTGATCGCCGATCGCCGCGCGATGGATTTCCGACACGGCACTGGCCGACAGCAGCGTTCCCGTGGTCGAGGCCAGGACGATCAGACCGGACCCGAGCACGACATATGCCTCCTGCACGGCGAAGGCTGCCATCAGCGCGACGCCTGACAGGACCAACAGGAGCAGGACCCCCGTCAAGGGACGCCCCATGCCGCGCGTGGCGCGCCATGCCTCGGCCACGGACAAGGGACGGCCAAGCGCCAGTCCCGGCAGAACCGGCGAAACCCGGAGAAAGAGCCATCCGCCCGCGACCGACAGGGGCAGACAGACCAGTGCGACCCGGATGAAGACGTCCAGAAACGTCACCTCCGGTCCGAGGGTCAGCACCCCCGGTTCGGTGAAGGCGGCCAGCAGCAGCGCAAGCCCCGCCATCAGCGGCCCCCACCATCCGGAGGTCAGCAGCAATAGCCGCGCGAGGTAGCGCAGCACCAGTCCCGCATCCCGCAGGCCGATCCCCTGCCCGCCTGTGGAACCTGTCCCCAGCCGAACGCGGTGCCATGTGATCGCCAGCGCGGCCATCAGCCCGGGCAGCGGCAGGAACAGCCAGACAGGTGCATCCTCGGGCGTGGTCGCAATGTCGAGGGCGAGGTAGCCAAGGCACAGGACCGGCGCCGCGCGCCACAGGTCCGGGAGGCCGATGCGCAGGCCGCAAAGGACCCGTCCGACAAATGCGCTTGTCCTCATCTGTTGAAACCCCGCGTCACCCGGCTACCTGCACCTGACACCAGCGGAGCACCCATGGCCGAGATCGTCAACATCCTCATCGCCCTCATGACCATCGCCTTTGGCGCCATTGGGTTCGTCGCGCCGCGCTTTACCGCCCGCGCGCTGGACATGACGCCCACCGAAACGACCATGGGCCTGTCGGAACTGCGCGCCTCGGCGGGCGGGTTGTTCGTGGCCATGGGGCTGGCCTGTCTGCTGGTCGGCGGCTGGGCCTATGCGGCGCTGGGCGTGGCCTATGCGGGCGCGGCCACGGGGCGCGCGGTGTCCATGGCCTTTGACGGCCCGCCGCAGCCGAAAACCCTGATGTGGTTCGCCTTCGAGGCGCTGCCCTCTGCCTGGCTGCTCTGGATGAACTGGCCCGCCTGAGCGCGTCTTGCCGCCGTCATGAACGGCGCGTAACCCTGCGGGCATGACACCGCTGTCCCTGATCTTTCGCGACTTCCTGCGCATCGGCCTGCTGTCCTTTGGCGGACCGGCGGCGCAGATTGCGCTGATGCACCGCACGCTGGTCGAGGAGCGCGGATGGCTGAGCGAGGCGCAATTCCTGCGCGCGCTGAGTTTCTGCATGTTGCTGCCGGGGCCCGAGGCCATGCAACTGGCGACCTATGCGGGCTGGCGGCTGCGCGGCACCGTTGGCGGGCTGATCGCGGGAGGTCTGTTCGTGCTGCCGGGCGCGCTGGTGATCGCGGTTCTGGCGGTGCTCTACGCGCAATACGGCGCGCATCCGCAGACCGAGACGCTGATGCTGGGGGTCAAGACCTGCGTGATCGTCATCATCGGTCAGGCGCTGGTCCGGCTGTCGCGCAAGGCCCTGAAGACGCGGACCGACGCGGTGCTGGCCGTGCTGGCCTTTGCCGCGCTCTACGCGCTGAACCTGCCCTTTCCGCTGGTCATCGGCCTTGCGGCGATGGTGGGCGCCGTGCGTGCGGCCAGCCCCGTCGAGGAAGGCCCTGCCTTTGAAGGGCGTACAAGGCCCGGCACCATTGCCCTGTGGCTGACGCTCTGGCTGCTGCCGCTGCCGATCCTCTGGCTGACGGATCAGGGGCTGCTGTTCGAGCTTGCGGCGTTCTTTGCCAAACTCGCCGTCGTGACCTTTGGCGGAGCCTATGCGGTGCTGGCCTACATGGCGCAGGAAGTGGTCGATGTGCGCCACTGGCTGAGCGCGCCCGAGATGGTCGACGCGCTGGGACTGGCCGAGACCACGCCGGGGCCGTTGATCCTTGTCACCCAGTTCGTCGGGCAACTGGCGGGGCACAATGCCGGGGGGATCGGGCTGGCGCTGGTGGCCTCGGGGCTGACGCTGTGGATGACGTTTGTGCCGTGCTTTTTGTGGATATTCGCCTTTGCGCCCCATGTCGAAAGCCTGCTGGCCCGCCCGCGCCTGCGCGCGGCGCTGGGCGCCGTGACCGCCGCCGTGGTGGGTGTGATCGCCAATCTGTCGTTGTGGTTCGCGCTGCATGTCCTGTTCGCGGAAACGAAAGACAGCGTTTTCGGCCCCCTGCCGGACCTGTCGGCCCTGCGCGCCGAAACCCTGCCGCTGCTGGGGCTGGCCGCCCTGTTGCTGTATTTCAAGGCGCCCGTGCCCCTGATGCTGGCGCTCACGGCGGCGGCCTCCTGGGTGCTTTTCGGGGGCTTGGGGATGCTCTGACTTCCCCCTCTTCCGTTCTGCGTCAAAACCAATATGGTGAGGGCAAGCAGACGAAGGTCCACGACATGTCCGATACGATTGATTACGGCAAGCTGATGCATCGCGCCATGCGCGGCCTCATCCAGGAGGTCCTGACAGGTGTGGCAGAGCATGGGTTGCCCGGCGATCACCACTTCTTCATCACCTTCGACACCCGCCACCCGGAGGTCGAGATCGCAGACTGGCTGTCCGACCGCTACCCGTCGGAAATGACCGTGGTCATGCAGAACTGGTACGAGAACCTCGAAGTGGATGACGAGGGCTTTGCCGTGACGCTGAACTTTGGCGATGCGCCGGAGCGTCTGGAGATCCCCTATGACGCGATCCGCACCTTCGTCGATCCGTCGGTCGAGTTCGGCCTGCGCTTCGAATCCCCCGACGAGGAGGATTACGAGGACGACGACGATCCGACCCCGCCCGAGGGCGACGGCCCGGATTCTGGGCACAAACACCACGATGCAGAGGTCGTCAGCCTCGATCGGTTCCGCAAGTAACCGGACGTAAACCTGTTGTCCGGCACCCTGCCCCGGTCGTGCATGCCGCACGTCGTCCGGGGACAGGATGCTGCAGCACCTCGAGATTCTTAACCATATTTCGCAACCGGTGTTCGTGCTGACACCGGACAGCCTGGGCCGTCCGGTCTATTCCTTCTGGAACCGGGCCTGCGAGCGGCATGGCCACCGCCCCCGGTCAGAGGTGCTGGGCCGGACATCGGCGGAGGTCTATGACTCGGGCTTCGGTCAGGCCGCCTACCAGCGGCACGTCGCAGCGATGACAGCCGAGACGCCGATAACCTATGACGTGCTGCTCGACATTGGGGGCGAGCCGACCGAGGTGCAGACCACCCTGTCGCCGGTGCGCACGGCCACAGGGCAGCTGATCGCCGTTGTGGGCAGTTCCATCGTACTGTCCTCGGTCCGCATGGCCCAGCAGCGCGAGATCGAGGCACTGGCCGTCGTCGAACGCGCCCGCAAGGAGATGGAGCAATACCTCGCCTTTGCCGCCCATGACCTGCGCGCGCCCATGCGCCGCATGATGGGGCTGGCCGAGATGCTGCGCGACGACCTGCCCGACGACGCTCAGGATGCCCGCGAAACCGCGCAACTGATGGAGGAGGTCAGCGCAAAGGCGCAGGAGCTGATCACCGACGTGCTGCGGTTTTCCGAGGCGACCAATGCCACCCGCCGGGTCGAAGCCTTTGAGCTGGCGCCGCTGGCGCGCGATATCTTTACCGTCCTGGACCCGCTTGGCCTGCACGACATGCAGGCGGAACCCGCCCGCCTCACCGGCGACCGCACGGCCATCCAGATTGTACTGCGCAACCTCGTGGACAATGCGATCAAACATTCGGACAAGGATCGTATCCGGCTGCGCATAACCGTCGCGCAGACACCAGAGGGCTGCGATCTGTTGGTCTGGGATGACGGGCCGGGCCTGCCTGCCGGCGATCTGAGCTTTCTTGACGGCAAGGATTTCGAATATGGTCAGGGCTTTGGCCTGCTGGGCATCCGTCGCCTGATCGAGATGCGGCAGGGACATCTGTTCGCGACCTCCGTGACGGGAGGCGGCACCACCTTCCGGATCACCCTGCCCGGCACGCGCCCGAGCAATGCGCCGGACTGGTCGCAGGCCACGGGCATCGGCCCGCGCGCTGCCCCCGGTGCCGCGTGACGCCGGGACAATCTGCCGCCCGTCGCATCGCCGTCTCCCTCTGGGCCAAGGCCCGCGACACGTATAAACCTGCGCACGAAACGCGGATTGCCCCGCGTGCCGCTTTGCGCTAATCGGCATACAATCGCATACATCTCGCAGCCTTGCAGGAGACCCGCCATGACCGCGACCCGCACCGAGACCGACAGCTTCGGCCCGCTCGAAGTCCCCACCGACAAGTATTGGGGCGCGCAGACACAGCGTTCCATCATGAACTTCCCCATCGGCTGGGAGAAGCAGCCCGTGGCCATCGTCCGCGCGCTGGGCGTCATCAAAAAGGCCTGCGCCATGGAGAACAAGGCGACCGGGGCGCTGGACGCCACCCTGGCCGACGCCATCATCCAGGCCGCCGGTGAGGTGATCGAGGGCAAGTTCGACGACAACTTCCCGCTGGTGGTCTGGCAGACCGGGTCGGGTACGCAGTCGAACATGAACGCGAACGAGGTGATTTCGAACCGCGCGATCGAGATCCTCGGCGGCGAGATCGGTTCCAAGAAGCCCGTGCACCCGAACGACCATTGCAACATGGGCCAGTCGTCCAACGACACCTTCCCGACCGCGATGCACGTGGCGGCCGCCATGATGGCGCGCGACGTGCTGCTGCCGGGTCTGGTGGTGCTGGCCGAGGGACTCGAGGCCAAGGCCGCCGAGTTCAAGGACATCATCAAGATCGGCCGGACGCATACGCAGGACGCCACGCCGCTGACGCTGGGGCAGGAATTCTCGGGCTATGCCATGCAGATCCGCAACGGCATCAAGCGCATCGAGATGGCGCTGCCCGGCATCTACGAGCTGGCGCAGGGCGGGACCGCCGTCGGCACAGGCCTGAACACGACCGAAGGCTGGGGCGAAGCCGTCGCCGCACATATGGCCGAGATCACCGGCCTGCCCTTCGTCACCGCGCCGAACAAGTTCGAGGCGCTGGCGGCGCATGACGCCATGGTCTTCATGTCCGGTGCGCTGGCGACGGTCGCGGGCGCGATGTACAAGATCGCCAACGACATCCGCTTCCTCGGCTCCGGCCCGCGTTCGGGTCTGGGCGAGCTGATCCTGCCGGAGAACGAACCCGGCTCGTCGATCATGCCGGGCAAGGTCAACCCGACGCAGGCCGAGGCGATGACGCAGGTCGCGGCGCATGTCATGGGCAATGATGCGGCGATCAAGTTCGCAGGCTCGCAGGGCCATTTCGAGCTGAACGTCTACAACCCGATGATGGCCTACAACCTGCTGCAATCCATGCAGTTGCTGGGCGACGTGGCGGACAGCTTCACCCAGCGCATGCTGAACGGCATCCAGGCCAACGGCCCGCGCATCCAGAAGCTGATGCAGGAATCGCTGATGCTGGTCACGGCGCTGGCCCCCACCATCGGCTACGACAACGCGACCAAGGTGGCGAAGACCGCGCATAAGAACGGCACCACGCTGAAGGAAGAGGCCATCGCGCTGGGCTTTGTCGATGCCGAGACCTTTGACCGGGTCGTGCGCCCCGAAGACATGATCGGCCCCAAGGCGAAGTAAACGCGGCTTCGCGCGTGAGAGAAGTCCCCTCTCGCGCTCGACCCAAAAATGCGAGAGGCTCTGCCTCTCGCGCTCGCCGAGGTATTTTCGTCAAGATGAAGGGAAGACGCGCCGCGCAGGTTGTGGCGCGTTTTTCTTTTGTCAGCTGGTTGCCTGCCCTTTGCCTCTCCCGTGACCCGCGCAAACGTGAGGCGGCGTAGGTTGACCGCAGGCCTGGGGCGGCCGATCTCAAGCCCATGAAACGTCGTGATTTCCTTGTCTCCGCCCTCGCCCTGCCCGCGCTTCCCGCCCTGGCGCAGTCCGATCCTTTTGACGGTTTTGCCGAACGCCATCCGCAGTTCCGCACCCTTCTGATCGGGCGCGGCGGCGACCTGTTGGTGGAGCGTGCCTATGGCGGCGCGCGGCTGGATGCGCTCGCCAATATCAAGAGTTGCTCCAAGAGCCTCGTCGCGCTGCTGCTGGGCTGCGCCATCGACCGGGGCGAGGTGACGCTAGAGGCGGCGCTTGGCGATGTGGCGCCGGGGCTGATCCCGTCCGGGGCCGCGCCCGAGGTGGCGGGCATTACGCTGGGCGATCTGGCGTCCCTCAGGGCGGGGCTGGAGCGGACATCGGGGCCGAATTACGGTGCATGGGTGTCGTCTGGCAACTGGGTGCGTTACGCGCTGTCGCGCCCCATGGTGGCGGAGCCGGGCGGGCGGATGCTTTATTCCACCGGCTCGACGCATGTGCTGGGCGCGGCGCTTTCGGTGGCCACGGGTGAGACGCTGCTGGCGCAGGCGCGGGCGCGGCTGGGACGGCCGCTGGGCATAGAGATTCCGCCCTGGACGCGCGATCCGCAGGGCTATTACCTTGGCGGCAACGAGATGGCGCTGACGCCGCGTGCCATGCTGCGGGTCGCCGTCATGATGCGCGATGGCGGCGCGTTCGACGGCGCGCAGGTGGTGCCTGCGCAATGGGTCGACACCTCGACCCGACCGCTGACGCGTTCGCCCTACTCCGGCCTGTCCTACGGCTATGGCTGGTTCATGTCCGGGTCGGGCTGGGCGCTGGCGCGGGGCTATGGTGGGCAGATCATCGCCTTTCATGCCGGCCGCGATCTGGCCGTGGCCGTGACCTCGGACCCCACCCTTCCCGCCCGGTCGGAGGGGTACTTTGGCGCGTTGATGGCGCTTCTCGACGGGCCGGTGCTGAGCATTTGACCACGCTTGCGGGATAGACGATCCTGGGGATGGAGTGTGCAACGGGTTTTGCGTAGGATCGCGCCATCATGTCCAAGGTCGTCAACCTCTCTAATTTCCGCAAGCAGAAGGCCCGCGCCGACAAGCGCGCGGCGGGCGATGCCAATGCGGCGCAGCACGGGCTGAGCAAGGCGCAGAAGGCGCTGGCCAAGGCGCGGCTGGAAAAGGCCGAGAAACAGCTCGACGGTCACAAGACGGACAGCGACGAGACATGAGCGGGCGGCCCGTCAAGCATTCGCTGACGCTTCAGGGACACCGGACCTCGGTGTCGCTGGAGGATGCCTTCTGGAAGGAGTTCCGCCGCATCGCCGCCGAGGAGGACATGGCGCTAAACGAACTCGCAGCCACCATCGACGAGGCGCGTGATCCGGAGGTCGGGCTGGCGTCCTCGATCCGGGTGTTCATCCTGAACCGGCTCCTCGAGGAGCGCACCGCAACGGTCTGATGCGGAACGGGCTGACTCAGAACAGGGCGACGCCGCCGGTCAGTGCCGCGAGGACCGGACCGGCAATGGCAAGGCCCTCTTTCAGCATCTGCTGGAAATCCGTGGTCAGACCGTTCTCGACGGCCCATGCGCGGCGCTTTGTTTCGCCGCTGCCCGCCCCCAGCGCCGCGCCCGCCAGCCGTCGGGCCCGCAGGTCCAGCAGGAAGCTGACCGGCAGGTAAAAGCTGAGCAGCAGCAGGCTGAAATAGACACCGAACAGCAGCTCGGTCCCGCCAAGCGCGGTTTCGTAGTCCTTGCGATGGTCCTTTGCGATCATCTCCAGCGGCCAATGCATCCACGACAGTGCAAGGAACATCCCGGTCGAGAGCACGAGACTGGACACGTAGAGCGTCTTTTTCAGCTGCGCAGCATTGGCCTGAAGCGCCTCCAGTTTTTCGGCTGGCTGGTCCTCGGCGCGCAGTCCCGCCAGTTGCGGCGCACCGAGGCACAGGATCGACGCCACCGCCATCGACCCGACCGCCACCCCGGCCACCAGATTGACGAAGTCGAGACCATGGCGGAGGATCTCCAGCGCCGGGGCCTCGCCGCAGGGGCCAAGGATGAAGCGGTCCGTGGGTGCTGTGCAGCCGGGCACGACGCCCTGGGCCAGGGCGGCTTCCACAAGGCTGCGCCCCATCTGGAAATAGCCGCGATAGCTGTTGGGGTCGGACTGGTGCGCCCAGACCTTCAAGGCCACAGGCACGGCCAGAACCGCCAGTGCGGCCACGGCCAGCACGCGACTGCGCCGGGTCAGCGGACGGCAGAGGGCCTCGATCAGCACGGTCGCCGCGACAACCGCAACGAGCATATAGATGGACAATGCCGCGAGGAAGCGCATCCGGCCCTGTGCTTCGAGGTGGGGCACGTTTGCTTGCAGGATGTCGGCGCTTACCGGCAGGTCCGGCACGCCGAAGGTCTGCACCAGCCAGCCTTGCAGCACAAAGACGCCGACGGGCAGCAGAACGATCAGGAAATAGACTGGCCGGACGTCGCGCGGGGCCATGGGAAATACCTCGGGGCTAAAATGCCCCGACAGCCTAGCACGCTTTGGTTGCGCCGTAACCCTCAGACGCCCTGCGCCGCCGGGAAGACGAAACAGCGGTCGCGGCGCAGGCTGAGCCACATGGGCGTGCCGACCTTGGGCAAAAAGACATTGGGCACCGTCGCCTTCAGCACCGAGCCGTCGAAATCCATGCGGAATTCCACGAGGCTTTCCGACCCCATGAAGCGCGCGCGTTGCACCGTGCCGCGTGCGGGCGTGCCGGCGACCACCGTGGGGTTCGGTCCCTTGCCGCCCCGGTCGAAGTCGATCGACACGTGCTGCGGGCGGAACACGATCTCGACCTCGTTGCCATCCGCCACGCCGGGCGCAAGGAAGACGCCAAAGGGCGTGTTGGTC
Organism: Sagittula sp. S175; assembly: GCF_049800975.1. Lineage (NCBI taxonomy): Bacteria > Pseudomonadati > Pseudomonadota > Alphaproteobacteria > Rhodobacterales > Roseobacteraceae > Sagittula > Sagittula sp. S175. Next base: position 106,053 of record NZ_JBNAGB010000001.1, read on the forward strand.
AGCGCGCCGCGCACCGTGCCGCGCAGGATGTTGATATCGCTGAAGAACGCCATGGCGCCCCGGTCGGCGGGCGCATTGTAGATGTTGTAGGGCGCGCCCTGCTGCACGATCCGGCCGTCGCGCATCAGCGCGATTTCGTCGGCCATGCGCATGGCTTCCTCGGGTTCGTGGGTCACAAGCAGGACGGCGGCGCCCTTTTCCTTGAGCAGGTCCAGCGTCTCGTCCCGGATGCCGTCGCGCAGGCGGTTGTCCAAGCCGGAGAATGGCTCGTCCATCAGCATGATCTTGGGGCGCGGGGCGAGCGCGCGGGCCAGCGCCACGCGCTGCTGTTCGCCGCCCGACAGGTGATGCGGAAAGTGGTCGATGTAATGCGCCAGCCCGACACGGTCGAGCAGTCGCTGTGCCGTCTCGCGTTTCGAGCCGCCCGAGCCTTTCAGGCCGAATGCCACGTTCTCCCCGACGCTGAGGTGCGGAAACAGCGCAAAGTCCTGGAACATCAGGCCGATGGCGCGGCGTTCGGGGGGCACGCGGAACACCGTGTCGCATATCAGCTTGCCATCGACGTGGATGGTGCCGCTGTCCTGCATGTCGACGCCCGCGATCATCCGAAGCGTTGTCGACTTGCCGCAGCCCGACGGCCCCAGGAGGCAGGTCACCTGCCCCGGCGCAATCTGCAACGAGACGTCATCCACCACCGTTTGACCGCCGAAGCGGCGGACAAGATTGCGGATTTCCAGTCTCGGCGGGGGGGTCTGTGCGCTCACGCGGGCCTCATGCATCGTCCGTCCGAGGGAAATACTCGGGTTTCCCTAGGCAGGTATCAGCCCACATGTCCCGCCGCAACCCTGCGGCTGCCCGCTGCGACCGCCAGTCCGCCCGCGATCAGCACCACGACGCAGATCACGAACAGCTGTTCGTACTTGTGACCCTCGGGCAGAAGCGCCGCGACGGCGGGCCAGCTGCGGGCGAAATAGGCAAAGGCGCCCAGCATCGCGGCACCCCATGCGGCAAGGTAGGCCCAGCCCGCGACGTGCCGGTTCATCACCAGACCAGCGATCAGCACCGGCGTCAGGAAGAGGCTCGCCGTGCCGCTGACCGCCACCGCGTCGAACAGCGTCTGGTTGCCCCAAAGCGTGAGCGCAACGCCCGCCAGCGTAAAGCCCAGCATGACCACGCGCCCGCCCGCGAGGCTGCGTGGGGCCATGCGCAGTTCCTCGACCATCAGACGCGCCGCCGAGGCCAGCGCCGAATCCAGCGTCGACAGGGCCGAGACCAAGAGCGACAGCATCAGTGCGGCAAAGATCCAGCCGGGGAACATCGCGCTCCACGTGCCGATCAGCTCGCCCTCGTAGGCGGCCCCCATCAGGCTGGCCTGGATGCCGAACAGGCCAAAGGCCAGGATGCACAGTGTCGAGATCCAGAAGGCATGCAGAAACGCCAGCCGCGTCGTCTGTTCATCCGCCACGAAACCGCGGTCCATCATCACCGGGTCATGCACCGGGTAGCTGAAGACCTGAAGCGCCGCGACCGCCAGCAGCACCCAGCCAAGGTAGCCGCCCGACTGCCCCGGTGCCGTCAGCGCCGCGCCAAGGTCGAAGTCCGGTGAGACCAGCAGCGCCACCAGCGCCACCCCGAACACCACGAGGAACACCAGCATCTGCACCACGTCCGTCCGCAGCGCCGCCGACAACCCGCCCCACGCGGAATAGGCCAGCGCCAATGCGGCGACGGCGAGGATCGACCAGACCTCGGCCCCCGGCAGCAGCGCGCCAAAGATCAGCCCGACCACGATGAGGTTGGCAAAGACCTCGGACAGCAGGCGCAGCGCCACGACAAGGTTGTAGGTCGCCTGCCCGACAGCGCCGAACCGCGCGCCCAGCCAGTCCTGCACCGAGGTCGCGCCGTTTTCGCGCAGGCGTCCGACCACGAAGGCCCCCGTCAGGAAAGACGCGTAATAGGCGGCATAGGCCAGCACGCCCGCGATGCCGTAGAAATAGCCAAGGATCGCGGCATTCATCAGCGAGCGGGCAAAGATCCACGTCGTGACCTGGCTCAGTACCAGCACCCAAAGGCCGGGGGCGCGGCCCTCGGTCTGGCCGCCGTAGAACCCGTCGAGGGAGGCATGGCGCGGCGCGGCCAGCAGGCTGAGGACGGCAAGCGCGCCGAACGCGCCTAGCAAAAGGATCGGGGACATGGGGGATTCCTTGCGGCAAAAGACCTGCGCACCCTGCCCCTTGGCCCCAAGGAATAAAAGCCGTGTTTCAGAGGGTTGGCGGCAACGTGAGCGGCCGTTAACGCAGCGTCAACCCAGCGTCACCTTGGGATCACCCCCGCGTCAGCGCCTTTGCCAGACGTGGCAGGCGCGCCTTTTTCAGCAGGCCGCGCATGTCCCAGTCCTGCCCGGACAACTGCCGCGCGGTGGCCAATACGTTATCACAGACCGGGCCTACGACCTCGGGCGAGGCCTGCCAGTATCCGATCAGGAAGGCATCCGGATCGACGCGGTTCAGGCCTTCTTCGGCCAGCGTGCCGCGCGGGAAATCGGAGGCATTCAGCGTCACGATGACATCCGCCGACCCGGCCACGGCGGCGGCCAGAACGTGACGGTCGTTCTCGTCCGGCAGCCAGAGCCGCGATTCCAGCGAGGGTTTCCAGACCACCTCGGCCTTGGGCCATGCGGCGCGGACCAGCGCGATCTCGGCCCGCGCCTGCGGCTCGCCCGTCGGTCCCAGCTTGCGGGCCGCGCGGGCCCATTCCTCGAGGATGCGCTCCGACCAGAGCGGCGTATACAGCCCCGCGGCGGCGACGCCCAAGAGGACCTCGCGCATCACCGTCGGGAACATCACGCAGGTGTCGAGAACCGCGCGCAGCTGCGTCACAGGCGGAACACCAGCGCCTTCAGGTAGCCCGATTCCGCCAGTTGCGGCAGCAGCGGATGATCCGGCCCGGCCTCGCCGGAATAGATCAGCTGCGCGCGACGCCCCGAGCGACCAATGCCGCGCAGGCAGGCCCCGGTAAAGCTGCTCAGGTCCGCCGCGTGGGAACAGGAACACAGGCACAGGTAGCCATCCTCGGCCACCAGCGGGGCCGCCAGACGCGCGATGCGCTCGTAGGCGCGCAAGCCCTTGTCCACCGCCTGTTTGGACGGGGCAAAGGCGGGCGGATCGCAGATCACCACCTCGAATTTCGCGCCCTCGTTGCCGAGTTCTTCCAGGGTATCAAAGGCATCGCCCTGCCGCGCTTCGAACCGGTCGGCGGCACCCATGCGGGTCGCCCCCTCGGTCGCCAAGGCCAGCGCCGCAGCCGATCCGTCGACACAGACTGCGCGCGTCGCGCCGCCCGCCAAGGCCGCCAGCCCAAAGCCGCCCACATGGCTGAACACGTCCAGCACCTGAACGTCCTTCGCCAGACGGGCCACGAAACCGTGGTTGTCGCGCTGGTCAAAGAACAGGCCGGTCTTCTGCCCGCCGGTCAGGTCGGCCATGTAGGTCGCGCCATTCATCACCACCGGCACCGGGGCCTCGGGCGCGGCACCGCGCAACACGGCGTCCTGATCGTCCAGCCCTTCCAGGGTCCGGCCACGACCGCCCGCGTTCTTCAGCACGTTGGCCACGCCGGTCACGGCCACCAGCGCCTCGACCAGCGCCTCCAGATGCGTTTCGGCCCATGCGGCGTTGGGCTGCACCACGCAGGTGTCGCCAAAGCGGTCGATGATGAGCCCCGGCAGACCGTCGCCCTCGGCATGGACCAGCCGGTAGAAGGGCGCGTCATACAGACGCTCGCGCATGGACAGCGCCTTGCCCAACCGTTTCGAAAACCACGCCACGTCGATCACCGCTTCTGGGTCGCGGTCCAGCATCCTGCCCACGATGCGCGAGTCGGGGTTCACCGCCACGGTGCCCAGCGGCTGCCGGTCGTGATCCTCCAGCCGCGCAATGCTGCCCGGGGCAATCCCGCGCGAGCGGCGGTCCATGACCAGTTCGTTGTCGAATACCCACGGAGACCCGTGCCGGATGGCGCGGGCATTGGCCTTTGGTTTCAGGCGCAGGACGGGGCGGTTATCAATGAGTGAGGCGGAGGCTGTCATGCCCCCGCCTTACTCCGCTTTCTCCCAAGATAAAAGCGTCAGAAATCAGATCTGGTCCACGGCGCGTTCCAGCGCCCGGTCCTTGCGGCCCCAGCCGCCCGGACGGGTGACTTCGGCCTGGATCACGCGGTCGAGGTGATGCTGAATGCGCACCCGCTGCGTCAGGCCCTGACGCTCGGCTTCCATGGCGCGCCGGCCGCCAAAGCCCTTGAGATCGGCCGTGACTTCGCGGTCCCTGACCAGCACCTGCCCCGTCTGGGCGTCCGTGAGCGTCATGAGGAAAACGATGTTGTGGACACCGCCGACGGTGTAGCGGGTCTTTTCTGTCAGCGCGTGAAAGCGCTTCAGCGTGATCTCGGCCTTGACCGCGCGCCCCTCGCCCGGCAATCCGCGCGCCTTTTCAAGGCTGTTCTGGAAGAAGCTCGCCACCTGCTCCTTGCGATTCCCGTAGGCGTCGCCGCGCCAGACGATGTCCGCCAGCGGGTAATACAGGTTCGCCTCGGAGACGGTCAGGTCCTTCGGCACGCGCACTTCGAAGGAGGCCAGCCGATAGGATGTGTCGACCGCTGCCGGGGCTTCCACCGACAAGGACGCCGGAACCGCTTCGGTCGCGGCAAAGCTCATCGCTTGCGGGGCCCCGACCGGCGCCATGGCGGCGCGGTGCATCTCGGCCTCGGCGGGCAGCCGCTCGTACGGCGCCTTGCCCGGTGCCGCACCACAGGCCGCAAGGCCCGCCATCATCATCATCCCCAGTGCTACGCGTGCCACTTTCATGGTCATGATCCTTCTGTCCCAAACCCCACTGCTCATCGGGGTCTTCTTGTCGGGTTAGTCTTTTGTTAACCTTGGTTTCACATCCGATCGTGGCGCGATTGCGGCGTCCCTTGGGATTTTCAACGTCACATTGCAAAGCTTTCCCGGAATATGACGGGTTTACTGTTAGCGCTAACCGCGCTAAGTGACGGTCAAACGGATCACGGAGGCACCCATGGCCCTCAACGACACCATCGCCCGCGTCACCGCCCGCATCGAGGACCGCTCGAGCACGATGCGCGCCACCTATCTGGACCGCATGGCCCGCGCCGCCGAGGAAGGCCCGCGCCGCGCGCACCTCACCTGCGGCAACCAGGCCCATGCCTATGCCGCGATGGGCGGCGACAAGGATACGCTTGCGACCTCGCGCGCGCCCAACATCGGGATCGTGACCGCCTACAACGACATGCTCTCGGCGCATCAGCCGTTCGAGCGTTTCCCCGACCTGATCCGCGCCGCCGCCCGCGCCAATGGCGGCACCGCGCAGGTCGCGGGCGGGGTTCCCGCCATGTGCGACGGCGTCACCCAGGGCCAGGTCGGCATGGAGCTGTCGCTGTTCTCCCGCGACGTGATCGCACTGGCGGCGGGCATCGCCCTGTCGCACAACGTGTTCGACACGGCGCTGTATCTTGGCGTCTGCGACAAGATCGTGCCGGGCCTCATCATCGCCGCCGCCACCTTCGGTTACATCCCCGGCCTCTTCATCCCCGCCGGTCCCATGCCCTCGGGCATCCCGAACGATGAAAAGGCCAAGGTGCGCCAGCAGTTCGCCACCGGGGAAATCGGCCGCGACGAGTTGATGAAGGCCGAGATGGCCTCGTATCACGCCGCCGGGACCTGCACCTTCTACGGCACCGCGAACACCAACCAGATGCTGATGGAGTTCATGGGCCTGCACCTGCCCGGCGCGTCGTTTGTCCAGCCGAACACGCCGCTGCGCGACGCCCTGACCGAGGCCGGAACCAAGCGCGCGCTGGAAATCACCGCATTGGGCAACGACTACCGACCGGTGTCGCAGATCCTCGACGCCAAGGCCTTCGTCAACGGTATCGTGGGTCTGATGGCCACGGGCGGCTCCACCAACCTCGTGCTGCATCTGCCCGCCATGGCGCGCGCCGCGGGCATCGCGCTGGAGGTCGAGGATTTCAACGACATCTCCGCCGTGACGCCGCTGATGGCCAAGGTCTATCCCAACGGCCTGGCCGACGTGAACCACTTCCACGCCGCCGGGGGCCTGCAATACATGATCGGCTCGCTGCTGGACGCAGGTCTGCTGCACGAGGACGTCAAGACCGTCGCGGGCGACGGCCTGTCGCGTTACGCGCAGGAACCGGTCATGGACGGCGACCGGCTGACCTGGCGCGACGGCCCGACAAAGACCGAGAACGACAAGATCCTGCGCCCCGCATCGGACCCGTTCCAGTCTACGGGCGGGCTGAAGGAACTGACCGGCAACCTCGGCTCCGGCATGATAAAGGTCTCTGCCGTCGCCCCCGAACGCCACGTGATCGAGGCGAAGGCCCGCGTCTTCCAGGACCAGGACTCCGTCAAACAGGCCTTCAAGAACGGCGAGATCACCGAAGACACGATATTCGTCGTCCGTTTCCAGGGGCCGAAATCCAACGGCATGCCGGAACTGCACGGGCTGACGCCGACGCTGGCCGTCCTTCAGGACCGTGGCCTAAAGGTCGCGCTAGTCACCGACGGTCGCATGTCCGGCGCCTCCGGCAAGGTCCCCGCCGCCATCCACGTCTCGCCAGAGGCGGCCAACGGTGGCCCGCTGGCCCGCGTGCGCGACGGCGATGTTCTGCGCCTCGACGCAACCAAGGGCACCCTCGACTGCCTCGCCCCGGACTTCGACCAGCGCACCCCCGCGACCGCCGACCTCTCCGGCAACGGGCATGGCGTGGGTCGCGAACTCTTTGCCGCCTTCCGCGAGAACGTGGGCCTTGCCTCCAACGGGGCCGCCGTGGTGGTGTGACCCCTGCTTCTTCTTGGCCAAAATACTCAAAAGGACCCAGCCCATGACCCCGCAAGACGCCAGCCGTGAAAGCGACCGCCTCTGCCGCCTCGCCCCCGTGATCCCGGTGCTGGTCATCGACGACGCCTCCAACGCCCGCGCGCTGGCACAGGCGCTGGTCAACGGGGGCCTGCCGGTGCTCGAAGTCACCCTGCGCACCCCCGCAGCGCTCGACGCCATCGCCGAGATGGCCAAGGTCGAGGGCGGCGTGGTCGGCGCAGGCACGCTGCTGACCCCCGAGGACGTGCAGCGCGCCAAGGCGGCAGGCGCGAAATTCGGCGTCTCTCCCGGCGCGACGGACCTGCTGCTGGACGCTTGCGAAGCTGCCGACCTGCCGCTCCTGCCCGGTGCCGCCACCGCCTCCGAAGCCATGCGCCTGCTGGAACGCGGCTACACGGTGCAGAAGTTCTTCCCGGCGGAGGCCAATGGCGGCGTCCCGGCGCTGAAATCCATCGGCGCGCCGATCCCGCAGGTGAAATTCTGCCCCACCGGGGGCGTCAGCCCGAAAAACGCCGAAGAGTACCTTGCCCTGTCCAACACGCTCTGCGTCGGCGGCAGCTGGGTCGCCCCGGCGGATGCGGTCAACTCCGGCGACTGGCAGCGGATCGAGGACCTCGCCCGCGCCGCCAGCCAGTTGCCGCGCACCCTGCCCTGAGCGCGACCGACGATTTTCCCTGAAAATCGGGCCCTCTCCGACCCCTGAACCAAGAAAGGCGCGCCCACCCGGCGCGCCTTTGCCGTCACGCCGACCCTTGTGGCCGGGGCCGCGACTTCCAGCCGCCGCGCCGCTTCGGCTTGTCCATGGCGCTCAAGCCGTCCTGCAGAACCACCGTCATCGGGTGGCCCTCGACGCCATACTGTTCCAGCAACTGCGCGATCATCGCCTTGCTGTCCGCATCCACCGGCACAGACAAGGCCCAGTCGAGGAAGATCGACCGGCATTCCTCCGCCCCGATCCCCTCGATCCTGTAGGATTCGCGGATCAACCCCTTGGGGTCCGCCTTATGCGCCTCGCTCATGCGCTTTCTCCTGTTGCATGTCCTGCTTCGGGCCCCGCTTCCGTCCCAAGCGTCGCGTCGATGATCTCTGCCGCCCGCGTGGCCCGCGTCTCCAGCGCCGCCTTCAGCGCCGCCATGTCCGCACACCCCGTCAGCCGCAGGAGGAAGGCACAGCCGCCGCCCCCCAGCGCCTCGGGGTCGAGCGCCTCTTCGCTGACCAGCCGCGACCCGATCTGCAAGGCCCAGGCCAATTCGTAGGCCTCCACCAGCGGACCGCCCTCCAGCCAGTCGGCGGAGCGCAGCGCGCGCGGCGTCTGCCGCGCGGGTTTGCCGGACAACAGCGAGGCCGCCTGCGCCACCAGGTCGATCTCCTGCATGCGGCCCCGGCCCAGCTTGGCCTCCCAGGCGCCGCCCTGCCCCTTGGCCGCCGCGATCTTGCCCAGCATGTCACGCACCGCGCCCAGCACCTCAGCCCGGTCACGCGGGGCGGACAGAAGCGCCAGCCGGAAGGCTTCGACATCCGCCGCCAAATCCGAAGGCCCGGCCACCACCCGCGCGCGTGTCAGCGCCAGATGCTCCCAGATCCACGCCTCGTCCTTCTGGTAGGACTGGAACGCCGCCCAGGACGTCGCCACCGGCCCCTGGTTGCCCGAAGGCCTGAGCCGCATGTCGACCTCGTAAAGCCGACCCTCGGCCATGGGCGCGGTCATCGCTGTCACCAGCGCCTGCGTCAGCCGCGCGTAATAGGTGCGCGACGGCAAGGGGCGCTTGCCCTCGGAGGCCTCCACATCCTCGGGATCGTAGATCACGATCACGTCCAGATCGGACCGCGCGTGCAACCGCTGCGCGCCAAGCGACCCCATGCCCACAACAACCGCCCCGCGCCCCGGACAAGGCCCGTGCTTGCGCGCGAATTCCGCCTGCACCACGGGCCACATGGCCGCCAGAACCGCCTCGGCCAGATCGGCATAGGCTTTGCCCGCCTCCTCCGGCTCCATCAGCGCCCGCAGCAGGTGCACGCCGATGCGGAAGTGCCATTCCTTCGCCCACCGTCGCGCCGTGTCCAGCTTGCGCTCGTAATCATCGGTATCGGCCATGGCGCGGGTCAGCTCCGCCGTCAGCACCGACCGCCCCGGCCAAGCGGCAAAGAAATCGCCGCCGATCACCGCGTCCAGCACGCTGGCATTGCGCGCAAGGAATCGCGCCAGATCCGGCGAGGTGCCGACGATATCCACCAGCAGGTCCATCAGCGAGGGGTTCGCCTCAAAGAGCGAGAACAGCTGCACCCCGGCAGGCAAACCGCCAAGGAACTCGTCGAAGGCGACCAGCGCCTCTTGCGGGCGGGCGGTTTCGGACAGGCGGCGCAGGATTTCGGGCCGCACGCGCCGCCACAGGTCCTGCGCCCGCTGCGAGCGCAGGCAGGGATAGGTTGCCCAGCGATCCACGACGGTGCTGTCGGAAAACACCTCCGGCACCGCGGTGGAGCCACAGGCATCGGGGGCAAAGAAGCCCTCGGTCAGATCGTGCACCTCGGTCAGTCGCGCCTTCAGGTCCGCCGTCATCTCGGACAGGTCGCGCCCCGACAGCGCCGCCAGCCGCGCCAGCCCGTCCAGCGATCCCGGCAGGTCGTGGGTCTGCGCGTCGTTCACCATCTGGATGCGGTGCTCCACCTCGCGGTGCGCGCGGTAGTGATCGGTCAGCTTCTCCGCCACATCGCCCGGAATCCACCCCTTTTCCGCCAGCATCGCGAGGCCCGGCACCGTCGCGCGGCAGCGCAGGTCCGGGTCACGCCCCCCGGCGATCAGCTGCCGCGTCTGGGTAAAGAACTCGATCTCGCGGATGCCGCCGCGCCCCAACTTCATGTTGTGGCCCGGAAGGGTGATCGGCCCGCCCAGCCCCTTGTGCTCGCGGATGCGCAGGCGCATGTCATGGGCGTCTTGAATGGCTGCGAAATCCAGATGCTTGCGCCAGACAAAGGGGCGCAGGGTTTCAAGGAACCGCGCCCCCGCCGCCACGTCGCCCGCCGCCGCACGCGCCTTGATATAGGCGGCCCGCTCCCATGTGCGGCCAAACGACTCATAATACCGTTCCGCCGCCTCCATCGCCATGCAGACAGGCGTCACCGCCGGATCGGGCCTGAGCCGCAGGTCGGTGCGAAAGACATAGCCCTCCGCGGTCAGGTCGTTCAGCGTCGCCGCCATTTTGCGCGTTGCCCGGACCAGCGCCGAGCGCGCCTCGAAATAATCATCCGGGTCATAACGCGTCTCGTCGAACAGCACGATCAGGTCGATGTCCGACGAGTAGTTCAACTCGCGCGCACCGCCCTTGCCCATGGCCAGCGCCACCATGCCCGCCGATGTCGCAATGTCGTCCTCGCTCATCCCGGGCAGTTTCTTGCGCCGGATTTCATGGCCCACCGCCGCCTGCATCGCCAGTTCGACAGCGAGATCGGCAAAGTCGCTCAGACAGCCGGTCACCGCCTCCAGCGCCCAGACGCCGGACAGGTCACAAAGCGCCGTCAGCAAGGCCACCCGCCGCTTCGCCTCGCGCAGGGCCGACCCGATGCGGTCCGGCGCGACCTCGGGCAGATCACCAAACAGCGCCACCACCGCGCCTTCGGGATCATCGACCGCCCCTTGCAGCCAAACGCCCTCGCGCTGGATCAAGCCGTTCAGGTAAGGGCTGGACCCGCCCGTCCCACGCAGCAGGTCTGCCACCTCCCCCTTGGCCCATGGGCAGGCGGTCAGCGCTTCCTCCCCACGGTCAGGGTCGAAGGCACGCGGCAGGCGGGTGATGCGAGAGTTCAGAGTCATGCGCGCAGATGGCCATGCAGGCGCGCCCTTGGCAAGCCCCTCGCGCTGCGCGACAAATCCCCCATGCGCATCCGACTCGTCCTCGCCCATCCGCAGGCTGACAGCCTCAGCCACCGTTTCGCGACCCATCTCGCAAACGACCTGACCGCGCGCCGCCACGCGGTCGAGACCCTCGACCTTTATGCGCAAGGCTTCCCACCAGCGCTGAGCGCCGAGGAACGCGCCGCCTATTACACCACGCCCTTCCCGGACACGACCGGGCTGAAGGACGTGGACGGCCTGATCCTCGTCTTCCCGACGTGGTGGTACGGCCTGCCCGCGCTCCTCAAGGGCTGGATCGACCGCACCTTCCTCCCCGGCGTGGCCTACGACCACGACCCGGACGGGGGTGCCATGACCCCCGGCCTGCCAAACCTCAGGTCCGTCCTCGCCGTCACCACCATGGGCAGCCCCGCGTGGTACGACACCATGGTGGCGAAACGCCCCGTCTACCACGCGCTGAAGTGGGGCACGTTCAAACCCTGCGCCCCGCGCGCCCGCTTCCGGCAACTGACGCTCTACAAGGCCGAGACCCTCTCCGCCCCCCGCCTCAAGGGCTTCGAGACCAAGCTTACCCGCGCCGCGCACCACCTCTTTCCCACGGAACCCTGACATGTCCAAAAGCCTCGCCCGAGTCCGCGCCGCCATCGAGGCGGCGGGCCTGACCTCCGACATCCACGAAGTCACCAACGCCCGCACCGCGCAGGACGCCGCCGACACCGTCGGCTGCCACCTCGACCAGATCGCCAAATCCATCATCTTCCGGGCCGAGACCTGCGGGCAGGCCGTGCTCTTCCTCACCGCGGGCGGCAACCGCGTCTGCGCGGACAAGGCGACGGCGCTGGCAGGCGAACCGCTGGGCAAGGCCGATGCGCAACTGATCCGCGCCCAGACCGGCTTTGCCATCGGCGGCGTCTCGCCGCTTGGTCACCTGAACCCGATCCGCGCATGGCTCGACCCGCGCTTGCTGGAGTTCGACACCGTCTGGGCCGCCGCCGGGACGCCGCGCCACCTGTTCCCGCTGAACCCGCACCTCCTGCCCGGGCTGACCGGCGCGCACCCGGCCGAGTTCACCGAATAGGCCCCTGTTTCTCTGCTTCCAAAATACTCATCTCCGACGCGTCCACACGCGCCGTCATTTCGACGGACGCGCCTCCTCTGGGATCAGAAGCGTCAGGACAATCGCCGACAAACCCGACAGGGTGATCGGTGTCGCCACCACCTGCTTCAGGAAAGGCGGCAGGTGCTGCACCGCCTCCGGCACCAGAGTCAACCCCAGCCCCAGACCAAAGCTCACCGCCATGATATAGCCCTTGCGGCGGTCGATCTCCTGCGTGGCCAGTATCCTGATCCCCGCCACGGCAATCGTCCCGAACAGGATCACCGTCGCGCCACCCAGCACCGGCTTGGGGATCAGCAGGAAGACCTGCCCGATCACCGGCAGGAACCCCAGCACCACCAAGATCCCGGCGATATACAGGCCGACATGACGGCTCGCCACGCCGGTCATCTGGATGACGCCGTTGTTCTGCGAAAACGTCGTGTTGGGAAAGGTGTTGAACAGCGCCGCAAGGCCCGAGTTCACGCCATCGGCCATGATCCCGCCCTTGATCCGCTTCAGGTACAGCGGCCCCTTCACCGGCTGGCCCGAGATCACCGAATTGGCCGTCAGGTCGCCCGAGGTCTCGATCGAGGTCACGAGAAACACGAAGGCGATCGGGAGGAACAGGCCCCAGTCGAAATCCAGCCCGTATTTCAGCGGCACCGGAACAGCCATCATCGGCCCCTCGCCCAGCCGCGACACATCCACCATCCCAAGGGCCAAGGCCACACCCGTGCCCACCGCCAACCCGATCATAATGGCCGAAATCCGCAGCATGGCCGAGCCGAGAAAGGTCATCACCAAGATGCAGACCATCACGATCCCGCCCAGCATCAGGTTGACCGGCGCGCCCAAAGCCTCGCCCGCCTGCGCGCCGCCCGCGAAGTCGGTAAATCCCACCTTGACCAGCGACAGGCCAATCACCGTGATGACGATCCCCGTCACCGTCGGCGTGATGATGCGGCCCAGCCTGTCGATGAACTGGCTCAGGATGACCTCCACCAGACAGCCGGCCAGACAAAGGCCGAAGATCATCGCCAGCATCTCCTCCGGGCTGCCGCCACCGGATTTCACCGCCATACCCGCCCCCAGCACCGGACCTAGAAAGGCAAAGCTGGTGCCCTGCACCGACAACAGCCCCGATCCCACCGGACCAATCGTGCGACACTGGATGAATGTCGCCACGCCCGAGACAAAGAGCGACATGGCAATCAGGTAAGGCACCTCTGCCCCCAGGCCCAGCACGCCGCCGATCACCAGCGTCGGCGTGACGATGCCGACGATGGAGGCAAGAATATGCTGCATCGCCGCCAAAGCCGCCGCCGGGGGTGCAGGACGGTCATCGAGACCATAGATCAGCGTGGCGGCGGGATCGTCGACGATGGACATGGGCGGGCCTCCGGCAGTTTCCCCCGCATCCTCTCGCCAAACCCGAGGCCTGTCACGCCCCCGGACGCGCGGCGCGCAACCCCTTGGCGCAAAACGCCCAAATCCGCGCCAGCCACCCGGCCCGCGCAAAAATGTAAAAAACATTCACATCGACCCTTGAAAGGCCGCCCGGCAATCCCGATCTCCTGTCATGTGAAAGACATTCACATCAACCCGAACGGAGACACACATATGACCACCGCCGCTTATCAGACCCAACTGCCCGCCACCGCCGGCTGGCTGTCCCGGGCCGAGGCTTGGCTGGATCACAAGGGCAAAGGTGCCTGGATCGCGGCCATGGTCCTCGGGTTCATCTTCTTCTGGCCCGTGGGACTTGCCCTGCTGGCCTACATGATCTGGAGCAAACGCATGTTTGGCAAAGGCTGCAACCACCGCAAATCCCACCACATGTCCCGCCACACCGCGTGGTCGGCCATGAAGCCCTCGGGCAACACCGCCTTTGACGCCTACAAGGCCGACACCCTGAAGCGTCTCGAGCAGGAACAGGAAGCGTTCGAAGCCTTCCTCGAGCGCTTGCGCGAAGCCAAGGACAAGGCGGAATTCGACCAGTTCATGGAGGACCGCGAAAAGCGCGCCACCGAAATGGCCAAGGTCGAAGAAGACGCGTAAACTGTCGCTGACAGTCCCGGCCGCTCCCCCTGGGGGCGGCCAAATCCTGCACCAACACCGAGGGACCCCAATGTTCTACGAGCCGACAACCCACCTGCCCGACCCCGAGCGGCAAGCCGGGTTCTACGACGGCGTCACCATCAAGCGCGGCGTGGCCTGGCTGGCCGATACCGTGCTGATCGCTCTGGTCACCGCGATCATCGCCACCGTGACCATCGTCGGGCTCTTCGTGATCCCGCTGATCTTCCTCATGGTGGGCTTTGCCTATCGCTGGATCACCATTTCCGGCGGCTCCGCCACCTGGGGGATGCGCCTCATGGCGATCGAACTGCGCGACGCCTACGGCCAGCGCCTGAACCCCGGCCTCGCCTTCCTGCATGTGCTGGGCTACACGATCTCGATGTCGACCATCCTGATCCAGTTCGTGTCCGTCGTGCTGATGTTTGTGGACGAACGTGGCCGCGGTCTGACCGACATGGCGCTTGGCACGGTAATGCTCAACCGGCGCGCGTAAGCCGCAAAAAGAATCGCCCGTAGGTCGGAGGCATTTGACGTAGAGGCAAGCCTCCGCCGACGGAAATCTTAACCCTATGTATAGAAAGGCCCCTTATCGGGGGCCTCCCCATAATTGGGGGGGTTGGCGGATGTCGTCATCGTTGTTACCGTTTTGTTAAACAGCCCCGGGTAAGCCTTCATCATGCGCCATTCGTTGCCGCTCGCACCTCAGTTCTATGTGACCGCGCCGCAGCCCTGCCCGTACCTTGACGGGCGGATGGAACGAAAGCTGTTCACGGCGCTTCAGGGCGACAATGCGCAAAAGCTGAACGACTCCCTCTCAAAGCAAGGGTTTCGCCGCTCGCAGAACGTGCTGTATCGCCCGTCCTGCGCCGATTGCTCCGCCTGCATGTCCGCGCGCATCGACGTCAGCCGGTTCCAGATGACGCGCTCGCAAAAGCGCGCCTGGAAGAAGAACGCCCACCTCGAGCGCCGCGCCACCAGCCCCTGGGCCACCGAAGAACAATACGACCTCTTCCGCCGTTACCTCGACTCCCGGCACGCCGATGGCGGCATGGCGGATATGGATGTCTTCGAATTCGCCGCGATGATCGAGGAAACCCCGATCCGCTCGCGGGTGATCGAATATCTCGACCGCGACGGCGGCGCGCTGATCGCCACCTGCCTCACCGACATGTTCGATGACGGCTTGTCGATGGTCTATTCCTTCTACGACCCCGAGCAACAGAAGAACTCGCTCGGGACATGGATGATCCTCGATCACATCCACCTCGCGCAGGAGACGGGCATGCCCTACGTCTACTTGGGCTATTGGGTGCCCGGGTCGGACAAGATGGGCTACAAGGCGCAATTCTCGGGGATGGAGATCTACCATCGCGGCCATTGGCAGCGGCTGGACGATCCGCAGGCCTTCGAGGCGGACATGCATCCGCTGTCCACCGCCCCGATTGCGGAACAGGTCGCCAATATCTCGATCCCGGACACGCGCGGCTAGGTTACGCGCACCGTTTTATCGCCCCGTTCAGACCGGTTCTCGGGCCAGTTCTCAGGCCAGTACTCAGGCCAGCCCGAACAGCATCGGCAGGACCGGGGTCATCGAAATGCTCCCCGCAAGGAACACCCCGGCGCGCACCGTGCGCCGGATGCGACAATAGAACTGCGTCGCGGGCGCAAGCAGCGCCGCCGCCGGGTCATCGCAATCCATCAACCGACAGTCCTGCCAGGCCGACGACATACGGTGTACCGGGCCCGTCAGACTGGCACGCCGGGCCATCCGGCGCGCGGCACCGGGTTGCGGAATTTCAAAGTTCTTGTGCTGACGCGTCAGCGCCTGAATACGGCTTCCATGCATGGCATTCTGCCTTCTCGCTCAAACCAAAGTTTCCGAATCTTCGCCCGGATGTGTCTGAGCTTGCCCGTTGTTTACGGTAGGGAAACGAAAAACCGTGGGCAAAAGTAAGGCAATTGCCACGCCCCGGGAAGCAAAGATACCTTCCGCTACGTCACCCCAAATTACTGTCGCAAAAAAAGAATTCACCGTCTCGCCCGCCGCCGAGGTAACCAAGCATTAACCTTGTGGAGGGAACTATGGGCCACTCTTTGATGTATCAACAACCCATGAAATCCAACAACACCCACAAGAGACGTCTACGATGAAATCCAGCGAACAGCTCTTTGAACGCATGGTCCTCAGCGCCAGCCGTATGCAACCAAAAGACCGCATCAGATTTGCGCGAACGGTGGTCATTCCCCTGCTCGCGCATATCACGGACAGCGTCATGCATCTTCCGGACGACACCGACACCGCCAATACCTTTGAGTTGTCGCAACAGATGACGGCCCATCTTGAAACGCTGGATGACCTGTTGCTGCGCAAGATTGCCAGCACGCTGGCCGCCAATCTTCCGCTGGAGGGAACAGCAAACCACGCCTGATCCATCGGCGGGACAACTGAAAAAGGGCGCGTCCGGCAGACGCGCCCTTTTCGTTTGTCACTTAATGTGCCGGGCGTCAGCCGCCCAGCAGGTTCGGCACGATGGTCACGATCCCCGGGAAGGCTGCCAGCAACAGCAGGCCCAGCACCTGGATGATGACGAAGGGGATCACGCCACGGTAGATGTGGCCCGTGGTGACCTCCTTCGGGGCGACGCCGCGCAGATAGAACAGCGCAAACCCAAACGGCGGTGTCAGGAACGAGGTCTGAAGGTTGACCGCGATCATGATGGTCACCCACTTCGGGTCGAAATGCGCGCCGTAGATCACCGGGCCGACGATGGGCACGACGATGTAGACGATCTCGAGGAAGTCGAGCACGAAGCCCAGCACGAACAGCACCAGCATCACGATGATGAACACCGTCCGCACATCGTCGAAGCTGCGCAGGAAGTCCTGGATGTACTCTTCACCCCCGAAGGAGATCACCACCAGGTTCAGCAACTGCGAAGCGATCAGGATGGTGAACACCATGCTCGTCACCTTGGCCGTCTCGCGCACCGCCGGGGTCAGGACGCCCGCCTTGAACAGCACCCAGCAGCTGAAGAACAGGCCGAACAAGGCGTACAGCCACAGCGCATAGGTAAAGACGAAGGCGATCCAGCTTTCGACCGAAACGCTTTCGGTGTTGATCCGCAGGTCGAAATTCACCCCCATGAGGATCATCAGGATGGTCGCCAGTGTCGACCAGATGATGATCTTGGGGCTGTTGCCCTGCTCGGACAGCTTGCGATAGGCCGCCAGCATGATGGCACCGGCCGCCCCCAGCGCCGCTGCGGGCGTCGGATTGGTGATACCGCCAAGGATCGACCCCAGCACCGCCACGATCAGAACCAGCGGCGGGAAGACCACGCGCAGCAGTTCGTTCTTCGACAGCAGCTTGAAGGCATAGATCACGCCGTAGATCGTCAGCGCCCAGGGGATCAGCATCACGATGACCGTCATGGACGAGGACGAAAGCGGTCCCAGCAGCAGCCAGTCGGCCAGCAGCCCCAGCAGGATGCCGATGGCACCGATCTGCAGGGGACGCGGGCTGGACGAGGGCGACACGCCCCGCGCCACCGACAGGATCAGGCCGAACATCACCGCGAGGATCACCAGACCGGTGCCCAGAGGCGCGGCATTGGCAACCTTCTCGACCCGCAGGGCGTCGATCTCTTCCGGCGTCAGACGATGGCTTTCCTGCACACCGCCCGAAGCATCAATGGCCTTCTGTTCCTCGACGGCGGTGTCCCATGCGGACTGGCCGTGCAGTTCGATCATAGAGGCCTTGCACTGCTCGGACACGTTGGTGCGCAGCGACGCCGCCGCCCCCTGGTCCGAGAAACTGTCCACACGCACCGACTGCGAGCCGACGATGTTGACCTGCGTCAGCACCATGGCCCCGACGATCAGCGCAAGCGGCACGCCCAGATACCAGGTATAGGCCTCGCCGCGCGTCACCGGTTCGCCGTTGGCGTCACCCATGGCCACCGCAGGCGCCTTGGACGGGTTCAGCATGGCGTAGCCAAAGGCATAGACACCATAGAGAACCGCCAGCAGGATGCCCGGCAGCAGCGCCGCCTGGAACAGCGTCCCGACCGAGACCACCGCCGGCTTGCCGAGGTAGGTCAGCGCATCGCTGCAGCCCGCCAGAAGCGCGCGTTCGTCCTGCGCGGTCGAGTAGAGGTCCCCAGCCAGCGTGCCCAGCAGAACGATCACGATCGAGGGCGGAATGATCTGCCCCAGCGTGCCCGAGGCCGCGATCACGCCCGTCGCCAGTTCCGGCGAGTAGTTGTTGCGCAGCATTGTGGGCAGCGCAAGCAGGCCCATGGTCACCACGGTCGCGCCGACGATGCCGGTCGAGGCCGCGAGGAACGCGCCCACCACCACGATGGACACGGCCAGACCGCCCGGCAGCGGGCCAAAGACGCGCGCCATGGTGGTCAGCAGGTCGTTGGCGATCTTGGACCGCTCCAGCACGATCCCCATCAGCACGAACATCAGAACCGCCAGCAGCGTCTCGATCGACTGGCCCGCGATGACGCGTTCGTTGATGCGGTTCACGATGAAGGACACGTTGCGGTCCATCGCCGTCGCCCAGCCGTTCTCGAACAGCGCATGGGCCTCGCGCGGCAATTCAGGGTAGCGGAAGACGCTGATGGCCTTTTCAGGCACCCCCTGCGCCAGCAGGGCCGCGTATTCCGCCGACCCGGTGTCGATGGCCTGGTGTATCAGCAGGCCCGCACTGTCCAGCGCGGCGATCACGCCGAAGGAGATCACCCCCGCGCCGCCGATGGCAAAGGCCACCGGGAAACCCGACAGGATCGCCGAGAACAACGTCAGGAAGACGATGATCAGGCCGATCTCGATGCCGTCCAATCCGAAAAGCATGTTAGTCTGCCCCCTCAGAATTCCGCGTGGTCGTAGGGTTCTTCACCCGCTTCGAGCACGTCATTGTCTGCATATTTGCCTTCGGACTCGGGGCCTTCGACCCATTCCAGGTAGGAACGGTAGAAGAAGGTCCAGGCCTGGATGAAGATCAGACCGATCATCACCACCATCAGCACCTTGAACAGGAAGTAGGCGTTGAAGCCGTTCGGGCTCGGCCCGATGGTCTCGACGTTCCATTTCATGATGCGCGCCTTGGCCACCAGCTGCTCCAGCCGGTTCGAGGCCGACGGGTTCGGCACGATCAGCCCGCGCCACAGGAAGAACCAGGTGTAGAGCCAGATCAGAACCGCCATCGGGATCATGAAGATCATCGACCCGATCATGTCGATCATGCGCTTGGCGCGGAAGGAAATGGCCGAATAGACCAGGTCGACACGCACGTGGCCGCCCTGCACGAAGGTGTAGGTCAGGCACAGCGCCACCACCATCGCGTTGTACAGCTTCAGCTCCTCGCCCCACCAGCTGACATCGAAGCCCACCGGGATGCCGAAACCGATGACGATGTCGGGCCGGGCAAAGATGCGCTGGATGAAGACGATGACGACCTGTTGCAGCACCATCAGAAGGCCTGCCCAGGCAAAGAAGCGGCCGATGGAGTTGTGCATGAACTCCAGCCCGATCACCACTTTCCAGAGGAATTCACGCTTCCACACGCCCACCGCAAAGATCACCAGGAAGAAGGTGAAGGCGACAAAGAATAATTCGACCGATCCGCCGTAGTAGACGAACCGCATGACCGATTCCTTGTTGGACCAGTCCAGCCAGCTTGCGGGATGCGTGATCGCGTATCCCAGGTTGTAGAATGCCATGGCGAAGTTCTGAAGGACCCACCAGATCCCTGCAAAGAGCCCGCCGCCTGCCGCGGTGTCTTCCATGATGCTCCCCGTCTATCGGGCTGTCACGGGTGCGTTGCCCCCGCCTGACAGCCGACGGCCCGGAGACGCATCCGCATCCCCGGCCCCCAAAGTGAAACGGAGCCCCCGAAGGGACCCCGCATGATCTGTCAGGATTTACTGACCCAGCACGCGCACGCGCTGCTGGACGTAGAAGCCGTCCGACTTGTTGATCCAGGACGCGGAGGTCGCCAGAGACTCTTCGAACGAATTGCGGATCTTTGCGAACAGCTCGTCGTTCATGTTCTCGTCCATGACTTCCTTCGACGCGGCGCCGAAGGCATCCCAGACGTCGTCCGAGAACTGCAGCGTCTTGACGCCCTGCGCCTGCAGACGCGCCAGCGCCGCACCGTTGTTGGCCAGCGTTTCAGCCAGCTGGTAGTGCGTGGTCGCCATCGAAGCGTAGTTCAGGATCGCCTGCTGCTGCGGCGTCAGGTCGTTCCAGACGTCGAGGTTGACGTTGGCCGACAGGGCCGAACCCGGCTCGTGGAAGCCTGCGGTGTAGTAGATCTTGGCAACTTCCTGGAAGCCCGCGCGCTCGTCCGCCATCGGGCCGACCCACTCGAGACCGTCCAGCGCGCCCGAGGACAGCGCCTGATAGAGTTCGCCGCCGGGGATGTTCTGCACCGATGCGCCGAGCTTGCCCAGCACCTGGCCACCGAGGCCCGGCATGCGGAATTTCAGGCCGTTGAAGTCGTCAGCCGAGTTGATCTCGTTGCGGAACCAGCCGCCGGACTGCGAACCGGAGTTGCCCGCCATCAGGCCCTTCAGGTTGAAGATCGCGCCCAGCTCGTCGTGCAGTTCCTGACCGCCGCCGTGGTAGTACCAGTTCACCATTTCCTGCGCGGTGCCGCCAAAGGGCACGGCGGTGAAATAGGCATAACCCGGATGCTGACCGATGAAGTAATAGTCGGCAGCGTGGTACATGTCCGCCTGGCCCGAGGACACGGCGTCGAACACTTCGAACGCGCCGACCAGTTCGCCCGGTGCCTTCTTCTCGATGGTCAGGTTGCCATCCGACAGCTCGCCCACGAACTTTTCGAGGTAGCTGGCCGCGTCGTCAAGAACGGCAAAACCGCGCGGCCACGAGGTGACCATGGTCAGGGTACGCTTGCCCTGTGCGTAGACAGGTGCCGCCAGCGTGGATGCAGCAGCAGCGCCCGCGCCCACCGTCGAGGCGCGCAGGAAAGAACGACGATCCATTTGGAATCCTCCCAGATCCTATATGTGTAACCGCGCAGGGCTCCCCACCCGTCGCGGTCCTCTTGAAAGTAGAGGCACCCTAGGACCCGATTCCACGCATGGGAATACCCACTGCTACGGAGTTGGAAAGTTTTTTTGACCAATTTTTGCCGCAACGCAGCAATGCACGGCGCCGATCATGCGCCAACTTCAATCTTGGCGTGCGATCGACCAGAATCAATCGCCGCCTGCTGCACGATCCAGTCCACCACCTTGCGCACCGAGGGCTCCGTTAGCTTCCTGACCGCGCCGCTCAACCGGTAGGCCCGACCGCTGCGCAGGCTGCCGGGATCGACGCGCTCCAGCCGGCCCTCGGACAGGGCCCGGGCCACCGCACGGCGTTCCGCCAGCGCCACGCCCTGCCCCGCCAGCGCCGCCGCCAGCGCCGCCTCGGGATCGCCCAGTTGCAGACCGCCCAGCCGCGCCGGACGCTCCAGCCCCATGACTTCCTCGATGAAGCTGGGCCACAGGTCGCGCGTATCATGCAGCAGATGGACCCCGGCAAAGCCGCGCCCCTCGCGCAGAACGCCAGGTTTCGCCACGGCAACGATCTCGGACAGGAACAGCCCGGAACTGATCGCCATCATCCCCGCCGGGGGTTCGCCCGCACTCATCATCAGGTCCGCCGCCCCTTCGCCGGGAACGATGACCTCGATCAACAAACCGGGATGCGCCTTTATCAGGCTGTCGAGCCGGGGCTCCAGCCATCCCGCCGTCAGATCCCCGGGCATGGCGAGCCGCACCGGCTCCTCGTGGTCGCGCAGGTTTGCCAATGCATCCTCCATCTGTCGAAAGGCTGTCTGCAGCCTGTCATGCATCCGTTGTCCGGTTTCCGTCAGGCGCACGCCCCTCGGATGACGTTCGAACAACTCGACGCCCAATCTCTCCTCGAGTCCGCGCACCTGTTGCGCCACGGCCCCCTGGGTCACGCCCAGTTCCTCCGCGGCGGCACGGAAACTGCCGTTGCGCCCCGCCGCCTCTACGGCGCGAAGCGAATTCAACGGCAAGTGGTCAAGAGTGGACACTAAAACTACCTTTTAGAGAAACAGCCGATCTCTTTCGTATAGGCCTCTGATAACAGTTTTTCTGCAACCACGTTAACAACAAATTAACGCAGGCGAGAGTTCCCGGCCGGAAACAGCCTTTTTACGCAGCGACAACGCCGCTCCGTCGCTGCTTTCCGCTTTCCCGCCACGCGCCGCTCTGCTTTGCTCCCCTCATGCCGCGCCTTCGCATCTCTTACGGCCAAAAGCTGTTCCTGCTCGCCTCGCTGCCGCTGATTCTCGCGGTGACGGCGATTGCGGCCCTGGTCGCCGTGCAGGCCCGCACCCTGGCGGACCGCGAGATTCGCGGCCTCGAAACCCAGCTGATCGAAGCAAAAAAGCGCGAGCTGCAAAACTACGTCACGCAGGCGCGCAACGGCTTCTACTTCATCTACGGCTCCGCCGCGCCCGACGACGAGGCCGCCAAGCAGCAGGTCATGCAGATCCTCGCCGCCATGATCTACGGCGACGAAGGCTTCTTCTTCGTCTACGACTACGACGGCCAGAACCTCGTCTCGCCCCGCCAGACCGACCTCATCAACACCAACCAGTGGGACCTTGCCGACAGCGAAGGCACCCGGGTCGTGCAGGAATTCATCTTCACCGCGCGTCAGGGGGCGGGGTACGTGGAACACCTCTGGCCGAAACCCTCCACCGGCGAGGAGGCGCGCATGATAACCTACGTCACCTCCTTCCCCTCGTGGCGGTGGGCGGTGGGCACCGGGGTCTTCATCGACGACGTGCTCGACACCGTGGCCACGGCACGGGCCGAGGTCGAGGCCCGCGTCCAGCGCACCTTCCTCTGGATCGGCGCGATCACCCTCTCGGCGCTGCTGCTGGTCTTCCTCTCCGGCCTGTTCATCAACATCCGTGAACGCCGCCTTGCCGATGCCAAGCTGAAGGAACTGACCCAGCGCGTGCTCGACGCACAGGAAGAAGAGCGCGGCCGCGTCGCCCGCGAGTTGCACGACGGCATCTCCCAGATCCTCGTCGGCGTGAAATACGCCCTCGACATCGCCCGCCGCCGCCTCGCCAACGGCGATCCGCGCGCGCAGGACACGTTGGAAAAAGGCGCCGACAACCTCGGCAAGGCCATCACCGAGGTCCGCCGCATCTCGCGCGACCTGCGCCCCGGCGTACTGGACGATCTCGGCCTCGGCCCGGCGATCAAGTCGCTCACCGACGACTTCCGCACCCGCACCGGCATCGACACGCGCTTTGAAACCGTGGTCTTCCGCAACCGCCTCGATCAGGATGCCAAGATCGCCCTCTACCGCATCGCGCAGGAGGCGCTGACCAATGTGGAACGCCACTCCGGCGCCACGCGGGTCAGCCTCGACCTGCGCGGCCACCGCGCCGGGGCCACCCTGCGCATCACCGACAACGGCCAGGGCATCCCGGACCAGAACCGCCCCGGCAAGGGCATCGGCCTGCGGAACATGCAGGAACGCATGGACCAGCTCGGCGGCACCTTCCGGGTGCTTTCCTCCCGCACCGGAACCGTGATAGAGGCACAAGTCCCCCTCACCCACCTCCTCCCCCCGGAGGAAGGCAGCCCCAGACAAGCGAGGCATCCGGCATGACAACCCGCGTCGTCATCGTGGACGATCACCCCCTCGTCGCCGAGGGCATCGAGGCCATCCTCGAAAGCTATGACGATATAACGGTCGCCGCCACGCTTTGCGACGGTCAGGCCATGATCGACCGGCTGGACGAACTGGCCCCGGACGTCATCCTGATGGACCTGAACATGCCCGGCCTCGGCGGCCTGTCCGCCACGGAAATGATCCTCGAACGCGCCCCCAATACGCGCATCCTCGTGCTGTCCATGCATGACACGCCGGAATACGTCTCCACCGCTCTCAGCCACGGCGCGCGCGGCTACGTCCTGAAGGACGTGCCCACGGACGAGATCAAGCAGGCCATCGACGCCGTGATGCGCGGCGAGCGCTACCTCTGCACCGGGGCCGAAGGGGCGCTGGAACCGATCAACACCGGTGGCCGAGACCCGCTGACCACCCGCGAACAGACGATCCTGCTGCAACTGGCGCAGGGCAAGTCCAACAAGGAAGTGGCACAGACGCTCGACATCTCCGTGCGCACCGTCGAAACCCACCGCAAAAACATCAAGCGCAAGCTCGGCATCGCCACCACAGCCGGTCTCACCCGCTACGCGCTGGAACATGGCGTGCTGCAAGGCACCGGCGCCAACCTTTGAGAACCCCCCTCACCCGCACGCAGGCCCCGCCTCTGGCTGCACCCGCCTGTCTTCATCTTGATCCAAATACCCTCGGGGGACGTCCGAAGGACGGGGGGCAGCGCCCCCGCTCCGCCCCCGAAAACCACGCATACCCTCCACAAAAAAGCGGCTCCCGAAGGAGCCGCCGAGGTCTGTGCCTTGGGTATCTGAAGGTCAGAGGCTGACGCCCGTCTGTGTCTGGTCACAGTCGGACTGGAGAACACGCCAGACCACCGGCATCACCCGCTCGGAAGATGCCAATGCGCCCGCGACGTCAGGGTCGGCCTTGGGAACACCGCCCAACATCAGCGCCGCGCCGATCAAACCCACAAGCGCTGCCGCCTTGCAGAGCGTGAAATCGCGGTAAAAGATATTGTGTGTCATACCTGCGCCCTCCTGGGGACCTCTGGAACGGCGGGCCTGACCGCCGTCTCCCTACAGCCTCACCCAAACGCTTTCCGCGATCAATTCACATATTTGAGCGGGAATGTTGCAAAACCGGCACGCCAACCCCAGCGTGCTTGCCGTAACGGCACGCAAACCCCTGTAATGTAGCGTATTTTCGCTAACACCCGTCCAAAACCCAAAACCCCGCCGCATTTTCGCACAGACATTCTGCGCAGAATCCTGCCGCTACGGCACCTTTACATTAGCGTGATCCCGCCGACGAAAATTGCCCCATCACCCCCTCGCCACGCAATAAATGGAAAATTAATCTCTCCAAACCGCGGTTTTGGACGCTTTCGCATGTTGACGCCCCGCCGCACCGGCCCTAAGGTCGCCCGCGCATCAAGGAGCCACAGGATGAACATCCTAGTCGTCGTCGTAGAGGAAAAGCGCATGGGCCGGTAACGGTTTCCCTGAACAGGATCCCATGCGCCCCCGTCACCCGACCGGGGGCTTTTTTATGCGCCACTGAAAAGGCAAGAGAACGGGCGGTCCGCCGCCCACAGTGTCAAGATCGGAGACAGTTATGACACGTCAGATGACCGGAGCGAAAATGGTGGTCCAGGCCCTCAAGGATCAGGGCGTGGAAGTCGTATTCGGCTACCCCGGCGGCGCTGTGCTACCGATCTATGACGAGATCTTTCAGCAAAACGACATCCAGCACGTGCTCGTGCGTCACGAACAGGGCGCGGTGCACATGGCAGAGGGCTATGCCCGCTCGACCGGCAAGCCCGGTGTCGTTCTCGTGACCTCCGGCCCCGGCGCGACCAACGCCGTGACGGGCCTGACGGACGCACTGATGGACTCGATCCCGCTGGTGGTCCTCACGGGCCAGGTGCCGACCTTCATGATCGGCTCGGACGCCTTCCAGGAGGCGGACACCGTCGGCATCACCCGCCCCTGCACGAAACACAACTGGCTGGTGAAGGAGACCGAACAGCTCTCCAAGACCATCCACGAGGCGTTCCACGTCGCCACCGCAGGCCGCCCCGGCCCGGTGTTGATCGACATTCCGAAGGACGTGCAGTTCGCTTCCGGCACCTACCAGCCGAAGCCCGCCGTTTCCACGCGCCACTACCAGCCGCAGGTGAAGGGCGACATGGAGATGATCACCGATCTGGTGGAGGCGATCGAAACCGCGAAGAAGCCCGTGTTCTACACCGGCGGCGGCGTCATCAACTCCGGTCCGGCGGCGAGCCAGCTGCTGCGTGAACTGGTCGAGGCCACCGGCTTCCCGATCACCTCGACCCTGATGGGTCTCGGCGCCTACCCGGCGAGCGGAAAGGCGTGGCTCGGGATGCTCGGGATGCACGGTCTCTACGAGGCCAACCTCGCGATGCATGGCTGCGACCTGATGATCAACCTCGGCGCGCGCTTCGACGACCGCATCACCGGCCGCCTGGACGCGTTCAGCCCCGACTCGCGCAAGGCCCACGTCGACATCGACCCCTCGTCGATCAACAAGGTGGTGAAGGCCGACATCCCGATCGTCGGCGACATCGCCCATGTGCTCGAGGACGTGCTGGCGCTCTGGAAATCCCGTGGCCGCAAGACCAACAAGGATGCGCTGGCAAAGTGGTGGCGCCAGATCGAGGAATGGAAGAAGGTCAACTGCCTCTCCTACAAGGGCTCCGAAACCACGATCAAGCCGCAGTACGCCCTGCAACGCCTCGAGGCGCTGACCAAGGGCATGGACCGCTACATCACAACCGAGGTCGGCCAGCACCAGATGTGGGCCGCGCAGTTCCTCGGCTTCGAGGATCCGAACCGCTGGATGACCTCCGGTGGTCTGGGCACCATGGGCTATGGCTTCCCGGCCTCCATCGGCGTCCAGATGGCCCACCCCGAGGCGCTGGTCATCAACGTCGCGGGCGAGGCCTCGTGGCTGATGAACATGCAGGAGCTGGGCACCGCCATGCAGTTCCGCACCCCGGTGAAGCAGTTCATCCTCAACAACGAGCGCCTCGGCATGGTGCGCCAGTGGCAGCAGCTGCTGCACGGCGAGCGTTATTCGTCGTCCTGGTCGGAATCGCTGCCGGACTTCGTCAAGCTGGCCGAGGCCTTCGGCGCCAAGGGAATCCAGTGCAAGGACCCGGCGGACCTCGACGACGCGATAATGGAGATGATCCGCTACGACGGCCCCGTGGTCTTTGATTGCCTTGTCGAGAAGCACGAGAACTGCTTCCCGATGATCCCCTCGGGCAGCCCGCACAACAAGATGCTGCTGGGCGACGTGCAGGCGACCAACGCCATCGCAGGGGACGGCGCGGTCCTCGTCTGACCCCTTCCCACAGACACATCAGCCCGGGCGCGTCCATCGCCCGGGCTTTTTCATGCCCTGCGTAGAAATCCACCCGACTCGGCGCGGCTTTACCCTCTGTTCAGACACCCTCGGCTAAACCCCTTTCAGCCGCTTCGAGTGTCCGCCGTGTCCCTGCTCCGCCTCCTCTCCCTTCTGCTCCTGACGCTGTCCGCCGCGCTGCCCGCGCGCGCGCTGGACCCGCTGCCGCCGGGCATCCTGCGCGCCCTCATGCCCGAGGGGATGGAGGCGCGCTCCACCGCGCTCCTCATCACCGGACCGGACGGCTGGACCGAGGCGCATCAGGCGCGCGCGGACCGGCTCTTGCGCGTACACACCATGGTGATCGGCATCGATGGGCCGGGACTGATCGCGCTGAATGGGGGCTGCGCGCAGGTCGCCGCGCCGCTGGCGGACACCGTGCGCCGCCTACAGGACCAACGCGGCGCGCTCCCCCGTGCGCCCATGCTCACCGCCCTGCCCGACACCGCCGATCTTGCCCTCAGCCTTGCCAGCGCCGCGCCCGCGCGGTTCAAGGGACTGCTGACCGAGGGCTTTGGCACCACGCCGCCGCTCTGCCCCGGCGTGACGCTCGGGTCCAAGGCCCCGTTGCGCTGGTACGACATCGCCGCCACCAACCAACAACCGGGCCAAACCTCGCCCGCCTCCGCGCTGCCCGGCACCCGCATGGTCGCGGCCACCGAGGACCCGACCGACGCCTTCGTCGACAGCTACCTGCGCATCGCCGGCACCGACTCCTCCTTCGACGTGACCACCGGCACCGCCTTTGCCGAGCTGTCCGACCTGCCGCTGACCCTCCACATCGACCCGCAGGCACCGCAGACCGACACCTACGCCATCTTCCTCTCCGGCGACGGCGGCTGGGCGCGCTTCGACGAGGAGGTCTCGACCCTGCTCGCCGCCCGCGGCATTCCCGTGGTCGGCATCTCGACACTGCGCTACCTCTGGTCGGAAAAATCGCCCGAGGTCATCGCCGCCGACCTCGCCCGCATCGACCGGCTGCACGCCCCGGCACTGGGTCGCAAACGCCTGCTGCTGCTGGGCTTTTCCCTTGGCGCCAATACCCTGCCCTTCGCCGCCGCTGACCTGCCCGACGATCTGCGCGCCCGCCTGGGCGGCGTCGGCCTGATCGCCCCCGAGGCCCAGACCGGGTTCGAGATCAAGGCAGGCGGCTGGCTGGGACGCAGCACCGGCGCGGCGGAGGTCGCTCCGGCCATCGCCCGCCTTGCGCAGGCCAACCCCGATCTGACGATCGCCTGCCTGCATGGCACCCGCGAAAGCCAAAGCGCCTGCCCGCCCGCGCAAACGCTCACGCCCCACCTCGCCGCCACCGCCTTCGACGGCGGCCATCACCTTGGCAATGACCACGCCGCCATCGTCGCTACGCTCATGGGCGCGATGGGCTTTGGGCGCGCAACTTCCACGATGCCAACGCGGCCCAAAACGCAATAAAATGACCGCCAAACGGCGCAAAACGACCGCGCCGCGTCTGGTAAAGCCCACCAAAACCTTCTAGATATCGGGGCCACCGCCCTGCACAGGCAGGAAACACCCCGATAGAAGGTCGCGCGCATGTCCGCTCTGAAGATCAAGAAAGGCTCGTCGAAGCACTCCGCCTATAACCTCCGCCCGAATTTCTCGGACGTGACCGAGGTCCACACCATCGCGGTCCTGGTGGAAAACGAGCCCGGCGTGCTGGCCCGCGTCATCGGCCTGTTCTCGGGGCGCGGCTACAACATCGACAGC
Source organism: Sagittula sp. S175 (assembly GCF_049800975.1). Lineage (NCBI taxonomy): Bacteria > Pseudomonadati > Pseudomonadota > Alphaproteobacteria > Rhodobacterales > Roseobacteraceae > Sagittula > Sagittula sp. S175. The sequence continues at coordinate 134,854 of NZ_JBNAGB010000001.1, forward strand.
CTCACCGTGGCCGAGGTCGACCATCAGGGCCACCTGTCACGCATCACCATCGTCACCTCGGGCACGCCGCAGGTCATCGAACAGATCAAGGCGCAGCTAGGCCGCATCGTCTCGGTCCGCGACGTGCACGACCTCACCGTCGAAGGCGCCTCTGTGGAACGCGAACTGGCCCTCTTCAAGGTTCAGGGCGCTGGCGAAAAGCGCGTCGAGGCGCTGCGCCTCGCGGACATCTTCCGCGCACAGGTGGTCGATTCCACGCTCGAAAGCTTTGTTTTCCAACTGACCGGCACCCCGGACAAGATCGACGCCTTTGCCGACCTCATGCGCCCGCTAGGCCTCGCCGAGGTCGCCCGCACCGGCGTCGCCGCCCTCGCCCGCGGCGCGTAACCCGCGTCCACGCCGGAAAAAAGTCAGCCCCTTCGCCGCACGGCCGAGGGGCTTTTTCATGCCCGCCCATTACACGCCACCCGGCAGCCCCTGCTTCTTTGGTTTGAAAATACCTTGGAGGGGGTCCGGGGGAGGCAAAGCCGCCCCCGGTGCGCGCGCCGCAGGCGCGCGCGGGTCGTCCCGGCGCAGCCGGGGCGAAATCACCCGTCCAGCCCCCGACACACGAAAAACCCTCCGCCAATCAAGGCGAAGGGCCGTGCCGTGAGTGGTAAACCGTGTCAGGCGCAGGCGAGGATGCCGGGGAATTGCACCACGTTGCTGCCGCGCTCCTGCGGTGCCGGGCGCATCCGGGGCCGCAGCGAGACCGGCGCCTGCCCCTTCATCTCCGCCGCCATCGACCCGCGCAGTTCCTCCGCCAACCCGGGGGCAAAGCCCTTGTCGACGCAGCGCAAATTCGCCGCCCTGCGCATCCGCGCACCGGGGTCCGGCGCCACCTCGAACTCGATCAGGTCGCCCGCGTCCAGCCCCTCGCCGGAATGGGCCGACACGCTGTCATCCTCGTACAAGGCCAGATCGCCATGATCCTCACACCAGATCAGCGCCGTTGTCGCCCGCGCGTTCGCCCAGAGAACTACACCTAGCATTTGATCCCGCATCGCCTGACGCTCCGCTGTTGGTTGCACAATCAAGGTGAAGGAAACCTTGTTGAGGGGACATGTTTTTTTCGGCGTCGGCGGCTTGATTTTTGTAGCGTGAAACGGCAGGTTTGATCCTGTTAAGCATCAATAGTGACGCCAACCAGAGACAGATCGTGACACATATCGCTATCACTTCTCCCAAACAGGCGCGGTTCGGTGGTGAGAATCAACCTTTACGGGAAAGATACATGGCAACTGACGCGACGAAAACACGCCAACGCAGTCCCAGCCCCGCAGAATTGCGCAGCATGCTGGGGGCCAACCTGCGTCAGCTGTCGCAACAGGCTGCATCGATCTCTGCACTTTGCCGCGATCTCGGGATCAACCGGACGCAATACAACCGCTACCTCGCCGGAGAGAGCTTCCCCCGCCCGGATGTGCTGCATCGCATCTGCACCTATTTCGGTGTCGATGCCCGCATCCTGCTGGAACCGGTGGAGAACGTCACCTCGACCGAGGCCAGCACCCTGCTGAACCCGGCGGTGGCGGATTACCTCGGCGGCAGCACACGCCCCGTCGCCGAAGAGGACCTGCCCTCGGGCTTCTACCGTTTCACCCGACGGTCCTTCATGGACGACAAGGCCTTCGTGCGCGGCGTGATCTATGTCTTCCGCAACCGTGGCGGCACCTTCCTGAAGGGCTTCGAAGCCAAGGACGCCATGAAGGCGCAGGGCCTGCCGACAGCCCCGCACCATCGCGAATTCCGTGGCACGGTCTTCCCGCAGGAGGACGGTTTCGCGGCGCTGGTCAGCCGCAAGGGGGCCACCACGACCTCCTTCAACTACCTCGCCCGCATCCCGACGTTCGAGAACAACTTCTGGGTCGGCTACGTCACCCGCACCGTGCGCGAGAACATCGCCGGGCGCCGTGTCGAACGCATGGTCTACGAACATCTCGGCACCCGGATGAAGGACGTCCTGCCCGCCGCCCGCTCTGCCGGGTTCTGCACCGCCGACGAACTGGTGCCCTATCACCGCACGCTGCTGAAGGTCGGCGAGAACTTCGTCTGACACATCCGACGTCCGACCGTCGACAAAGGGGGCTCATGGCCCCCTTTGTCATGTCTCGCGCATGGCCAGCGCCTCGGGCGGCGGCACCGTGCCCCGCGTCGTGCCGTAGGCCAGCATGTCGTACAGATGCCATGTCGCGTGCCCCAGCACCGGCAGCACGATCAGCAGCCCCAGGAACCCCGGCAGCATCGCCACGAAGGTCGCCACCGCGATGAACGCCGCCCAGCCGAACATCCGCAGCGGCTCGCGCTGCACGTAGGTGAACGACGCGATCATGGCAGTGACAAAGTCGATCTCGCGGTCCAGCAACAGCGGCAGCGACAGCACCGTGATCATGAACAGCAGCACGGCAAATCCCGCGCCCACCACCGTACCAACCCCCAGCATCATCAGCCCGTTGGCGCTGAGGTAGACGTCGAAGGAGGTCGATACATTGGTCATGGTCGACAGCCCCAGGAACAGGGCAAAGATCATATGCGCGATGAAAAACCAGAACAGGAAGACCACGAGGATCACCGCGCTGATCGACGGCAACTGCCGTTTCGACTGCCGCAGCACGACCGAGAAGATCTGCATCCAGTCCAGCGCGCGGCCTTCCTCCAGCCGCCGACTGACGTCGTAGAACCCCACGGCGGCAAAGGGAGCAATCAGCGGAAAGCCGATGGCGGCAAACACCAGCCAATAGCTTTGCCCCGTGACCCAGGTCACCCAGGCCATCAGCCAGCCGCCCAGCACGTAGGGCCCGGCAAAGGCCAGCGCATAGCCTGGCGCGCGTCTCAGGTCGCGCCAGCCACGCTTTAGCGCCATTCCCAGCATCTCGACCGAAACCGGTCCCAGCTCGGGCACGCCCGGCTGTGGTGTCTCCGGCATGCCTGTCCTCCCGCGCGCTGCCTCATCGACATTCAATAAACCGGATATTTCTGATCCAGATCAACACGTTTAAAAAGCATATCTCTGGCATACCTTCATCGCGGCGGGCACCGGCGCCCCCGATTGGCCGTGCAATCGCTGCGAAAACAGCGCAATTGCAGCGCAGTCGCGCCGCGCAGGCTTCGCCAAAAAGCAATTCGTTATCAGAATGTTAGACACCAAACTTCACCCTTATATCCCTTCCAACCCACACACATTCCACCCACGCCATGCGACCATCGTCTATGCCCGTCTTAGAAATTAAGAGTCGCCAGACGCCCCGCGCTCGGCAATGCTGAAGTCCACGGAAACCGGTCTAAAAGGAGGATAGACCCATGGCATGGACCACCCCGAAAATCCGCGAAATCGAGTGCGGCATGGAAATCAACATGTACGGCCCGGAGCACGACGAAGAGCGCGAAGTCCTGTTCTGAACAGCTAAGCGTGCGGGATAGCGATATGGCGTTTCGCACGCACATCCTTGGGGCTGCTGCCGGTGGTGGCCTGCCCCAATGGAACTGCGGTTGCCCCAATTGCAACGCCGCCCGCCGGGGCGAGATCCCGGCCCAGACCCAGTCCTCGCTGGCCGTCACCGGAGACGGCGAACACTGGGCCATCCTGAACGCATCCCCAGACATTCGCGCGCAGTTGATGGACTGCGCGGCCCTGCACCCGACCGACCTGCGCGCCCTGCCGCTGCATTCGGTTCTGGTGACGAATGGCGACATCGACCATGTCGCGGGCCTGCTGACGCTTCGGGAAATGCAGCCCTTCCAGCTGTTTGCGACCGAAACCATCCACGGTGTCCTGCGCGACAACCCGATCTTCGACGCGCTGAACGCTTCGGTCGTCAGCCGCCAGCCCATCGCGCTCGACGCACCCTTCAACCTCGCGCCCGGCCTTTCCGCCACGCTCTTTGCCGTCCCCGGCAAGGTGCCGCTCTATATGGAGGGCGAGACGGTCGAGACGCAATTGCTGGGCGAGAACACCGTCGGCGTCGAGCTGATCGCGGGCGGCAAGCGCGTCTATTACATCCCCGGCTGCGCCTGCCTGAACGACGACCTGCGGACCCGCCTGACCGGCGCGGACCTGCTGTTCTTCGACGGCACGCTCTGGGCCGATGACGAGATGATCACCAACCGGCTCGGGCAAAAGACCGGCGCCCGCATGGGCCATATGTCCATGAGCGGCGACAGCGGATCGCTGCACGCCTTCGACGGTTTAGGTATCGCCCGTAAAGTATTCGTACACATGAACAATACCAACCCGGTCCTGCGCCCCGACAGCGCCGAGCGCGCCACCGCCGAGGCCGCGGGCTGGACCATCGTAACCGACGGCATGGAGGTCACGCCATGAACACGAACCACAAACCCGCCGCCTCGCGCGAAGAGTTCGAAGCCCGCCTCCGCCAGATCGGCGCCGACCGCTACCACGACAAGCACCCCTTCCATCACCGCCTGCATGGCGGCGACTGCACCCCCGACGAGGTGCGCGCCTGGGTCATCAACCGCTACTACTACCAGCATTCCATCCCCATGAAGGACGCCGCCTTCATGTCCCGCGTCGAGGAACCCGCCCTGCGCCGCGCCTGGCGCTCGCGGATCGAGGATCACGACGGCACGGCGGAAAACGAGGGCGGCATCGCCCGCTGGCTGCGTCTGGCCCAGGCCGTCGGCCTCGATCCCGCTTATGTCCAGTCCCGCGTGGGGATCATGCCCGCGACGAAATTCGCCGTCGACGCCTACGTGCGCTTCGTCCGGGACAAGACCCTGCTGGAGGCCGTTGCCGCCTCGCTCACCGAACTCTTTGCCCCGGCGATCCACGCCAACCGCATCGAGGGCTTGCTGCAACACTATGACTTCGCGGACGATTCGTCGCTCAGCTACTTCCGCAAGCGCCTGTCCGAGGCCCCCAAGGACGTGGCCTTCGGCCTGAAGTGGGTGCTGGACCACGCCGACACCGCCGAAAAGCAGGACATGGCCGCCGCCGCGCTTGAATTCAAAACCGATGTCCTCTGGGCGCAGCTCGACGCGCTCTGGAACGGCTACGTCGAGGGCCGCATCCCCCCCGGCTGCTGGCAACCGGGCGAAGGCATGTTGCTGGCGAAAGCCTCATGATCGACGGCGGCGCGATCCCCGTCCTGCCGCGCGGCGTCCGCGTGCATTTCGACAAGGTGCGCGACACATGGGTGCTGCTTGCCCCGGAACGCACCGTGACGCTGGACATGATCGGCCACGCCATCCTGTCGGAAGTCGACGGGGAACGCTCCTTCGACGCCATCACGCAGGCGCTGGCCGACAAGTATCAGGCACCGCGCGACCAGATCGCGAAGGACTCCGCCGCCTTCCTGAAAACCCTCGCCGACCGCCGCTTTCTGGACCTGACGCAATGACCGACACCCCGAAAAAGGCACCGCCCCCCATCGCCATGCTGGCGGAGCTGACGCACCGTTGCCCGCTCTCCTGCCCCTATTGCTCGAACCCGGCGCAGATGGCCCGCATCGACGCGGAACTGGACACGGCCACATGGGCACGCGTCTTCCGCGAGGCCGCTGACATGGGCGTGCTGCAACTGCACCTCTCGGGCGGCGAACCCGCCTCGCGCCGGGACCTGACCGACTTGGTTCAGGCCGCCCGCGACGCCGGGCTTTATACCAACCTCATCACCTCCGGCATCGGCCTGACGGAGAAGCGCCTGCGCGAGATGGACGAGGCAGGCCTCGACCACATCCAGCTGTCCCTGCAAGGCACCACGCCCGAGATGGCCGACGAGATCGGCGGCTACAAGGGCGGCTTTGACCGCAAGATGATGGTGGCGGGCTGGATCAAGGAGATCGGCTTTCCGCTTACGCTGAACGCCGTCCTGCACCGCAAGAACCTGCACCAGCTGCCCCGCGCGCTGGAAATCGCGCAGGAGATGGGCGCGCGCCGCATCGAGGTCGCCACCGTCCAGTTCCACGGCTGGGCGCTGAAGAACCGCGACGCCCTGATGCCCACCCGCGAACAGAACCGCGAGGCGACGCGCATCGTGCTGGAGGCCCGCGAGGCGCTCAAGGGCAGGCTGGTCATCGACTACGTCCCCGCCGACTACCACGAGGACTACCCCAAGCGCTGTATGGGCGGTTGGGGACAGGCCGGCCTGAACGTCGCCCCCGACGGGCAAGTCCTGCCCTGCCACGCCGCCCAGACCATCCCGCACCTGACCTTCGCCAATGTCCGGGACCAGTCGCTCAGGGACATCTGGTACGACGATCCCGCCTTCAACGCCTACCGTGGCACGGAGTGGATGCCCGAGCCCTGCAACTCATGCGAGCGCAAGCTGAAGGACTTCGGTGGCTGCCGCTGTCAGGCCATGGCGCTTCTGGGCGACCCGAACGCCACCGATCCGGTCTGCGTGAAGTCGCCCCACCATATAGACCTGCAAGCCCGCGCCGACGCACATGCTGCCGCCGACGCGCCCCTGGTCTATCGTCCACAGCCTCCGAAAGTGGCAGAACCCGCCCAATAACCGGGCAATCGCCTCGCTTGAATCATTCTCCGACCCCGGACCATCCGGGCGTTAGGTTTTTGTTTACGCCCAGGTCTCACCCTCTACCCTAGGATGTACTGGAGGAGAGACCAATGACACCCGACCACGACCCCATCCGGCGTGGCGAAGACGGACGGATTCGCCACATCGACGTGCAGGCGCTCATGCGGCGCCCGGACGGCTTCGCGCTTTTGCGCGCCGCCCTCGAAGAACTGGAGCAGGGCCTCCCGGCCCGCGACACCTACGACGTCCCACCCTCGCTGATCTGCCCGGACACCCACCGCAACAGCCTGACATGGCAGGTCAAACGCGGCACCGCCGTGCTGCGCACATTCGTCGACTGGTACAAATCGCTCGGCCCCGACTTGCGCCGCCGCTTCCGCGAACGCTATCCCGAACCACGCGGCTGGGCAGGCTTCTACGACTCGCTGGCCTGACCCGCCAGAACAGGTGAAGGGCAAGCGCCCCCCACCTTCATCTTGATCCAAATACCCTTGGGGCGTTTGGGGGGCAAAGCCTCCCATCCGGTCGCCTGAGCCCCGGCTCAGGCGAAACCAGACAAAACCCTCGCCGCGCCCCCGAAGTCTTCAAAAGACTTCGGCCCGAACCCTTTTCAAGGGTCCGCCGTCGCGCTTTGCCGTCAGTCCTCGCCGCGCGCGTCGGCCCGGCTCTTGCCCGACACCTGCAAGGCCAGCGTCGCCTCCATGAACGGGTCGAGGTCGCCATCCAGCACGCCCGAGGTATCCGCCGTCTCGTACTGCGTGCGCAGGTCCTTCACCATCTGGTAGGGCTGCAACACGTAGGAGCGGATCTGGTTGCCCCAGCCCGCATCGCCCTTGGCCTCGTGCAGCGCGTTCACCTCGGCGTTACGGCGGTCCAGTTCCAGCTGGTACAGCCGCGATTTCAGTGCCTTCATGGCGATGTCGCGGTTCTGGTGCTGCGACTTCTCGGAGCTCGTCACCACGATCCCCGTCGGATGGTGCGTGATCCGCACGGCAGAATCCGTCGTGTTCACGTGCTGACCGCCTGCGCCCGACGACCGGAAGGTGTCGATGCGAATATCCGCCGGGTTCACCACCACCTCGATATTGTCGTCGATCACCGGATAGGCGCCCACGGCCGCAAAGGAGGTCTCCCTCGTCCCTTTACCGAACGGCGAAATCCGCACCAGCCGGTGTGTGCCGCTCTCGGACTTCAGCCAGCCATAGGCGTTCTTGCCCTTGATCTGGTAGGTCGCGGACTTGATCCCCGCCTCGGCGCCCGCCTGTTCTTCCTGCAACTCGACCTCGAAACCGCGCTTCTCCGCCCAGCGGACATACATCCGCGCCAGCATGTTCGCCCAATCGCAGGCCTCGGTGCCACCGGCGCCCGCCTTGATTTCCAAAAATGCATCGTTGCCGTCGGTCTCGCCGTCCAGCAGCGCCTCGAGCTCCTTGGACGCGGCCTTGGCCACGAGGTCCTTCAGCGCCTTTTCGGCGTCTGCCACGACCTCTTCGTCCTCTTCCATCTCGCCCAGTTCGATCAGCTCGACGTTGTCCGCCAGCTCCTGCTTGAGCGAGGTATAGTTGTCCATCGCATCGACCAGCGACTGCCGCTCGCGCATCAGTTTCTGCGCCGCCTCCGGGTTGTCCCACAGGTTCGGGTCCTCGACGCGGGCGTTGAATTCCTCCAGCCGGTGCTGCGCCGTCTCCCAGCCAAGACGCTGTTTCAACAGGTCGAGCGATTTCTCGATCTTGTCGACGTTGTTCTGGGCTTCGGCGCGCATGACGGACTCCGTGGGGTAGGAATGGCCCCGCGTGATACCGCGCTGCCACAATGCGGGCAAGTCCGCATCCGCCCCCTTTTCGACACCAGTCGCGCAGACCATCCTGCGCGCACCCGTCCCGGTCCGAGTGCGCCATGTCCCGCTCCCCAAAAACCTGTCCCGCGCTGGAGGCGGCGCTCGCCCGCCACGCCGCCGCCGATCCGACGCCGCTGGCCACGACGCCCGCCGCGCGGCTGTACCGCGTCACCTCTCGGCACGGCCCCGCGATCCTGAAACTCTACCCGCGCGGCCATGCCGGGAACGAAGCCCCCGCCGCCGCCCTCATGGCCGCTTGGGGGCCGCCCATGGTCCGCATCCACGCCCACGCCACCGACAGCCTGCTGATGGAACCGCTCGACGGCCCGTCCCTCGGCGAGCTGTCCCGCAAGGGCCAGGACCACAGCGCCAACGCCCTTCTGGCCGCAACCGCCCGCGCGCTACATGCCAGCCGCCCTGCAGCGACACCCGGCCTCACGCCGCTGGCCAGCTACCTTGCCCCGCTCTTTGACACCGGATTTGCCCCCGACTGCCCCGTTGCCCTGCGCAAGGCCATCACCACGGCGCAAAGCCTCGCGCGCAGCTTGCTGGACACCAGCCCGCAGCCCGTGCCGCTGCACGGCGACCTGCACCATGACAACGTGATCCTCACCCCGAACGGACCCCGCGCCTTCGACGCCAAGGGCCTGCTCGGGGACCCCGCCTTCGAGCTGGCCAACGCCCTGCGCAACCCCAGGGGCATTCCGCAGCTGCTCCGCACGCCAAGGCGCCTCGCCACCGCGCGCGCCGAATGCGCCAAGGCGCTGGATGTCCCGGAGCCCCGCCTTGCCGCTTGGGCCGCCGTCAAATGCGCCCATTCCATCGCGCTCCGCACGCGCGGCACAGTCACCACCGACCCCGAGGCCGACCTCCTCGCCCTCCTCCTCTCTGACCCACATATTCAACATATTTGATTTGTCGCATTGCCAAGGCGGCCCCTGACGCGCTTTCCTCCCTGCGACATCGGAGGACCCCGCCATGAAACCGCTTGCCCTCATCCTCGCCGCGCTGCCGCTGACCGCGCAGGCCGACACGCTCGCCGTCACGCAGGTCACGGAGCACACCTACGCCCTCACGGGCCCGCTCACCCAACGCGATCCGGTGAACCTCGGCAACAACGCCACCTTCGGCGTGATCCTGACCACCGAGGGAGTCGTCCTCGTCGATCCCGGCGGCTCGTGGCTCGGCGCGCAGATGATCGACCAGACCCTCGACACGATCACCGACGCCCCCGTCACCCATGTCATCGACACCGGCGGGCAGGATCACCGCTGGCTGGGCAATGGCTACTGGCAGGCGCAAGGCGCGCAGGTCTACGCCTCCACCACCGCCGTCACAGACCAGCAAACGCGCGAGTCGCTGCAATTCACCAAGCTCTCGCAGCTGATCGGCGAAGGGCTCAAAGGCACCGCCCCCGCCTATGCCGACGTGACCTTCGACAGCGACCTGACGCTGACGGTCGGCGACACCACCATCCAGATCACCGCGCCCGGCCCGGCGCATACGCCCGGCGATGCCTTCGTCTGGTTCCCCGCTGAAAGCGTGGTTTTCACCGGGGACATTGCCTTCACCGAACGGCTGCTCGGCGTGCAGGACTTCTCCAACACCCGCGACTGGATCGCCGCCTTCGAGTCCATGGCGGCCCTCACCCCCACCCACGTCGTCCCCGGCCACGGCGCGCCCACCGACCTCGCCACCGCCACGCGGGACACCTACGACTATCTCGCGAACCTCCGCACGCAGATCGGCGCCTTGATCGACGCGGGCGGCGACATCATCGCCGCCCCCACCATCGACCAATCCGCGTGGTCCGACCTCGACCAGTTCGCCGCCATGGCGGGCCGCAACGCGCAGGCCACCTACGAGCAGATGGAATGGGAATGAGCGGGGTCGAAGGCGTAGGTCGGGGCTGTGCCCCGACTCCCCTCAGAAAGTGACCGGATTAACCCTTTCCGACGCAACGTCACGGTCAAACCCTTAACAACCGGCCGGTTCACCCCTTACAGCCGCGAAACCTGCGTAAAAATCCGGTTAACCCGCCCCGAAACCGGCACCGCCCCCCCCCCAGATATGGCAAACGCGCGCCGGGTTAACCCCAACGCGCGCTGCAGTCATCAGACCTGGCGTTAACCCGTAGGGTGGGTCTGCGACCCACCTGCCGCGATCAGTACAGGCCCCCCGATGACAGCGTGCCAAAGCCCGCCTTCGGACCCACCACCGCCTTGCGGCCCGTCGAGGTGGTCACCTCCTTCGCCACCGCCGTGCCATCCGGACGGATCAGGTCAAAGCTGCCCGAGATGGCAAAGCCACCGTCCAGCTGCACGCCCCAGACGCCGTTCAGCAGGTCGTCTTCGCGGAAACACTCCGCCACCACGTTGTCGCCACGGGCACCCTCGCCCAGACGCGCGCCCGAGAACCGGTCGATGTTCACGAAGTTGCAGGTCTCCGGCACCTTGAACGCGCCGCCGCCGTATTTCTTCACCGCCTTCTGCATGAACTGCTCGAAGACCGGACCGCAGAACCCGCCGCCCGAGGCCCCCGACCCCAGCGAACGCGGCGTGTCGTAGCCGATGTAACAGCCCGCCACGATGTTCGAGGTGAAGCCCACGAACCACACGTCCTTGGAATCATTGGTCGTCCCGGTCTTGCCCGCCGTGGGCACCGGCAGGTTGACCGACTTGGCCGCCGTCCCGCGCTTCACCACGCCTTCCATCATCGAGGTCAGCTGATAGGCGGTGATCGGGTCCATCACCCGCTCCCGCTCGCTGACGATGCGCGGAGAGCGCCCCGGCGCGAGGTTCGGATCGTAGCAATCCACGCAGACGCGCTTGTTGCCCTGCGCCGCGTCGTGGCTGTAGACCGTGTTGCCGTAGCGGTCCTGCACCCGGTCGACCAGCGTCGGCTCCACCCGCTCGCCGCCATTGGCGAACATGGCATAGGCCGCCACCATCTTGAACAGCGTGGTTTCATCCGCGCCCAGGGCGTTCGCCAGAACCCGGCCCATGTTGTCATAGACGCCGAACCGCTCGGCGTAATCCGCGACCACGTCCATGCCGACTTCCTGCGCCAGACGGATGGTCATCAGGTTCCGCGACCGCTCGATCCCCGTGCGCAGCGGCGTCGGGCCATAGAACTGGTTCGAGGCGTTCTTGGGCCGCCAGACACCCTGCGGCGTGTTGATCTCGATCGGGGCGTCCACCACGATGGTCGCGGGGGTATACCCGCTGTCCAGCGCCGCCGCGTAGACGAAGGGCTTGAAGCTCGATCCCGGCTGGCGCTTGGCCTGCGTCGCGCGGTTGAACACCGAATGCTGGTAGCTGAAACCGCCCTGCATGGCGATCACGCGGCCCGTGTTCACGTCCATCGCCATGAACCCGCCCTGCACCTGCGGCACCTGCCGCAGCGTCCAGCGCACAAAATTGCCACCCTCGGTGTACTCGCGCACATGCACCACGTCACCCGGCGCGAAGTTCTCGGTCAGCGAGCCCTTGAACCAGCTGGTGTCGGACCGGGGCACGGTCATGCCGCGCGGATCGTCCAGCGCGACATCCTCGATGCCCAGCACCAGCTCGTTCTCGCGCACCTCGCGCACCACCGCCGGATACCACTTGCTCTCCAGTGTCACGTCACGCGCCACGCGCACGTCGGCCAGCGCCGCGCGCCATGCGGCCTCGTCGCTCAGCGTGCCGGCGTCGATGGTCTTGCCGGTGCCGCGCCAACGGCCAAGGCCACGGTCGTAGCGTTCCAGAGCCCGTTGCAGCGCATGCGCAGCCTCGGTCTGCATCTCCGGGTCCAGCGTCGCGCGGACGCTGTAACCGCCGGAAAAGAACTGATCCTCACCGAAATCGCGGCTCAGCTGGCGGCGGATTTCGTCGGTAAAGTAGTCACGCGGCGGCAGCGCATCGGCAAAGGTCGGGAAATCGCCGTTCTGCACCGACCGCAGCGGCTGCGCCACCTCGTGTTCATAGGTCGCCCGGTCGATATAGCCGTTCTCCATCATCTCCTTGAGGACAAAGTCGCGGCGCTGCGTCACGCGCTCCTTGCGGCGGACGGGATGGTAGTCGGACGGCGCCTTGGGCATGGAGGCCAGCATCGCCGCCTCATGCGGGGCAAGCTCGCTAAGGGTCTTGTTGAAATAGGTCTGCGCGGCGGCGGTCACGCCGTAGCTGTTCTGCCCGAGGAAGATCTCGTTGAGGTACAGCTCAAGGATCTTGTCCTTGGACATGGCTTCCTCGACCCGGCTCGCAAGGATGATTTCCTTGATCTTGCGCTCTGCCTTGCGGTCGCCCGACAGCAGGAAGTTCTTCATCACCTGCTGCGTGATGGTGGACGCACCGCGCACGTCGGACCCGCCCGACTTCGCCGCCTGCACCGCCGCCGCGATGATGCCGCGGATGTCATAGCCCTTGTGAGTGTAGAAGTTCTTGTCTTCCGCCGAGATAAAGGCGTGCTTCACCAGGTCCGGGATCTCGTTCGCCGGGGTGAACAGACGCCGCTCCTGCGCGAATTCGTCGATCACTGCGCCCTCGCGCGAATAGATGCGGCTGATCGTCGGCGGCGTGTATTGCGCAAGGTGTTCATGACTGGGCAGGTCCCGCCCATACATCCAGAACACAGCGCCGATGGTGACGGCGATCATCATCGCGCCCATGGTCACCACGGCAAAGATGCCACCGAAGAAGGAGAAGATGAACCGCGTCACGCAAGACCTCAAGTCTATGGGGCCCGTGGCCTTTGGCCCGGGCGATTGGACCCCGCTTAACGGTTTTCCGGGCCCCGGTCAAAACACATCCGTGCCAGCCATGCGCGTGGCTCCGCCGACCCGGACGCGGCGTTAGACCAAAGACAAGATTTGCGTGGCATAACAAGGCATCACAGGCCCTCGCCGCGAGATTGGACCTCAAAGGTTAACGTCGTCGAAAACCTCTACGAAAGGTTGATCCGATTGTCCGGCGTGAACGCATTGTTCACATTTGCCCGCGCGGTCACTGCCGCCTCAGGCGTGCCAATGCCTTGTCCTCGATGGCCCATGCCGCCAGCCCGTCGCGGATGCCCGCCGCCATGCCCGCCCGCCACGCCGGGTCCTGCAGGCTTTGCAGGTCCTTCTGCGACGACAGGAACCCCAGTTCGATCAGCACAGACGGAATATCCGCCGACTTCAGCACCGAGAACGCCGCCTCGCGCTGCGGGTCCTTGTGCACATGCCCCAGCGCGTTCTTGATCCCGTCGACGATATGTTTCGCCATGGCCTGACTGCGCGGCGTATTGTCCAGCCGCGCAAGGTCCAGCAGCACCTGCGCCACCCGGTCGTCCGACCCGCTCAGGTCGATCCCCGCCAGCAGATCGTCGCGGTCGTGGCGTTCGGCCAGCGCCTGAGACGCCTCGTCCGAGGCATCCTCGGCCAGCGTGTAGACCGCCGCCCCATGCGCCACACCCGAATCCAGCGCATCGGCATGCAACGAGATGAAGATATCCGCCCCCGCGTCATGCGCCGCTGCCACCCGCGCCTCAAGCGAGATGAAGGTGTCGGAATTGCGTGTCAGAACAACCTCGTAGTTGCCCGACCGCAGCAGGACGTCGCGCAGTTCGCGGGCGAATTTCAGCACCAGGTTGGCCTCGCTGACGCCGCCCCGCTCTGCGCCCGGATCAATACCGCCGTGACCGGGGTCCAGCACCACGACAAGCGGCGCCCCCGCCGCACGCGGCGCGGGCCTGCGTGCATGGGGGCGCGGCATCTCCCAGTCGGGATCGCGCGGCACACCGGCATGGGCAAGGAACGCCGCGTGGTCCGTCGGCGCCAGTTTCAACAACAGCTCCGCGCTACCACCGTCCTTGCGCGTTTTCAGGCTCGCCTCGGCCACCGTCAGTGGCTCTGTCAGTTCCGCCACCAGCCGCGACCAGCCGGGCCGGAAGCTGCCCATACGGACGGATTTCACCTTGTCGCTGGCATCCAGCGCCTTGGCCTCCACCGTGCCCCAGTCCACCTCGCGGAAGTCCACCACCAGACGATAGGGGTCCGCCACGGTGAACACGCGCCACGGCACGCCCTGCGACAGTTTCAGTTCCAGCTGCGTCCCGCCAAAGCGACGGTCGACAAAGCCGCCGCCCTCGTAACGCGCAAGGCCGGACGTCTCCTGCGCCGCCAGCGACGAGGCGCAGATCATCATGCAAAGAAAGGCGAATATCCTGCTCATGGTCCCGTTTCCCGGTGATCCTTGCGCAGACCATAGCACCCTCGCGCGCCGCGTCCCAGCGGCAATCAGCCCTCGGCCAGCCCCCGCTTGCGCATGAATGCCTTCAGCCGCGCCAGCCCTTCCTCGATATCCGCCGTGCTGCGCGCGTAGGAGAACCGCAAGGTTCCCGCGCCCCGCACCGGATCAAAGTCCAGCCCCGGCGTCACGGCGACGCCCGCTTCCTCCAGGATCTCCTTGGCAAAGGCGACACTGTCGTCGGTCAGATGGCTGACATCGGCGTAGAAATAGAAGGCCCCGTCCGGAGGCGCGATCCGGTCGAACCCGGCCTCGGGCAGACCGACACGCATCAACTCGCGGTTTCTCGTGTAGACAGCGAGGTTGGCCTCGGTCTCATCTTTCGCGTCCATGGCGTGAAGTGCTGCGACCTGCGCCACATGCGGCGGGCAGATGAACAGGTTCTGCGCCAGCCGTTCCACCTGCCGCACGTGGCTGTCCGGCACCACCAGCCAGCCGACGCGCCAGCCGGTCATGGAAAAGAACTTCGAAAACGAGTTGATGACCACCACGTCGTCGCTGACCTCCAGCGCCGTCACGGCCTTCCGGTCATATTCGATGCCGTGGTAGATCTCGTCCGACAGGAAGGCCGCGCCCTTGTCGGCGGCACAGTCCACCAGCGCCCCCAAAGCGCCCTTGTCCAGCATCGTCCCTGTCGGATTCGCCGGCGAGGCCACCAGCAGCCCCTCGAAATCCACGCCCTGCAAATCCGCGGGCACCGGCTGATAGCGGTTTTCCGCCGCCGACTGCACCTCGACCGGGACCAGATCCAGCGCCTTGAGGATCTGGCGATAGGACGGGTAGCCGGGTGCCCCCAGCGCCACGCGCTCGCCCGCGTCGAACAGGGCCGAGAACGCAAGGATGAAGCCGCCCGACGACCCCGGCGTCACCACCACGCGCGCCGGGTCCAGATCGACATTATACCAATCGCCATAGAGCCTTGCGATCCGGGCGCGCAGTTCCGGCAGACCCAGCGCAACAGTATATCCTAACGGGTCCGCCGCCAGCGCCTTTGCCACCGCCTCGCGCGCCATGGCAGGTGCCGCCGTGCCGGGCTGCCCCACTTCCATGTGAATCACCCGGTGTCCGGCGGCCTCGCGGGCGCGCGCGGCCTCCATCACGTCCATCACGATAAAGGGATCGACGTTCCCGCGTCTTGAACTTCGCATGTCTGCCTCTCTACTGTGCCCCGGACTGAATACCCGAGGCTTATGAACGAGACACCCGTGGCGTCAATGATCCAGACCAGACTCCTGAGCCTGATTGCGGCGCTCGTCCTCATGGCGGGTCAGGCCGGCGCGGCCACCTTCCTGCGCGATGCCGACATGGAATACGCGCTGAAACAGCTCGCCGCTCCGGTGCTGACGGCAGCGGGCCTCAGCCCCGCGCAGGTGGACATCGTCGTGCTGGACGATCCGAGCCTGAACGCCTTCGTCGCGGATTCGCGCCATATCTTCATCCACTCGGGCCTGATCCTGAAACTCGAAAGCGCCCCCGCGCTGCAAGCCGTCCTCGCCCATGAGGCCGCGCATATCGCCAATGGCCACATCACGCGGCGGCTGACCAACATGCGTTCGGCCCGCAGCGCCGCCGGTCTGGGCATGCTGCTGGCCGTGGCGGCAGGCATCTCGGGCGCCGATCCCTCGCTGGCCGTGGGCATCGCGGCGGGCAGCAGCGCCTCCGCCGCGCGCCGGTTTTTCACACACACCCGGGCCGAGGAAACCTCGGCCGACATTTCCGCCGTGCGGTTTCTCCAGCGTGCCGGGATCGACCCGCGCGGTGCGACGGATGCCATCAGCATCTTCATCAACCAGGTGAACCTGGACGAAAGCCGCATGGACCCCTACGCCGTCACGCATCCGCTGTCGCGCGACCGGATGCGCACGCTGGAATCGCTGGTGGTGGGCGCAAAGCCCGGCCAGCCCAATCCGACCGCCGACTATTGGTTCGCCCGCGCCCAGGGCAAGCTGAGCGCCTTCAAACGCGCGCCCAACTGGACGCTGCGCCGCCTCGACATGTATCCCTACAAGGACGTCCGGCTGATGCGCGAGGCGGTGGCCTATCACCGCCAGTCCAACATGAAAAAGGCCCTCGCCGCCATCGACACCGCCATCGCCGCGCGCCCGGACGATCCCTACCTGATGGAGCTCAAGGGCCAGATCCTGCTGGAATCGCGCCAGTTCAAGGCCGCCGTGCAGGTCTATCAGGCCGCCGCCAACCGGGCCCCGCGCGAATCCCTGATCCTCGCCGGGCTGGGGCGCGCGCGCCTTGCCGCCGGGGATGCCAAGGGCGCTTTGGAAGCGCTGGAGGCCGCCCGCGGGCGCGACTTCTCGGATCCCGGCATGTTGCGCGACCTTGGCGTCGCCTACGCGAAGCTTGGCAACAACGGCATGGCCTCGCTGGCCACCGCCGAACGCTACGCCCTGACCGGACGCCTGAAGGACGCCGAACTGCACGCCCGGCGCGCAGAAGCGCAACTGCCACGCGGCTCGGCCCCCTATCAACGCGCACAAGATGTGCTGGACGCCGCGCGTCAGGCCAAACAGAAATGAACAAGACAACGCAAACGGAGACCCCATGCTGAAATCCATCCTCAAAGCCGGCGTGACCGCCGCCTGCCTGACCGGCGCAACCTCTGCCATGGCGCAGGACTTCGACCTGTCGAACATGTCCGACGATCAGCGCGCCGCCTTTGGCGAGGCCGTCCGCGACTACCTGCTGACCAACCCGCAGGTCATCATGGACGCCGTGGCCAAGCTGGAGGAAATGGAAGCCCAGCAGCAGGTGCAGGTCGACAGCGCGCTGGTGGAAACCCACAAGGACGCCCTGCTGAACGACGGCTACAGTTGGGTCGGCGGCAACCCGGACGGCGATTTCACCATCGTCGAATTCATGGATTACCGCTGCGGCTACTGCCGCAAGGCCGCGCCCGAAGTGACCGAACTGGTCGAAAAGGACGGCAACATCCGCCTGATCGTGAAGGAATTCCCGATCCTCGGCGACGCCTCGATGATCTCTTCGCGCTTTGCCATCGCCACCCAGATCGTTGCCGGAGACGAGGCCTACGAGCAGGTCCACGAGGCGCTCATCTCGCTCGAAGGCAACCCGGGCGAAGCCCAGCTTCAGCGACTGGCCGAGACCTTCGGCTTTGACTACGACGCCGTGAAGGCCGAGATGGACAGCGAGGAAGTCACCCGCCGCATCACCGAAACCCGCGCCCTGGCGCAGGCGATGCAGATCAGCGGCACGCCCTCCTTCGTCTTTGGCACCGAGATGGTACGCGGCTACGCGCCGCTCGCGGCGATGGAGCAGATCGTCGCGCAGGCCCGCTCGGCCAACTAAGCGATGATCCGCAACCTGATACCGGCGCTGCTGATTGCGGCGCCGGTCCACGCGCAATTCGCACCGACCGCCGAAGAGCGCCTGCGCAACCTCACTGCGCCACCCGCCGTGGACATCTATGGCACCGAGAAAAACGCCGACCGCGCCAGGATCGAAGCAGAGGCCGACGCCTTGTTCGGCCCGGACCAAAGCGCCGCCATCGCGATCTTCATCGGCCCGAAGTGTCCCGATTGTGCGCAGGCAGCGGCAGAACTGCGCCGCGTCACGGACCGGCTCGACCTGACCCTGAGCGTGATCGAACTCGACGACAGCACTCGCCCGATGTTCGAGCGGCTGAACCTGGACTCGCTGCCGTCCTACGTCATGCCTGACCGCCTGATCCGTGGCCTGATGCCGGATTTCGTGCTCGAAGATTACCTGACGCGCTGAGCCACAGCGCCCTGCGCACCGACGCAGGGCGCGCCCGACGCCACCGCCTGCTCGGCCACCGCCGCAGGCAGGTGCAGCGTGACACGCGTGCCCTGCCCGGCAATCGAGGTCAGGACGAGCGAGCCACCAGACTGCTCCGCGATCCCCTTCACCATCGACAGGCCCAGCCCCGTCGCCTTGGTCCGGGTCGAATAGAACGGGTCGCAGACCAGCGCCAGACGCTCCGGCGCGATGCCGACGCCTGTGTCGATCACCGACAGGCTCACCGTCGGCCGTCCCAGCGCATCCGTTTTCTGCGCCACCAGCGAGATCTCTCCGCCACGCGGCATGGCCTCGCGTGCGTTCAGCACCAATTCCAACAAGACCGACTGGATCTTGCCCATATCCACCCGCACCTGCGGCAGATCCTCCGGCAGCGGCGCCCGCGTCACCCAGTGCTTCTTGCCCAGCATCGCCCCGATCAGCGGCGCAACGCCGTCGAACATTTCCCCGATGCCGACCAGGCGTGTTTCCAGCCGCGCCTTGCGTGAAAAGGCCAGCAACTGCCCGATCATCTCGGCCCCGCGGCGCGCGGCAGCCTCTGCCTCTTCCAGCATCTCGGTGCGCTCGCCGGGCTGCATCGCGATCTTGGCCAGTTCCAGATTGCCCAGAACAACGGTCAGCAAATTGTTGAAGTCATGCGCCATGCCGCCCGCCAGCTTGCCGACAGCGTCGCTTTTGGCGCGCTCGATCTCTCCGGCCTGCGCGCGGCGAATATCGGTTCGCATTTTCCACACGGCGAACTTTGCCATGACGAAGTAGACCAGCACCAACGCAAAGATTCCGGCGGCCAACACCGCGTGGATCAAGGGATTGCCCTGCATGTAATAAATCACCGGCACGGCCATCAAGCTCAGCGCGATGGCGATGCTGTCACAGATCCAAAGCAAGGCAGACTCCGCGCGCACCCAGCTGACCGACAGCATCGCCGTCGTGATGATCGCCAGCGCGAACAGGTCCAGAACACGGTGGTCAAGATACCACAGCCAGACAGCCATGCCGTTGTAGATCAGCGAATCCGCCAGCGTGAGCGCCACAAAAGCCGCCAGCCCCCATCCGCTCAGTCGATCCGGCAGACGCCGCGCCACGACCATGAACAGCAGGTAGACCGCCATCCGCACGACGAACCACAGCATCACCTGCCACAGCCCGAACACGACCCACAGCGCCACCGATGCCAGCGCCAGTGACGGCACCCGCAACTTCAGCTCGCGCATCCGCAAGTCATGCTGCTCGCGGATGACGCGAGCGTCCAGAACCAATGGAATGCCCAAGCCGGGAAGTCCGGTCATTTTCACCTACGGGTTGCGTCGCTCCCCAACCGGAGCCTGAAAACTGGTTATTCGGCGGCCTTTGGCGAAACGGCTTCGGCGTCGATCAACGCAGCGCGCTTCTCGACTTCTTCGACGATGTGATCGACCATCTGGTCGTTGGACATCTTGTGGCTGGCCTTGCCGGCCAGATACACCATGCCCGACCCGGCCCCACCGCCGGTAAAGCCCACATCGGTCATCAGCGCCTCACCGGGGCCGTTCACCACGCAGCCGATGATCGACAGGCTCATGGGTGTCTTGATGTGCTCCAGCCGCTTTTCCAGGATCTCGACGGTCTTGATGACATCGAAACCCTGCCGCGCGCAGGACGGACAGCTGATGATGTTCACGCCACGATGGCGCAGGCCCAATGATTTGAGGATCTCGTAGCCGACCTTGACCTCTTCGACGGGGTCCGCCGAGAGGGACACGCGGATCGTGTCGCCAATCCCCATCCACAAAAGGTTGCCAAGGCCAATCGCGCTTTTGACCGTGCCAGAGACAAAGCCGCCCGCCTCGGTGATCCCGAGGTGAATGGGCGCGTCCGTTGCATCGGCCAGCTTTTGATAGGCGGCGGCGGCCATGAAGATGTCCGACGCCTTGCAGCTGATCTTGAACTCATGAAAGTCGTTGTCTTGCAGGATCTTGATGTGATCCAGACCGCTTTCGACCATGGCGTCCGGCGTCGGCTCGCCGTATTTGTCCAGCAAGTGCTTTTCGAGGCTCCCGGCGTTGACGCCGATGCGGATGGAACAGTTGTGGTCGCGGGCGGCCTTGATGACTTCCTTCACGCGCTCGGGCGAGCCGATGTTACCCGGGTTGATCCGCAGGCAGGCGGCCCCGGCCTCGGCGGCCTCGATGCCGCGACGGTAATGGAAATGGATATCGGCGACGATCGGCACCGGGCTTTCGCGCACGATTTCCTTCAACGCCTTGGCCGAATCCTCGTCCGGCACCGACACCCGCACGATATCTGCGCCCGCCTCGGCGGCGGCCAGAACTTGCGCGATGGTGCCGGGGATGTCAGTGGTGACGGTGTTCGTCATCGTCTGCACGGTGATCGGTGCATCACCGCCCACGGGAACATTGCCCACCATGATCTTGCGGGACGCGCGGCGATAGATGTTCCGCCACGGGCGAACGTGGTTGAGGCTCATGACGAGGCTCCTGTCAGGGTTGTTCGCTGTGGATATAGGGGGGCGTGGAGCGATGCGGAAGTGTCAGACCACCGCACCCGGCCCCTTACCGGCCCGGCAGCGGGCTGGCGAGGCGAAGCTCGGCAACCACTCGTGCAAGGGTCTGGTTTTGCGTCAGGTCGGCAACCTTCAGCTCTTGCTGAATCGCTTCGGCAGAAAGCGCAAGGTTCCGCCCGAACTGGCCATTCTGACCATAGGGACCGAAGGTCTGGCCATTGACCGCAAAGAACACGCCACCGGCATTGCCGGAGAAGATCGTCGCGGGCTGATCGGTCTGCGGCACCTGGTAGGTCTGTCCCGCCTGCAAGGTCTGCGCGAACAGCTTCTTGCCCGAGGGCGAGGTGACCTCGACCCAGGTTTCGGCAGTAGCCACCACGGTGATTCCCGGAGGTGCATCCGCCAGAACGCGCGGTCCCGCAGGCGCCTGCACATCCGTGTCGGTCGAGGTCGAGGCAATCTGCGGCGCCGCCGTCCGGGGCGCGCTCATGTCCGGCATGGACGGTGCGATACGCGGCGCTTCGGCCACGGTCGTTGCAGATCCGCCCTGCAAGTCCATCGCGACCAAGGCCGTCATCAGGTCGTCATCGTCACCGGGCTGCGCCGGGCTGTACCGTTCGGTCAGGTCAGCAGCGGCAAGCGACACGCCCTGCGTCACCGAACCACGCGCCCCGGCCGGACCGTAGGTCTGACCATCGACGGTGAAATACACCGCCCCGGATTCGCCGGCCTGCAACTCTGCCGCCATGGCATCGCGCGGCACGGCATAGGTCTCGCCCGCGTTCATGACATGCGACAACAGCACGTTGCCCTCTTCATCCTTGATCTGCACCCAGGACGGGCGCACGGCCAGAACGGTCACGCCGCTGCCCGCGATCACCGGCGTCTGGATCATCGTGCCGCTTTGCGCCTGGTCGATCAGGCCTTCGGCCAGCGCAGCCGCCGCCAACGAGCTGTCCTGCACCGACGGAAGCGCGCCGCCGCGCCCGGCAAACAGGCCACCGCTGTCAGGGTCAAGCGTGGAAATCGGCTCGTCCCGCGCCACCAGTACAGGCACATCCAGGGCCTGCGGACGGTACAGCCGGTCAAACGCCTCGGTGCTCGGCGGTGTGAACACGCCTGCAACATCCTCGGCCACGGGCTGATCGTCCACCGGGAGCGGCCGCCGCGCAGCGTCCAGCGGGTCGAGTTCCGACAGCACCACCGGCGTCTGATCCACGGGCGTGACCTGCACGCGCTGCACTTCCTGCAACACGGCCCAGCCGCCGTAACCGATGCCACCGATCAGCGCCAGAAGCACCAGCGAGGACCCGATGGCGCGCGGTTCGATCTGCGACATCCAGCTGTCGGATGCAGGGGCGAACGGCAGGTTCGGTTCAGCAAGCGCGTTGCGCACCCGCGGCTTTGCCAATTCGCCCGAGCCCGGTTTGCGCGCCACGACAGATGCCTCGGAGGACATGCCATGGGCCACGGAGAACCCGCTTTCCTCGCAGAATCCGGCGAAAGCCTCGTCCGGGTCCATACCAAGGTATCGGGCGTAAGAGCGCACGTAACCTGCGATAAACCCGGGGGTATCAAAGGCGGAGGGGTCGCAATTCTCGATCGCGGCAATGTAACTTGCCTTGATGCGCAACTCGCGTTGAACATCCAGCAGGGACTTGCCCATTGTCGCGCGTTCGCCGCGCATTACATCGCCCAGCTTCAGAGTGAACCCTTCGGACCCCTGATGGGAGTCCGTGGTTTCAATCCGGTTCTGGGATTTACGCCCGATCATGCGCGACTGCCCCAACTTCACTATCTGCCCGTGCCTGCCCTACCCGGGCCTCCACGATTCGTGCAGCCCGGTTATTGCGATTACGTTACCACACCACAAGGCAATTGACAGAAATACCGGGAGTTATCCCGCCATTTCGGCACGATTCAGCGCGCAGTGGCTCCAGAGCTCGTCCATGGCGCGGACGAGTTTGTCCATCTCTTCGGGGCCATGCACCGGAGAGGGGGTGAAGCGCAGACGCTCGGTGCCGCGGGGCACCGTGGGGAAGTTGATGGGCTGCACATAGATGCCGTAGCCCTCCAGCAGCATGTCCGACAGCTGCTTGGTGTGCTTGGGGTCGCCGACGATCACGGGCACGATGTGCGAGCCGTGGTCGATGATCGGCATGCCCAGACCTTTCAGACGTGTTTTCAGGATCTTGGCCTGAGTCTGATGCTGCTCGCGCAGCTTCTGGTCGCGCTTCAGATGCGCCACCGAAGCCGTCGCACCGGCGGCCAGCGCAGGCGCCAGCGAGGTCGAGAAGATAAAGCCCGGCGCATAGGAGCGCACCGCGTCACACATCTTTGCCGAGGCCGCGATATAGCCGCCCATGACGCCGTAGGCCTTGGCCAGCGTGCCGTTGATGATGTCGATCCGGTGCATCAGGCGATCGCGTTCCGCGACGCCCGCGCCCCTCGGCCCATACATCCCGACGGCGTGCACTTCGTCGATGTAGGTCAGCGCGCCGAATTCATCCGCGAGGTCGCAGATTTCCTTGATCGGGCCGAAATCGCCGTCCATCGAGTAAATTGATTCGAATGCGATCAGCTTGGGCGCGGCGGGGTCGTCGGCCTCCAGCTTGGCGCGCAGATCGTCCAGATCGTTGTGCTTGAAGATGCGCTTGGCACCGCCGTTGCGCTTGATCCCCTCGATCATCGAGGCGTGGTTCAGCTCGTCCGAATAGATGATGAGACCCGGGAACAGCTTCGGCAGCGTGCTCAGCGTCGCGTCGTTGGCGATATAGGCAGAGGTGAACAGCAGCGCCGCTTCCTTGCCGTGCAGGTCGGCCAGCTCGGCCTCCAGCGCCTTGTGATAGACCGTGGTCCCCGAGATGTTGCGCGTCCCGCCCGAGCCTGCGCCCGTTGCGTCGATGGCCTCGTGCATCGCGGACAGAACAACCGGGTGCTGCCCCATGCCAAGGTAGTCGTTGCCGCACCACACGGTGATCGGCGTCTCGGATCCGTCAGGCTTGCGCCAGGTGGCGTGCGGAAACTGGCCCTTCTTGCGCTCGATGTCGATGAAGGTGCGGTAACGGCCCTCTTCGTGCAGGCGGTTCAGGGCGTCGTCGAGTTTCGCGGTGTAGTCCACCGGGCTCCTCCTTCTGGTCATGGGCGCATCATTCCGTGGCGTCCCGTCCGCAGCCTTGGGCTGCATTCAAGTTCGTGAATAATTAAGGCCCGAAAAAGCATCTGTCTACCGTTTAGGTTCGGACGAACCGTCGCATCCTTGACCGAGATCAAGCGTTCAAAGAAATATCCCGCCCCCATCTTTCCGGTTCGCACCTTTTTAGCGGATAGGAAACACCTTTTGCCAGCCCGCAGGCGGCCCCCTTCACATAGACGTTAGGCGCAGACCGGTCAGGTATACCGGACTTCGCGCCCCTGCCCGCTGCCCGTACCCTCGGAGGCATTTCCAGAACGTAAATTTTCCCGCCTGTTCATTCGTGGATTTTCCCCGTGTTGTCGCTATCGAATCCCCTGATCTCTCCCCTGCCCCTGATCGTGCTGACGGCGGCGGGATATTTCGTTGCCACCGTCGGCATGAAGGGTGCCGCCGGCGGTGCGCTGGTCACCGGTGGCATCATCGCGCTGCTGGGGTTCCTGCTGGCCTTTGCCGCCGAGGTGCTGCTGATGCGCAACACGCATCTATCTGTGCTCTACATCCTCATCATCGGAGTCGAGACCGTGCTGGTTCTGGGCTTTGCCATGGGCATCGGCGAGGGGCTGAGCTTCCGGCAGGCCATCGGCGCGGGGCTGGTGCTGACCGGATTGGCCATCGTCGCGGTGTGATCCGGGACCTTGCCGGTTCTGGACACTGGCCAGCATCCCGCTAGGCTCCGTCCCAGACAATGAACGGAGCCTTTTGATGTCCCTCGACGCCACCCTTTCCCGCATCGACGAAGACCTGCCCGCCGCGCTCGACCGCCTGATGGCTCTGCTGCGCATCCCGTCGATCTCCACCGATCCGGCCTACAAGGCCGATTGCGACCAGGCGGCGGACTGGCTGGTGGCGGACCTCGCGTCCTTTGGCGTGAAGGCACAGAAACGCCCGACTCCCGGCCATCCCATGGTCATGGGTCACGTGGACGGCGACGGGCCGCATGTTCTGTTCTACGGCCATTATGATGTGCAGCCGGTCGACCCGCTGAACCTCTGGGACCGCGATCCCTTTGACCCCGCGATCGAGGACACCGCCAAGGGCAAGGTGATCCGGGGGCGCGGCGCGTCCGACGACAAGGGCCAGCTGATGACCTTTGTCGAGGCCTGCCGCGCGTGGAAAGAGATCCACGGCAGTTTCCCCTGCAAGATCACCTTCTTCTTCGAAGGCGAAGAGGAAAGCGGCTCGCCCTCCCTCATCCCCTTCCTCAACGAGAACGCGCAGGAACTGAAGGCGGACATCGCCCTGATCTGCGACACGGGCCTGTTCGAATCGCGCGTGCCCGCCATCATGACCCAGCTGCGCGGCCTGCTGGGCGAGGAAATCACCCTCACCGGCCCGAACAAGGACCTGCATTCCGGCATGTACGGCGGCGCCGCCATGAACCCGATCCGCGTCCTGTCGAAGGTGCTCGCCAACCTGCACGACGATCAGGGCCGCATCCAAGTGCCGGGCTTCTACGACGGCGTGCCGGAGCTGCCGCCCGAGATCAAGGCGCAATGGGACGGGCTGGGCTTCGACCACGGTGCGTTCCTTGGCGATGTGGGCCTGTCGCATCCGGCGGGTGAACAGGACCGCAGCGCGCTCGAGATGATCTGGTCGCGCCCTACCGCCGAGATCAACGGCATCACCGGCGGCTACACCGGGGATGGGTTCAAGACCGTGCTGCCGTCCAAGGCCTCGGCCAAGGTCAGCTTCCGCCTCGTCGGCCAGCAGGACCCGCATGCCATCCGCGAAAACTTCCGCGCCTGGGTGCAGGCGCAACTGCCCGAGGATGTCACCGCCACCTTCCATGCCCATGGCGCCTCGCCCGCCGGACAGATGACGACGACCCATCCGGCCTTTGAACAGGCGCGCGGCGTTCTCGGGGCAGAATGGGGTTTTGACGCGGCGTTTACCGGCTGCGGCGGCTCGATCCCCGTGGCCGGGTATTTCAAGTCGATCCTCGACATGGACACCATGCTGGTGGGCTGGGCCAAGGACGACGACCAGATCCACTCGCCGAACGAGAAGTACGACGTCGAAAGCTTCCACAAAGGGATTCGCAGCTGGGCGCGGATCCTGGACGCCATCCGCTGAGCCATTCCGTCGAAACACACGGCGCGCCGGGCCATTCCGGCGCGCATTACCTGTCCGTCACGGGAAAAAGCCCGGTCTCGACGCGGGATTAACCATTTCCTAAGAAACACGACGAAAGCATGTGCCATCTTTGTGCCAAATACGGCAAGGTTGTGCACTCTGCGCCACATCTGCCGCAAAAGTTAAAATACTACCTATCAGAGAAGAGGATTGCGGCGGTTCTGCCGTATTTGATCCGAAATATGCCCGAATCCGCAGGTAACGAATGCGTCATGATTGGCACGTTCCGAAAACTCTCCCACGCGGATTTCCGCCTTCGCGTCGCCCGGGTCGACCCCCGGTTCGCGCGCCTAGGCGAGGCGGCTTATGCCAAGGATGCCACCCCGTCCCGCCCCTTTGCCATGACACTCGTCGGTTTCGGCTGGATCTACATGGTCTCGTCGATTTCCAACCGCCGCGACCACATCGCCACCTCACTGCGTCAGGGCTCGCTGCCGGAGCACTATCACGACTGGATCTTTGGCGGACTGGCCGTGCTGCTGGCAGCCTCGGTCGTGCTGCTGCTGCTGCACGTGCTGCGCTATTCCTACAAGACCGGCGCCAAGAAAAAGAACTCCGGCGGCATCCTCATGGGCGCGCTGGTTGCCCTGACCCTATTCTACACTCCGGCCAGCGTCTGGGACATGGGATTTGGCATGCTGGACGGAAACAGCCAGCAGGTGATCCTGGCGGCGAACACCGCCTTCGAACAGACCTTCCCGAACCTGACGCTGGACAACGTGGCCTTCGTCTCGTCACAAGGCAACTGACCCTCAGAACACTCCGTCAAACCTCTCCGGCAAAACGTATTGCTGCGTGTAGTCGGGCCGCGCGAAGTTCCAGAACCCGGTCTCGCCGCGCGGCGCCCAGCTGCGCACCATCCGCTTGCGCACCCACCCCAGGTCGAACCCCTCATGCATCTCCAGCCCAGCAAAGGCCTCAAAGACCGCACGATCCTCGCCCCGCGCTTCGGCGAACCAGTGCCGCCCGATGGAGGCCTCCTGCACCGATCCCCCGACGCTCTCGGTCACCGCGTTGCGCGCGTTCATCACCTCGACGTAATTGCGGAAATCGCAGAACTTCAGGTGAAACAGGTACAGGTCATCCGGCGCGTGCAGCTTTTCATACTGGGTGAAATGCCCGCCCCGCGCGATCTTGGCCCCATGGCTGACGATGCAGGGTTTCGAGTAATGCGGTGCCAGCCGTACATGCCGGCGCGGCCCGATGATCGTCTCACCGATTTCCTCGTGCTCGAGGTCGATGCGGTGGATCACCTCCAGCCCGAGCGGCGTCAGAAACCGCTTTTGGCGACAATCCCGAAGGTATTCCAACAGGTTACGCCCATCCGAGGGATCGACCACCACCAGCTCGTCCACATCGCCCACCACGATGTGATCGTAGTAGCACCGCAAGCCCTGCACGAAGTTGTTCAGCATCCGCCAGCGCTTCATGTCGAAATTCGGATGCGGATCGCCCGGAATGCCGATCACGTTGCAGCCCTCGGCCAAGCGCGCGACCTCTTCACCCCGACCGTGATTGACGATGTAACAGTTCTCGCGCCCGAAGATCTCGCCGTAATGGCGCAGCCAGGCCTTCAGAAAGAAGGCATCGTCGCGCACCATGGTCAGCGCCGCCGCAGTCGTTTGCATCTGCTCGTGTCCCGTCTCTCGCCACCTGCCGTGGCCGTTTGGACGCAGGATACCCCAAGCCTCGCGCGTTGAGAATCGCAATCTCTCCGGCGCGGCGCTATGGTTGCAGAAAACCCGTGGCAGTGAGACAGGCATGATCGCAGAGGATTTCCCCGAGACCGGCTGGCAGTTCACCCCCGGCCCGATGCCGCCGCGCCGGTTCCAGGTGTTTGGCGAGCGCTCCTCGGGCACCAATTTCGTCAAGCGCCTGATCGGCCGCAACACCGCGCTGCAACCGATCGAGGCGCTCGGCTGGAAACATGGCTTCCCGCAGATGACGGCGATCCCCGCCGACACCGCCATCGTCGCCTGCGTCCGGGACGCGCGGCCCTGGTCGCTGTCGATGCATGCAAAGCCATGGCACACGCCGCCCGCGATGCAGACGCTCACCTACTCCGACTTCATCCGCGCCGAATGGGCCACCATCGCGGACCGCAAACGCTACTTCCCCCAAGTGCAGGACCACGGCGGCGAAGGTCGCCCGCTGCAACACGACCGCCACCCGATCACCGGCATGGCCTTCGCCAACCTCTTTGCGTTGCGCCGCACCAAGCTAGCAAGCCTCCTGTCCTACGTGCACCGCGACTGTACGCTGATCCTCTGCCGCATGGAGGCGGTGCAACAAGCGCCCGAGAGCTTCCTCGCCGCCCTCAACGCGGCCTTCTCCCTGCCTGCACCCGAAACTGCCTACCGCCCGGTGGTCAAACGCCTCGGCTCAAAGTTCCTTCCCAGCGTGGACGCCCGCCCGGAAACGCCCAATACCGTGCCGGAAAACGACCTCACCTTCCTGCGCAGCCAATTGGACCTGCCGCTGGAATCCCGCCTGGGCTACAACTACGACTGAGCCGCGAGCCGCGCCCCTGCTTCTTTGGTTTCGAAAATACCTCGGAGGGGTTCGGGGAGGCAGCGCCTCCCCGTCCAAGCGCGCCGCAGGCGCGCGCCGGGGGGCGGGGGGCCCCCCACGCCCAAAACCCAACCCACCCCGGAAAGCCCCCAACCCCCAAAAAACCCC
>NZ_JBNAGB010000001.1:163807-394031 GCF_049800975.1 Sagittula sp. S175
GGGTGGGCGCGCCCCCCCCCCCCCCCCCCCCCCGGCCCCCGCCGCCCCCCGCCGGTCGCCTTGGCGCAGCCAAGGCGAAACCCGAAGCGACCCGTCTCAGGCAACATCCACCAATATCGCCCTGAAATCGTTCACATTCGTGCCGGTCGGCCCAGGCACGAACAAGTCCCCCAGGACCTCGAACGCCCCGTAAGGGTCCTGCCGCTGCACGAAACCGCGCGGGTCATGCCCCGCCTCCCGCAGCCGCGCCATGCTTTGCCCATCGGCAAAGGCCCCGGCGTTGTCCTCGGTCCCGTCGATCCCGTCCGTATCCGCCGCGAGAGCCGTCACGCTCACACCCTCGATGCCCTGCGCCAGCCCCAGCAGAAACGCCGTGTTCCGACCACCGCGCCCCGGTTCATCGCCAAGCGTCACGGTCGTCTCACCACCCGACAGGATCACCACCGGTGCCTTGAAGGGTCGTCCCCGCCGCGCCACCTCGCGGGCGATGGCCGCGTGGACCGATCCCACATCCGCCGCCTCGCCCTCGATGGCGTCCGACAGGATCACCGCCGGAATGCCTGCCGCCTCCGCCCTGGCCGCCGCCGCCTCCAGCGACAGCCGGGCCGAGGCCACCACGCGCACCGCATTCCCCTCGAACACCGAATCCATTGGACTTGGCGCGCTGGCCGCATCGCTCTCGATATGCGCCATGACCTTTGGCGGCAGCGTGATGCCCCGCGTGCGGATCATCGCCAGCGCGTCCTGGCGGCTCACCCAGTCCGGCACCGTCGGACCCGAGGCCACCTGCGCCGGGTCATCCCCCGGCACGTCCGACACGACCAGCGAGACCACCTGCGCCGGACCACAGGCCGCCGCCAGCCGACCGCCCTTGATGCGGGAAACATGCTTGCGGATGGCGTTCATCACCCCGATGGGCGCGCCCGAGGCCAGCAGCGCGCGGTTCAGCGCCTGTTCGTCTTCCAGCGTCAGGCCCTCGGGCGGCGCGGGCAGCAGGGCCGAGCCGCCACCGCAGACCAGTGCGACAACGAGATCGGCGGGGGTCAGCCCCTTCACCGCATCGAACACGGCTTGCGTCGCCGACAACCCGGCCTCGTCCGGAACAGGATGCGCGGCCTCCAGCACTGTCAACGACTTCCAGGGCGCGGCGTAGCCGTAGCGAGTGACCACGACCCCCTCGACAGGACCATTGCCTGCCTCTTCCCACAGGTCCTCGAAGGCCGCCGCCAGCTGCGCCGCGCCCTTGCCGATGGCCACCACCACGGTCCGGCCCTTGGGCTTCGGCGGCAACACATCCTTCAGCGCCTCGCGCGGATCGGCGGCGGCGACGGCGGCGTGGAAGAGGTCGGACAGGAAGGCGCGCTTATCCATCGCTCGCCTCCTTATGCGCCTTTGCCAAACGCTCCACCGCCTCCAGCACCGGGGCCAGCGGCGGGCAGGATTTCCGCGTCTCGAGCGACACATGCAACAGGAACTGGTCGCAGGTCGCCAGCACCTCGCCGTCAGAGGCCCGCTTCATCTCGTGCCACAACCGCAGCTTCTTGCCCTCGCCCAAGGTCACCCGCGTCTCGACGATAAACGGCTCCCCGACAAGGGTTTCCGCAAGATACTTCACCGTCGTCTCGGCGGTGAAATAGGAGTTGCCCGCGTCGATATAGGCCCGATCCGCGCCGACATGGGCCATCAGCTCCTCGGAAGCATCGCTGAACACCTGCCCGTAGCGCCCCTCGTTCATATGGCCGTTCACGTCAACCCAATCCACCGGCACGGTGCGCCGCACCGTCACCAGCGGCACCCCGTCGCCCAAAGGCCGCCGCAGCGTCGCGTCGTGATCCTTGATGAGCCGGCCCGCCGCCGCCTCCTGGCCCTTGAGCGCGCGCAGGATCGACACGAGGTTGTTGTCACGCAGTCGCTCCAACTGGCGGATGGACAGCGCCCCCGACTGGGCGTCGGACTGGTCGGTAATCAGGTCCACCAGCTCCTCGGTGAACTCGGGCACGTCCATCAGTTTCGTCCAGGGCCATGACAGGCACGGCCCGAACTGCGCCATGAAATGCCGCATCCCCGCCTCGCCACCCGCCACGCGGTAGGTCTCGAACAGGCCCATCTGCGCCCACCGCAGACCAAAGCCATAGCGGATCGCGTTGTCGATCTCTTCGGTCGTGGCGATGCCGTCCTTCACCAGCCAAAGCGCCTCGCGCCACACGGCTTCAAGGAAGCGGTCCGCGATATGCGCGTCGATCTCGGCCCGGACATGCAGGGGGAACATGCCGATGGCGGTCAGCGTGCCCTTGGCCTTCTCGACCGTCTCCGGCGAGGCTGCGCCGGGCACCAGCTCGGCCAGCGGCAGCAGATAGACCGGGTTGAAGGGATGCGCCACGACGATCTGCTCGGGCCGCTGCGCGCCCTCCTGCAACTCCGACGGCTTGAAGCCGGAGGTCGAAGACGCCAGTACCGCGCCCGCCTCACAAGCCGCCTGTATCTCCTTGTAAACCTTCAGCTTCAGGTCCAGCCTTTCCGGCACGCTTTCCTGTATCCAGTCCGCCCCCTCGACCGCCTCGGCCACGGTCCCGTGCCAGCTGATCGTTCCCCGCGCGGGCATCGGGCTTTCGTAGAGCATCGGCAAGGCGCGCTCGGCATTCGCCATGACCTCGCCGATCTTTCGCTCGGCCTCGGGGTCCGGGTCAAAGATCCGCACGTCCCACCCCATCAGGGCAAAGCGCGCGGCCCACCCTCCACCGATCACGCCACCACCGATGATCGCCGCCACCTTGCTCATGTCTTGTCTCCCAACGTCGCCACGCGCGACAGATCATACCCGTACCATTCGAGGATTTCCCGCGCCGCGTGCAGCCGCTCACCGGGCTTGCCCGTTCGGTCGAGGATCGCGAACCACGTCCCGCCGGGATCGCCCAAGGCGACCGTCCGGTTGTCCGCGTCCAGCCAGTGCACCCACAGCTTCCCCTCGCCCCAGGCATAGCGCCCCTTGCCCAAGGCAATCAGCGGCTTGGCCGTGGTGCCGAGCTGCATGGCGTCGCCACCGATCATAACCGGCGTGCCGGGATAGGCGCGCGAACTCTGCACGACCCGCCACGGCCCCTCGATCCGCGCAAGCGTCACGTCCGCCTGGCTGGCCACCGGCGCCGTCGGGTTGCGCAAGGGAACAGGCGCGACCGGCACCGCCACCGGTGCCGCCGAACAGGCCGCCAGCATCAAGGGCAAGAGCCAGCGGATCACGCCAGCACGCCGCGCACCGCCGCGACCATGGCCTTGCCGATCGCCACATGGCCTTCAGGCTCCATATGCACACCATCCACGGGGGACACCTGCGCATGAAGCCCGGCGTCGAAGAAGCCACAGCCCTGCCGCTCCGCCACCGCGCGCAGCCAGTCCGTCAGCCCCTGCTGCCGCGCCTCCGCCCCGGCAAAGACCTCCTGCAAGGTGCCTTCCTCGCGCACGGGGACCGGCGCCACCACGAGGATGCGTTTCACCACCCCCTCGGCCTTCGCCATCAGCACGAGCCGCTCGACCGACCGCGCGATCTCCCAGGCGGTGACCGAAAACCGGGTCTTCAGGTCGTTCGTTCCCAACATGAGCACCAACAGGTCCACCGGACGATGCGAGTTCAGCACCGCCGGAAAGACCGCCGCGCCATTGCGACAGCCGCCCTCGACCACGTCGTCATGCACCGTCGTCCGCCCAGGCAATCCTTCCGCGATCACCTCGACCCCCGCCCCCAGCTCCGCCGCCAGCACGTCGGGCCAGCGCTGCCCCTTCGGATGGCGCTCCTGCCCGCCGGGCATGGCCAAAGGCGCGGTGCCATGAGTGTTGCTGTCGCCGTAACACAGGATGACCGTCATGATATTCCCCGAATGTCCATGACGTTACCCAAACGCCGCAGCGCGCTGCGGTCAACAGCAAAGCAGCCCCTGCGCCGCCTTGGATTCGCCATGCTGTCATGGCATGCATCAGGTCCTGTTCACCAAGCTGGCCGGAATCACGCCCATGGCTCCCGCGACTGACCGAAAGTCCCGTCACAGCCGCCTCTTCGACCTCTATCGACAGGAGGCCGACAGCGACGCCATCGAGGTCGCGATGCCCGCGCCGTTGCCCGCTGCCCTCTCCGCCGAGGACATCGCAGCCCTGCAAAGCAAGGCAACGAATTCGCTCGCCCGCCCCACCGCCAAACGCAGCTTCTGGAAACGCCTCACCGGCTGACCGTGCTGGCTGACTGGCCCGGCTGACTGGGCCGGCTGACTGGGCTGGCTGAAAAGACCGAACCGCTGGCCGCCCTCAGCCCCGGAACCCGGTCGCCACCACGAATTTCTCGGAGGAATCCGACCGGCTGGCCGGCGGCTTGAAATTCGCGACCTTGTCGAAACGCTGCTTCAGGATCTGTTGCAAGGTCCCCTCGGCCCCGCCCGCCAACACCTTGGCAACGAAGGTCCCGCCCTCCTCCAGGACGTCGAACGCCAGCTCCGCCGCCGCCTCGCAGAGCGCGATGATGCGCAGGTGATCGGTCTGCTTGTGCCCCGAGGACGAGGCCGCCATGTCCGACATCACCACATCGGCCTTGCCACCCAGCCATTCCTTGATCTTGTCATCGGCCCCCTCGGACAGGAAATCCAGCGTGTGCAGCTCGACGCCCGCCAACGGCTCGATCTCCTGCAGATCGATGCCCAGGATGAAGCCCTGCCGCTTGCCCGGCCGATCCCCCAGCACGTTCACCCGCTTCGCCGCCACCTGGCACCAGCCCCCCGGCGCACAGCCAAGGTCGACCACCCGCGCCCCCGGCACGAGGAACCGATACTTGTCGTCGATCTCCAGGATCTTGTAGGCGGCGCGCCCGCGATAACCGTCCGCCTTGGCGCGCTTTACGTAGGGGTCGTTCAACTGACGCTGCAGCCACCGCGTCGAGGACAACGTCCGGCCGCGCGCCGTCTTCACCTTCACCTTCAGGTCGCGCTGCCCGCGCCCGGAGGAATTCTTGCCCGACGAACTCTTCGGTCCCTTAGCCATCGTCTCACGCCCTTATGCTTCACCTTGGCGGAAATACCTCGGGGGTCCGGGGGTGGAACCCCCGAAAACCGATTTTTCCCCGAAAAAATCGTCTATAGCGGCCCGTCTTCCAGAACGCCATCCGCCGACATCTGCGCGTAGAGCAACCCCTCGCGCAACCCCCTGTCCGCAACCGACAACCGGTCCGTCGGCCAGCAGCGCAACAGCGCCTGAAGGATCGCCGATCCCGACATGATCAGCGCATGCCGATCCGGCCCGATCCGGGGATCGCGCCGCCGACCCGTCGGTCCCATCTCGAGATACCGCTGAATCACCGCCTCGATCTGGTCGGATGACATGCGCAGGCCGTCCACCTTGGTCCGGTCGTACCGCCGCAACCCCAAGTGCGACGCCGCCACCGTCGTCACCGTCCCCGAGGTGCCGACGATCTGGAACCCCTCGCGCGCCTGCTCATCCTGATAGGGAGCGAATTCAGCAAGGTTTTCCTCGAAGAACCAGCTCATCAGCGCATAGCGCGCCGCGTCGTCCTGAACATCCGCGAACTGGTCGCGCAGGGTCGCAACGCCCAAAGGCACAGAGATCCAGTCCACCACCTTGGCGCTCGGGAACGGGCTGTCCGGCGGATGGAACCCGGCGTGCAGGCGCATGATGGCCCGCGGGCGTTCGCGCGGCTCGACGGCCGAGAGATCAATCCACACCAGTTCGGTGGACCCGCCGCCGATGTCCACCACCAACAGCTGTTCCGTCTTGGTCGAAACCAGCGGCGCGCAGGAGATGACCGCCAGACGCGCCTCCTCTTCCGGCTGGATGATCTCCAGCATCAGCCCTGTCTCGCGCTTCACCTGCCGGATGAACTCGCGCGCGTTCTTGGCG
Organism: Sagittula sp. S175; assembly: GCF_049800975.1. NCBI lineage: Bacteria > Pseudomonadati > Pseudomonadota > Alphaproteobacteria > Rhodobacterales > Roseobacteraceae > Sagittula > Sagittula sp. S175. The sequence continues at coordinate 169,700 of NZ_JBNAGB010000001.1, forward strand.
CGCCGACAGGCCTCTGTCGCGACCAGCCGCATCCGTTCGACGTTGTGGCGTTCGATTTTCTGCTTGCACACGCGCAAAGCAGCAACCGTGCGCCCCATGGAGGCACGGCTCAACCGACCAGACATCTCGAGGCCCTGCCCCAACTGGACGGACTTCGAGAAGCTGTCGACCACATGGAACTGGCTGCCTTTTGGCTGGGCAATCAGCATGCGGCAACTGTTTGTCCCCAGGTCCAGTGCGGCATACAGCGCATTGGGATCCGGGCTTGTCGGCGCGGGACTCTCAACCGGTCTCGGGAAAGCGCCCGCAGCCTTGGGACGCTTGGGCGCCATGATGAAGCGCCTCTTTCCGATATCAACTTGAGATCAAAGATAGGCCTCAGACGGGCATCGCGCAAGCGGCATGAATCTTTGGGCCGAGGGGGTTCGCGAAATAACCGCGAAAGATTTCATATTCCTGGTCCAGGAAGGGGCGCAGGATGTCGATGGTCTCGTCCAGCAGGTCACTGATGTCCAGCTTGCGCCTGGTGGAGTTCGAATGCGGCATCTGCACCACCTGCCCCGTGCGGACCGACAGATCATGCCCCAGTTCATCCATCTCGTTGGTCTTGTAGACCCGATCATAATTGCCCTGAAGATCCGTGCCGACAAAGACGCCCGCGCTGATCGCATGATGCTTGATGACCGAAGACCGCCGCTTGTACGCCTCGAAATTGGTAAAGAAATAATCGGGGTCAGGGTTGGTCGCCAGCTTGGGCACCCGGCGCAGGCGCTTGGAATTGCCAAGCGCATCGCGCTGCGCGACGAGGTCGCTGTAGCAGGACATCAACCTCTTGATGGGATCACGGATGACACAAAAGCGGAAGTGATCGGACAATGCGTCCCAGCGATCCGGACGGAACCGGCGCGTCTGGTAGACGCCGTGCCAGACCATCACCTCGGCGGTGTCTTCCTGTGCGACATCGGGATCGACCTGGGCCAAGGCCCGCTTTACCGAGGTACAGCCGGATTTGGGCAGCGCCATGAAGGCCAGCTTGTGCGCAGGTACGGTGATCGCCATTGTCTCGGTCCTTTCAACAGTCGGCAAGGACCGTGCAGGCGGAATCGGGCGCCAATGGGCCAAAAGTTGGTAAACGGCTCATCATTTTCCTGAAAACTTTGAGGCCTTGTTGCCGTTCCCCTTCGGTAACCTTTGACATACCCTGTCGCGGACAGCGCGCCTTGGGTCGAAAAACGACACCGTCGGGGGGCTTGTCACGGGTACGAACAGGTCTAACGCACATAAGGGAATCAGCTCGATGAGCACCTCGGATCTCACCATCGTCTACTGGCGCGACATCCCCGCTCAGGTGATCGTCGGCAAGGGCCGGCGCGGCGCAAAGGTGCAGTTGCCCGAGCGGTTCGAGCAGGCCATCGACCGGGCCGCCATGAAGGGCGGCGCTGCAGGCACCGACGACTACCTCGCCGAATGGCGCAAGGCACCGTCGGGCCAGGTCGAGGGCGACCCGATGGAGGCCGCGCAGGCCGCCGCCGCACGACTTGACGCCGAATACGACGTCGAGCGGATCAAGACCCTGATCGCAAACGACGGCTGGGCCACGGCCCCCGCCGCCAACTGACCCCACGTACCCTTGGCAAAGACCCTGACCCGATGACCCTGAAGGAGGCTCTCATGGCACTGTTCAACTTCCGTAAGCGCGAGACCACGACGCCTTCGAACGGCGCCATGGAGGCCTTCCTGCAAGGCTATTCCATCGAGGTCATGCCGCGCACCGCCTCCAAGGTGGAGTCGTTCCGCGACCTCCTGCCCGAAGGCACCCGCGTCTACATCGCCCATATCGAGGGCACGCCCATCGAGGAAATGGTCGCCACCGCCAAGCGCCTGAACGACGAAGGCTACCCGGTGATGCCGCACTTCCCGGCGCGCATCATCAAGGACGCCGCCACGCTGGAGAACTGGATCGCCATGTATCAGGGCGAGGCGGATGTGAAACAGGCGCTGCTGCTGGCCGGTGGCGTCTCGCAGCCGCATGGCGACTTCCATTCGTCGATGCAGCTGATGGAAACCGGCCTTTTCGACAAGGCAGGATTCACCCGCCTGCATGTCGCCGGTCACCCCGAGGGCAACCGCGACATCGACGTGAACGGTGGCGATGCCGCCGTGATGGAAGCCGCCCGCTGGAAGCAGTCCTTCTCCGAGCGCACCGACGCGCAGATGGCCATGGCCACCCAGTTCGCCTTCGAGGCGCAGCCGATCATCGACTGGGTGAACCGCCTGAACGCCGAAGGCATCATGCTGCCGGTTCACATCGGTATCGCCGGCCCGGCAAAGCTGCAGACCCTCATCAAGTTCGCCATCGCCTGCGGCGTCGGTCCGTCCCTGAAAGTCCTGCAGAAGCGCGCCATGGACGTGTCCAAGCTGCTGCTGCCCTACGAGCCGACCGACGTCCTTCAGGATCTCGCCGCCTACAAGGCCGCGAACCCCGACTTCGGCATCGAGCAGGTGCACTTCTTCCCGCTGGGCGGGATCAAGACCAATGCGCAATGGGCCATCGACAACGGCGGCGACGCGACCAAGCCCGCGAACGCCTGATACATGCGCTGCGCCCTGCTCTTCGACCTCGACGGAACCATGCTGGATACCGATACGATCCACCGTGGAGTCTTTGGGGACATGTTGGCGGGCGCAGGCCATGACGTGACCGAGGCCTTCTACCTCGACAAGATCCACGGCCGCCTGAATGCGGACATCTTTGCGGACCTCCTGCCCGATGCAGGGGACCCGCAGCAGCTGTCCGAGGACAAGGAGGCCGAGTTTCGCAACCGTCTGCCCAAACCCTACCCCGGCATGCCCGGCGTGGATCGTCTGGTGGCCCGGGCGCAGGACGCAGGCTGGGGGCTTGCGGTCGTCACCAACGCCCCGCGCCTCAATGCCGATGCCATGCTGGAGGCCATCGGCCTGCGTGACGCCTTTGAGGTGGTCATCATCGGCGAGGAATGCGCGCGCGGGAAACCCGATCCGCTGCCCTATGTGACGGCCATGCAGCGCCTCGAGATCGACCCGGCGCGCGCCGTGGCCTTCGAGGACAGCCCCTCGGGCATGCGGGCCGCCGCCGCGTCGGGCGCGCTGGCGGTGGGCATCCGGTCCAGCCTTTCAGACACCGAGCTGCGGTCCCATGGCGCGCAGCTGACGCTACAAGATTTCAACGACAAGGCGCTGGACGACGTCCTAAGGCGCATCACAGGAGAGACAGCATGACCCGTACCGTAATCGAGTCAAAGACCAAGACCGCCCTCATCGGGTTCGACCAGCCGTTCTGCGTGATCGGCGAGCGCATCAACCCGACGGGCCGCAAGATCCTGAACGAGGAACTGGAGCGTGGCGATTTCTCCCGCGTAGAGGCCGACGCCATCGCACAGGTCGCCGCCGGGGCCACGGTGCTGGACATCAACTCGGGTGCTGTCTTCTCGAACAAGATGGCCGAAGACCCGCGCTACGCGGACAACAACTTTGTCGAGCCGACGCTGATGAAGCAGCTGGTGGAATGCGTGCAGGCCGTGGTCGATGCTCCGCTCTGCATCGACTCCTCGGTGCCGGGCGCTCTGGAAAACGGTCTGGCCGCTGCCGAAGGCCGTCCGCTGCTGAACTCGGTCACCGGCGAGGAAGAGCGTCTGGAACTGGTGCTGCCGCTGGTCAAGAAATACAACGTGCCGGTGGTGGCGATCTCCAACGACGACACCGGCATCTCCGAGGACCCGGATGTGCGTTTCGCCGTGGCAAAGAAGATCGTCGAGCGCGCCGCCGATTTCGGCATCCCCGCGCATGACATCGTGGTCGACCCGCTGGTCATGCCGATCGGCGCCATGGCAACCGCCGGGCACCAGGTGTTTACCCTTGTCCGCCGCCTGCGCGAGGAACTGGGCGTGAACACCACCTGCGGCGCATCGAACATCTCTTTCGGTCTGCCGAACCGTCACGGCGTGAACAACGCCTTCCTGCCGATGGCCATGGGTGCGGGCATGACCTCCGCCATCATGAACCCCGTCGCGCTGCCGGTGAACGCCAAGGCCATCGCCGAGAAGAAAGAAGCCATCATGGCAGCAGGCATCATCCTGCCCGAGGATATGGACGACGAGACCTTTGTCACGCTGTTCGGCATGGGCTCGACCAAGGCACGTCCCGGCAAGGAAATGGAGGCCATCCGCGCCGCCAACCTGCTGATGAACCAGGACGCCGGTGGCGCGAACTGGATCGCCTTCAACAAGCCCGCCGGCACGGGTGGCGGTGCCGCCGGTGGCCGTCGCGGTGGCCGTCGCGGTCGCGGCTAAAGGTTAACGCGCGAAAAATTTACGCGCGGTGACAACGGTTTATGAAATTGTCAGCTGACAATTTCTTGCCCCCTTGAAAGTTGCGGTACCTTTTCGAAGGTGCCGTTTTCACATCAAGGCGTCCCACAGCAGCTTGCAGGCCACGTCCGCCAAAAGCAAAAGGATGGCCTTGTCGAACACCTCCTTCGGCAAGCGTTTCGCCAGCACCGCCCCCAATGGCATCGCCGCCAGCAACGGTACCAGCGCGGCGGCGCTTCCGAGGGCAAGGGTCGGCGTCAGGAGGCCGTACCACGCCATCGCCGGAATCTGCACAAGCGTCATCGCCAGAAAGAACAAAGAAATCGTAGCGACAAAGACCGCACGGTCCGGCTTCATCGCGTTCAGGAAGGTGATCGACACACCGGCGCGCTGACGCCTGTCGCGCCCTGCAAGACCCCCGCCAGCGTCGCTACGGGGAACACCACCCGATCCGCCACGGCCCGCGACAGCGCCCAACCGGGCCGCGCCAGCCGGAAGGCGATGTAAAGGAACACCACCACGGCCACCATGACCATCAGCAGCCGTGGCGGCACATGGGCCAGCATGATCGTCCCGATCCACGCCCCGACAAAACCGCCCCCGGCGTAGAGCCAGGGGAATCGCCCCTCGGGCAGATGGGCGCGGTATTTCCAGCCGCGGATCAGGTTGGTGGTAAAATTCGGCAGCACCATCACCGCCACCGCAGTCGGCACGTCAAAGTAGATCGCGATCACCGGAACGGCGATCACCGGCGCGCCTGCGCCCGTGGCTCCCTTGAGGATGCCACCCAGGATCAAGGCTACGCAGACCCAGACCAACCCCACCCAATGTGCCTCGGCAATTGCTTCCATGCGACCCTCCCGCCTGCGGCCGCACCCTTGCCACAAACCCCAGCCCGCGCAACCCCTTGCGCCGCTTCACCTTCATCTTGGTCCAAATACCTCGGGGTCCGGGGCAGCGCCCCGGCGCCCGCCGCCCGCGCAGACGCAAATGGCGCGGCCCCGCACTCCCGGAACCGCGCCCCTGTTTCTTCTCTGGCCAAATCCCCCCGGAGCCGCGGGGGCTGGCCCCCGCCTTTACCGGTCCGTTACAGGTAATCCGACCGCTGCAAGCCGTACTTGGCCATCTTCTCGTTCAGCGTCCGGCGCGGCAGGCACAGCTCGTCCATGACCGAGGCGATGGACCCCTTGTGGCGGCGCATGGTGTTGTCGATGAGCATGCGCTCGAAAGCTTCGACGTATTCTTTCAGGGGCTTGCCCTCGGTGGTCATCACCGGCTGCATCTGGTCGTGGTCGGACATCAGGAGCGAGGCAATCGTCCCCTGCCCGCGCCGCGATTGCAGCACGGCGCGTTCCGCGAGGTTGATGAGCTGACGCACGTTGCCCGGCCAGGGGGCCTGCAGCAGCTGCGCGGCTTCCTGCGCCGAAACCTTCGGCGCGTCGCAGCCGTATTCGTCGGCAAAGGACTCGCTGAGCCGGGTGAACAGCGTCAGGATATCCTCGCCGCGCGCGCGCAGCGGCGGCACGACGATCTTCAGCGCGGCAAGGCGGTAATAGAGGTCCGGGCGCAGGGCCTGCTCGCAGGTGCGGCCCTCTTCCTGAAGGTTGGAAATGGCGACGATGCGGGTTTCCGGCGGGGTGCCCTGTTCGTTGATGACGGACAGCAGGCGCGCCTGAGCGGCGTCGGAGAGCACCTCGATGTCTTCCAGCACCAGCGTGCCGCCGCGCGCCTCTTCCAATGCAGGCAGACGGGTGTCGTCGGGCTGCATCGGGCCAAAGAGGCGCTTCATCAGCGTATCCTCGTCATGCGCGCCGCAGGAAATCAGGGTGAATTTCTTGCCCGCCCGGCTACCCACGGCGTGCAGGGCGTGCGCCACCAGCGTCTTTCCGGTGCCGGTCTCGCCCTCGATCAGCACGTGACCGTCGGCCTGACCGAGGTCGAGGATGTCCTCGCGCAGACGCTCCATCGCAGGCGATGCGCCGATCAGCTTCTTCATGATCTGGCCACCCTCCGCCAGTTCGCGGCGCAGCTGGCGGGTGTCCAGCGTCAGGCGGCGCGCATTGGTCGCCTTCTTCGCCAGCTCCGACATGCGGTCGGGGTTGAACGGCTTTTCGAGGAAATCAAAGGCCCCGATGCGCATCGCTTCGACGGCAATCGGCACATCACCATGGCCGGTAATCATGATGACCGGCAGAGAGGAATCCGATCCCATCAGCTTTTTCAGCAATTGAATGCCATCCATGCCGGGCATCTTGATGTCGGAAATCACGATGCCGGGGTAATCCGCACCGACCGTCCCCAGGGCCTCTTCGGCGCTGGCAAAGGTCTCGGTGTCGTATCCCGACAGGGCCAGCCACTGGCTGATCGACTGTCGCATGTCCTGTTCATCGTCAACGATGGCAATCTTCATTGCATTTGCCATATGGGCCTTCACTCCGCTGCTTCGGATGCCGCGTTCAACACGGGCAGTTGCATTTCGAACACCGCGCCGCCGTTCTCGCCATTCCTGGCGGTCAGGCGTCCGCCCAGTTCACTGACGATCCCCGAGGAAATCGCCAGCCCCAGGCCGACCCCGTCGCCGGGGGCCTTGGTGGTGTAAAAGGGTTCAAAGAGCGCATCGAGGTCCTTGATCCCGTCTCCATTGTCGCGAACGCTGAGCGTCGCGGTCTCTCCTGCCGCAAGGATGATTTCCACCTGCGGATCATCTACGGATTTGGTGGCATCCAGCGCGTTTCTCAAGAGGTTGACCAGAACCTGCTCGATCCGCATGCGGTCGCCCATGACCTTGACCGGCTCGTCCGGCAGGATCTTGGTGATCTTCACACGGCGCGATTTCAGCTGCGGTTCCATCATCGACAGGCTCGAGGCCAGCGCATCGCCCATGTCGACTGGGCTGAAGGCCTCCTGCCCCTTGCGGGCAAAACCCTTGAGCTGGCGGGTGATCGCGCCCATGCGTTCGATCAGGTCGTCGATGCGGTGGAAGGCGGTCATCGCCTCCTCGGGACGGTTGCGTTTCAACAGCAGACGCGCCCCGGCGAGGTAAGTTTTCATCGCGGCAAGCGGCTGGTTGAGCTCGTGGCTGACCGCCGCCGACATCTCGCCCAGAGCGGCGAGTTTCGAGGATTGCGCAAGGGACTGTTCGGCGGTGGCGAGGTTCTTCTGCACCTTCTCGCGCTCGGCGATCTCGCGTTGCAGGCGGGCGTTCAGGGCGCGCAGTTCGGTGGATTCGCGCTGGAACAGAGCCATACGGACGGCGTTCTTGCGCGACAGCGCGTAAAACACCAGCGCGGCGAGGATGGCGAACCCCATGATTTCAAGCGCCAAAACGGCGTTCCCCCGCTCGCGCACGCTACTGTAGGTGGTGAAGGTCGACAGGGTCCAGCCGCGGAACGGGATGCGCCCGTCGATGCGCATGACCGCCTCGCCCCGCAGGTAGGCGTCGGCGGTGGTGGCGGTCCAGTCGGCGGCGGAGGCGATCAGGCGCTCGATGGCGCCATCCTCGGGTTTGCCAAGCGCCTCTTCGGGTGTCAGTCCGCGCCAGCGCGGTTCGGTCGCCAGCACGATGATGCCATCGGAGTTGGTGACCATGACGGCGTCGGAAATCCCCGCCCAGGCACGTTCGAATTTGGCAAGGTCGACCTCGACCACGATGACACCAACCGTGTCGCCGCCCGATTCCATGCGCCGCGAATAGGTGAAGCGGAAGCCGCCCGCTTCGCGCGCGATCTCGGTGAACACGGTCGTGTTGGCGCGCACGGCGTCAAGGAAATAGGGTGCGGCGCGGTGGCTTTCGCCCAGACGGTTGCGGTCCGTGGCCGCGACGCTGCGGCCTTCGCCATCCAGCAGCATGAGGCTGGCCGCGCCGATCTCGTCGACGAAGGAAATCAGCCGTTGCGAGCTTTGCGCAAAGTCCTGAGCATTGAGCGCGTCCAGCAGGGCCTTGTCGCGGGCCAGCAGTTCCGGAACGATGGCGTTGCGGCGCAGTTCCGAAATCAGGTTGCCGGAGTAGAGCGCGAGCCGCAGTTCGGCGCGGTTGCGGGTCGTCTCGGTGAAGCGGTCGGTCAACAGCCAGTTGGTGACCCAGACGGTTGCCACCGCGCCGAGCAACAACACCGCAAGCGCAATGCGCGCGCGGCCCCCTATCGGGGCTGCGCGCCTCGGACTCGAGGGTCGACGCGGGGTATCGGGGGCCATTGCCATGCGGTGCAGGATAGGCCGCGCGGCAGGGCGGCTCAAGTCAGGCCGTGGCGAGCGCCTGCGTCAGATGGGCGAAAAGGCGCGCACCATCCTCGTTGCCATGAGCGGCTTCCGACGCACGTTCCGGGTGAGGCATCATGCCCAGCACACGGCGATTGTCCGAGAGGATGCCCGCGATGTCGCGTGCGGCACCATTCGGATTGTCGGTGTAGCGGAACGCCACGCGCCCCTCGCCTTCGAGACGGTCGAGCGTGGCATCGTCGGCAAAGTAGTTGCCGTCGTGGTGCGCGATGGGCAGCGCGATCTCGGTGCCAGCGCCGTAGCCTTCGGTGTAGACCGACGCGCCTTCGACCTTCAGGCCGACAGTGCGGCAGATGTATTTCAGACCAGCATTGCGCAGCAGCGCGCCCGGCAGCAGGCCTGTTTCGGTCAGCACCTGGAAGCCGTTGCAGACGCCCAGCACGTAGCCGCCGCGGTCCGCGTGCGCCTTGACCGAAGCGATGATCGGGGCATTGGCGGCAATGGCGCCACAGCGCAGATAGTCACCGAAGGAGAAACCGCCCGGGATGCCGACGATGTCGACGCCCTGCGGCAGCGCCGTGTCCTTGTGCCAGACCATCTCGACCTGAAGACCGGCTTTCTCAAAGGCCACCGCCATGTCGCGGTCACAGTTGGAACCCGGGAAGACGATCACGGCAGCTTTCATCGGTGCAGTCCTTTCTCAGCGGCAGACCCTGTCAGGGGCATCGCGCGGCGACTCGCCGCGCGCTTCCTTAGCACAGATGTTCGAAGATGACAGGGCGCGAAGTGACCCGCCCCCAAGGCGTTTTGCCGCCCAAGTTCAATGAGCATGACCCGTCAGAATTCCTCGCCCCAGTCGGTGTCCGATCCCGACGAAACGGGTGCCGGTGCAATGGGCAGAGGGGCATTCACCGCCTTTTTCTCGACCATGATTTCCGGTTCGGGTTTATTCTGGTCGAGCTTGGGTTTGGGGGTCGGTTTCGCTGCCGGTTTCGGGGTTTCCGCCTTTGTCTTTGGCGCAGGCTGCGCCGCATCAGAGTCCCAGTTCCCCTTTGGAACGTCTGCTTCCTGCTTGAACAGTCCCATGGTCTCCGTCAGGCGCTCGGCCTCGATATTCAGGCTCTGGCCAGAGGCGTTCAGTTCCTCCACGATTGCAGCGTTTTCCTGCGTCGCGCCTTCGAGCCGCTGCACGCCATCGTTGATGTCGCCGAGCCCGTCGGTCTGCACCCGCACCGCCTCGGCGATGTTCGAGATCAGCTGCCCGAGGCTGGCGACCTGTGCCTGCACTTCGTTCAGCGAGGTTCCGGTCTTCTGCACAAGGCGGCTGCCTTCGCTGACCTCCTCCCCGGAAGCGGTGATGAGGGTCTTGATTTCCTGCGCGGAGTTGGCCGCCGTCTGTGCCAGGCCGCGCACTTCGGAGGCCACCACGGCAAACCCCTTGCCGGCAGACCCGGCGCGCGCGGCCTCGACCCCGGCGTTCAGCGCCAGCAGGTTCGTCTGAAAGGCAATGTCGTCGATGGCGGTGATGATCTGGTTGATCTTGTCGGACGTGGCCTCGATCCGGTTGATCGCCGCGATGGCATCTTTGACGACCTGCCCGCTTTCATCGGACAACTGCCGCGACTTGCGGGCCAACTCGTCGGCCTGATCGACGTTTGTCTTGATCTCGCGGCTGGTGCCGGTCAGACCGTTCAGTGCCTCGGCCGATGTCATCAGGGTCGCCGCCTGCATCTCAACCCGGCGCGCCAGTTCGTCCGAGGTCGACCCGATCTCGGACGCGGCAGAGCGCACGTTCGACGCCACCCCTTCGGCCTGGCGCAGCGCGTCGGCCAGGCTTTCGACACCGGCATCGAAATCGCGGCGCAGGGTTTCGTACTCCTTGGGGAAGCCCTTGGCGTCGATCCGGGCCGTCAGGTCTCGCCGCGCAAGCGCTTCCAGCCCGCGCCGGAGGCCTGCGACCACCTTGGCCTGAATTTCGCGTTCTTCTTGGCTGCGCTCCTCGGCACTTGCAGCGTTGATGAGCTTGTTGCGAAACGTCTCCACCACCTTGGCAGTTGTCCCGAGCGCATCGTTGCGGTCCGTATGCGGCACAGGAGCCTCAAGTTCCCCTTCGGCCATCCCCTGCAACCGCTCCGAGATATGCACAGCGGGTTTCAGCGACCAGTTCAGCAGGAACATCACGACGGCCATCCCGAGCCCGACGGCGATCGCCGAGGCAACGAAACCAAGCATCTCGCGATTGGCGACCTGCTGGTCGATCACCCCCTTGAACACGCCGACATAGAAAATGCCGATGACGTTGTCGGCGGCGTCGAGGATCGGCTGATAGACGGTGTAATAAGGTTTACCAAGAATGACCGCCTGCCCCATGTAAGCGCGCTTTTCCAGCATCACGGCATGGACGGGGTTTTCCTTGCCGAGCCAGGTCCCGACCGCGCGGCTGCCGTCCGGCTTCACGATATTGGTGGTGCGGCGGATGAAGTCGCCTTCCTCCGGGACCCACTGGAAGAGGGTCGCCGTTTCCCCGGAAATCATCCCGACCTCGTCGATGAGGTCATGGCTTTCGGGCACCTCAAGCGCGTTCCAACGCACCTCGGACACGCGTCCCGCGTCGTCCAGTTGAAAGGAGATGCCGTCCATCCGGCTGGCGAATTTATCCACCAGAATGCGCAGCGACGCATTCTGGCTGGATTGTGCTGCCTCGATTGCGGCCTTCCTGCTTTGTTGATCAAAGGAGAGGTAGAGGCCGCTGCAGACCAGAAGCAAAACCACCGCGAAACCCGCGGCCAAAGTGACTTTCAGGTTTTTCCGAAGTCTGCGCATGTGACACCCCAAGATTTTCCGTCTTCTCGGGGAATGCCACGCAATATCCTAAGACACCGTAAGGCTCAGGCCGGTGTCTTGTCCAAAATGCCTCGAATTCGACTCAGATCGCCTCGATGCGGTAGCTTTCGATGACCGTGTTGGCCAGCAGCTTCTCGCACATCTCGGCAATGGTCGCCTCGGAGGTGCCATCCGCCAGCTCCATCTCGATGACCTTGCCCTGGCGGACGCTTTGCACGCCCTCGAACCCAAGCGCGCCAAGTGCATGCCGCACGGCCTCGCCTTGGGGGTCCAGAACGCCGGTTTTCAGCATCACGTGCACGCGGACTTTCATCGCAATCCCTCCAGGTCAGTGTTGGCGCGCAGGAACCGCATCCCGCGCCGGAATGCAAGCGGATTCCCTCGCGCGCCTCATTCCCGGTTGCCCCGCAGCAGGACGTTGCCCGCATCGGGCTCCACCCGGAAGCCACCCGCCCGGTTGCCCGAAAGGTCGTTGTCCTCCCATGTGCCGCCCGCTCCCTCCCGCAGCCGCACCGCGTCGTAGCCGTTGGAATGCAGCCGGTTGCCCCGCACAACGGGCTTCACCGCCCCCTTGGCCGAGATCGCGTGAAAGGCATTGTGGTGAATCTCGTTGCCGCGCAGCACGCCGCCGCCGCCGGAATGGAGGTAGACACCCGATTGCGCCCCGTCCGAGATCTCGTTGTCGAAGACCTCCGGCGCGGCCCCGTCGCGGATCTCGATCCCGGCGTGGGCGCTGCGGGTGATACGATTGGCCTCGACCCGCACGGCACCGTTTGACGAGATCGAAACGCCCGCCTCTCCGGTCTGCTGCACAAGGTTGGCGCGCACCACCGCGTCGCCGCCGCGCAGGGCGATCCCGGTGGCGGGCGAGGTGATGACATTGTCCTCCAACGTCAGGGAGCCGCCGTCGACCGCCACCCCCTGCCGCAGGGTCAGCCCACGGACCGCGCCGCGTCCCCGCGACCAATGCATGACGCCGTCGATGACGATCTGATCGCGCGGCCCGGCGCCAGTGATCTCGATGTCCTTGGTCACGTAGACCGGGCCGGAATAGACACCCGGCCAGACCGAAACTCTCGCGCCGTACGGTGCCCGCTGCACCGCTTCGGCCAGCGTCGGGAAATCCCCGCCGGACGGTTTCACGGTCAAGGCACCATGGATTACCGCGGGCGCAGCGGTGCCGCAGTCCGACGCCTGCAGGTTGCGTGCCAGCCCGGCGAAGGCATGCGTGCCGCAACTGGCCAGATAGGCGCCATAGCCGGCGCAGCCCTGCCCTTTGGCCTCTGCCCACAAGGCGTCGCAGGCCCCTGCGGGGACCTCTGGCAAGGGCGCAGGTGCCGCCGCAGGCAGCCCCTCGGCCCCCTTCAGAAACTTGCTCACGGCAAGGATGCGCGCCATGGGAATGGCCATGTTGTAGCCGGTCCGGCTGTCCCCCGCATGGTGCAGCGCCACGACCCGCTTGTCCGACAGCCGCAAGACCGGGGATCCGGAATTGCCGCCCAGCGTGTCGCAGGTGTGCATCAGCTTGCCCTCGCCCGACACCGCCGGGGAGGACGCCGCACATCCCTCGCGCGAGATGTGCTGCGACTGCCCCTGCGGATGGCCGATGATCCAGAGGAACTCGCCATCCTCCGGGTCCACCCCCGCAAGTTCCAGCCTGCCGTAGGTTTGCGAGGGATCGCCAAAGACCTCCAACACGGCGTAATCCAGCGCCCGGTCGGCCTCCACCGCGTTGGGCGCAACAGTATAACGGTCGACCCCTTCACCATGGCCAGGACGAATGTAACCCGCGACAAATTGCGCGGCCTTGACCTGCGGCTGCACGCCGTCGCGTGGCAGGCCCGGGATGCAGTGGTAGTTGGTCAGCAGATGTGTGTCATCCACGATGAAGGCGGTGCAAAAACCGGTCGATCCATCCTCGAACAACATGTCCAGCCGCCCCACGGGCCGACCAAGCCGCACCGCCTGACTGCCTTCGCCATAGGCAATGACCGGCTCGTTCTGGTAGTTGCCAAAGGCCTGCTCAAAGGCGATCCCGCCCGCGCCCGACGTGCTTTGCCGGGGTTGGATCACCACCTTGCCAAAATCCGCCGGGTCAAATTCCGCCAACGGAGACTGCGCCGCAGCGCCGCCGGCCAAAACCAATGCTCCAAGATGCATGAACCAACGACGCATGACATATCCTTCCGGCTCGAATGCCCTCAGGCTAACGCCCCCGCGCGCCCCTCGCAAAGCCCGGATTTCCACCACGCAAAAGGCCGATGCTTTCGCACCGGCCCTGCTTCTTTGGTTTTACAAATACCCTCGGGGGAGTCTCCGCAGGAGACGGGGGCAGCGCCCCCTCCCCGCCCGCGATCAGTTGATCAGCTTGGGCTTCGGCGCGTGGGTCGCGTTCTTGGGCATGACGCCCAGACGCCGCGCCACCTCGGTATAGGCATCGGCGAGGTTGCCAAGATCCTGGCGGAACACGTCCTTGTCCAGCTTCTGACCGGTCTCGATATCCCACAGGCGGCACGAATCCGGCGAGATCTCGTCGGCCACGATCAGGCGCTGGTAGTCGCCCTCGTAGACGCGACCGATCTCGATCTTGAAGTCGATCAGCTTGATGCCGACGCCGTACATCAGGCCCGCGAGGTAGTCGTTCACCCGCAGCGCCAGCGCGACGATGTCATCCATGTCCTGCTGCGAGGCCCAGCCGAAGGCGGCGATATGCTCTTCGGTGACCAGCGGATCGCCCAGCTTGTCGTCCTTGTAGCAGTATTCCACGATCGGACGCGGCAGCGGGGTGCCTTCCTCGATCCCCAGACGCTTGGACATCGAACCGGCGGCAAAGTTGCGCACGATGATTTCCAGCGGCACGATCTCGACCGCGCGGACCAGCTGTTCGCGCATGTTCAGACGCTTGATGAAATGCGTCGGCACGCCGATGTTGTTCAGGCCGGTCATGAAGAACTCGGACAGGCGGTTGTTCAGCACGCCCTTGCCCTCGATCACGTCCTTCTTCTGCGCGTTGAAGGCGGTGGCGTCATCCTTGAAATACTGGACGATCGTGCCCGGCTCGGGGCCTTCGTACAGGATCTTTGCCTTGCCTTCGTAAATTTTCTTGCGCCGTGCCATGGGGGCCCTTTCCAAACGGGAAAACCGCGCTGTGGCAGCGCGGTGTTGAGGCCCTTCTACGTGCAAACCCGGCGCGCCGCAAGTGCCGCCACGGCATGCGGCCCGGTTCAGTCGGCATCCCCGCGTTGCAGGGTCATCATGACATCGGCCAGGATGCAAAACCGTGCCGCATCGATGTCCATGATCTCGGCCATGGCGGACAGTGCGTCGTGTTCCTCGGGGTCGAGGTGACCGTCATCGCAGCAGAGGCGGATGGCAAAGCACAGCGCCGTCTCGCGCAACGACCGAGGTAGCGTCTCCACCGCCTCGAAGAACAGCACCTGAGCGCCGCGCTCGACCATGTCTTCCATGATGGCCTTGCCCAGCTGCGCCACCACGGGCGTGCCAAGGCGCCGCAGGATCGGGTTTTCGCCACACAGGCTCAGGACATGGCTCAGCAATGCCCCGTCGATCCGCCCGTCCGCCGCCACGGCCAGCAGCGGCATGGTGAGCATCGCCCGCGCCTCCGGCACGCCGACGGCGTGGCGACTGCGCAGATTGGACAGGGACGGCATGGCAAAGGCTCCGGTACACAATGGGGTCCGCATGGAAAACAATCCTGACGATAACAGGGCAGCAGTGGTGCAATTTCGCGAATTTCTGTCTGCGGGGTGGCGGGAATCCCTTGCCGCAGGGTGCAACACGGCCTTGCGCGCCCGCGCGCGGGCAGGCATACCCGTTCCCGACCATATTTCTCCGAGGGAGCGAGACAGATGACCACCTTCGACGACCGCGAGAACGCGTTCGAGAACAAGTACGCCCACGACCAGGAGATGCAGTTCCGGGCCGAAGCACGCACCAACAAGCTGCTCGGCCTCTGGGCCGCCGAGCTGCTGGGCAAGACCGGCGACGACGCCAATGCCTATGCGATCGAAGTGGTGAAGGCCGATTTCGAGGAAGCCGGTCATGACGACGTGATCCGCAAGGTGGCCGCCGACCTCGGCGACAAGGCCACCAAGGAAGAGATCGAGGCCAAGCGCGCGTCGCTGGTTGCGGTCGCCAAGGACCAGATCATGAAGGAAGCCAACTGACCTGACCGGTCCGTTGCGCGGAACTTACGGGGCGTGCTTGTCATGGGCGCGCCCCTTAGTTTTTATATCCATCGGCATACGATGGCGGCGAATGATTAACGCCCGCCGCCGGTTCCGCTAAACTTTTAACAACTCCAAATGTCCCATTAACACCTGCCGTCTAGGTGTCTGTTAAATCTTGTCCTGGGGTGAATGGAGCGGGTCTTTGAATCATTTCCTGTTGCGCATGTCCGGCGCCGCGCGTCGTTACATTCCTCTGGCGTTTGGGGCCGTGTTGCTGGCATTGCTCTGGCAGAAGGCACAGATGCTGGACTGGCCGGCGGTGCATGACGCCTTTACCGGGATCGCGCCATGGCGCTGGGGTATGGCCGCGCTGGCGACGGCTGTCAGTTTCTGGGCGGTGGCGCAATACGATGTGGTCGCGCACCGGCATTTCCGCACGGGGCGTCCGTCCCGACTGGCCCGCAACACCGGCGCGGCGGCCATTGCCGTGGGACAGACAACCGGCTTTGGTCCGGCGGTGGGTGCCGCGCTGCGCTGGCGGGTCATGCCGGACCTCGGGCACGGCATGGTTCTGCGCATCACCGGGTTCGTGACCCTGTGCTTCTTTGCCGCCTGGGGCCTGATTGTGGTGAGCTTTGCCATGCCGACCCTCGCCGGTATGGGCTGGCTGTCGCTGATGCTGGTGCCCGCGGCCCTGGTCGCGGTCACGGCTGTGCTGATGCGCAGGCCGCAGCTGTCCATCGCCGGGCGCAAGGTCGACCTGCCCTCGGTGTCGGCCTTCCTGACGCTGACCGCGCTGGCCGCCGTGGATGTCACCTTTGCCGGGCTGGCGCTGGACCTTCTGCTGCCGCCGGACATCGCGCCCTCGCTGCCGATGCTGATCGCCGCCTTCACGCTGGCGCTTGGGGCCGGGATGGCCGGGGGCACGCCGGGCGGCGTCGGCCCATTCGAGGTGGCGCTCATCACCTTGTTGCCGGGCACTGCCTCGCCTGAACTGGCCGCCGCGCTGATTGCCTTCCGCATGGTGTACTACGCCATCCCCTGCGTGGCCGGCGCGACCTATGCGCTGCTTACCCCGCCACATGTCCACCGCCAGTTGCCCCCCCTGACGGCCAGCCTGTCCGGGCACCGGGCCGAGCTGGGGATTGCCGCGCAAAACGATCATTGCGCGCTGGCGACCCTGTCCAGCGAGGGCGTTGCCCTGCGCACGCCACAAAGCCTGACGCTGTTCCTTGGCACGACCGAAGGGCCGCTGCCCGCCCTTCTTCCGGAACTGCGCCGCGCCGCACGCGCAGAGAATCGGCTGCCCTGCCTCTACAAGCTTACCGGCCGGGATGCCGCGCTGGCCCGGCGCGAGGGCTGGCACGTAGCCCCTTTCGCCGTCGAGGCGGTGATCGACCCCCGCCGCCACGATCTGAACGGGCCCGAACATCGGCAGCTGCGCCGCTTCCTGCGCAAGGCCGAGGGTGCCGGGCTGACCTTCGGGCCGCTCACCGATCCCGACTGGGAGCGCCTGACCGAGATTCACACCGCCTGGGAAGACACCCATGGTGCCGAGCGTGGCCTGACCATGGGGCGGTTCTGCCCCCTGTATCTGCGGGACAAACCGCTGTTCGGCGCATGGCTGGACGGCGAACTGGTGGCCTACACCAGTTGGCTTGCCGCACCCGGCGTCCTGTCGCTGGACGTGATGCGGCATCTCGACGGGCTCCCACAGGGCGCCATGCACGGCCTCATCCAGACCGTGATCGACCATGCGCGCGTCGTGGGCCTGCACGAGGTCAACCTTGCCGCCCTGCCGCATCCTTCGCTGCCCGGACGGATCGCCGATTGCTCCGGCCTCACGCGGTTCAAGACCAGCTTTGCCCCGACCTGGCGCCCTTTGTACATCGGCGCGCCCAATGCGCTGTCGCTGGCCATCTCGGCGGCGGACATCCGCCTTGCCATCATCCAGCCCGCCGACTTGCAGCGCAGCGCGCAGGACCTGTGGGATCTCGACGCCCTGATCGAAACCGGCGCAGAGGAGGTGCGGCCCCTGCGCAAGGCGGGCTGACACGAAAGCCATCCCTTTACCCATGCCTGCGTTATGGACATTTCTCCGCCCGTCTGCCCAGATAAGCGCCGAGCGAACGGACGGACCTTTCCATGAACGATACCCTGCGCGGCTGCCTCTGGATGACGGGGGCCATCGCCTCCTTTACGCTGATGGCAATTGCCGGGCGGGCGGTCAGCCTTGACCTAGATACTTTCGAGATCATGCTCTACCGCTCGCTGATCGGGATCGTCATCGTGCTTGTGGTGTCCTCCGCGGCGGGGACACGCGGGCAAGTGACGACGCGGTCCCTGCATCTGCACTTTGTCCGCAACCTGTTCCATTTCTCGGGACAGAACCTGTGGTTCTACTCGATCACGGTGATTCCCCTCGCGCAGGTCTTTGCGCTGGAATTCACCCTGCCCTTCTGGGTCATGCTGATGAGCCCCTTGATCCTGGGCGAACGCCTGACGAAGAACCGGATCGCCGCGGCGCTGGCGGGCTTCGTGGGGATTCTCATCGTCACGCGCCCCAACCCCGAGACGCTGGAATTCGGGCAGCTGACGGCGGCGCTCGCGGCCATCGGGTTTGCCGGGTCAGCCGTGTTCACGCGCCTGCTGACGCGCACCGAAACCATCACCTGCATCCTGTTCTGGCTGACCGTGATGCAGGCCACCTTTGGCCTGATCTGCGCCGGCTTCGACGGTGACATCGCAATGCCGGCCACAAGCAGCTGGCCTTGGGTGGCCCTGATCGCCTGCGCCGGTCTTGTCGCGCATTTCTGCCTGACCACGGCGCTGAGCCTTGCCCCGGCGACGGTCGTCATGCCGATCGACTTTGCCCGGCTGCCGGTGATCGCGCTGGTCGGCGTGCTGCTCTACAACGAGCCGCTGGACCCCTACGTGCTGCTGGGCGCGGTCATCATCTTTGCCGCCAATTACCTCAACATCCGGTATGAAACCCGCGCGGCACGCGCCTGAACGGCCTCCTATCCGTTCGGACTGTTACAAAAACGTGACTCCCCTCCCGCTCACGGCCCCGTGACGCACCGTCATTAATTGATCGTTAACGGCCTTCACCCCTAGGCTGATCCCCGGAGACTTCCCGAATTCCGGGACGAGGGACATATCATGAAAACACTCACGAGCGGGGCCGCGCTGCTGGCCCTCAGCACCACCACAGCCTTTGCCGCCGGTCTCGACCGTTCCGGCCAGAGCGTTTCCGCCATCTTCGCACCGGGTGGCACCACCACGCTGTCCTACGGCATCGTCAACCCGCAGCTGTCGGGCAAGGACATCGGCACCGGCGGCAGCTACTCCGACGTGGGCGAGACCTATGGTCAGGCCTCCATCGCGCATACGGTCGAGATCAACGACAAGGCGAGCTTTGCCCTGATCGGCGAACAGCCCTACGGCGCCGACATCAACTACAATTCCAGCCCGCTGACGACCAAGCTGGGCGGCACCAGCGCCGACTTCAACAGCATCTCGCTGACGGCTGTGGCGCGCTACAAGATCTCCGACCGCTTCAGCATCTTCGGCGGCGTCTCGGCAGAGCGGCTCGATTCCACCGTCACCCTGAACGGCACCGGCTACCGGGACGCGATCACCGTCGCGGGCGTGGCCAAGGTCGCAGGCGTCAGCGCCACCGCACTGGGCGCGGCTCTGGCTGACCTGAAGGCGGGCAACTTCACCTCGCCGACCATCGCCGCGGTTGGCGGCATCGCCGCAGCCAGCGCCATGGCGTCCAGCGTCACCGCCGCGCAGGCCGGGTTCGTGGCGACCAACGGCTACAGCTTCCGTATGTCCCATACGACGCAGCCGCATTACCTGATCGGCGCCGCCTACGAGATCCCGGACATTGCCCTGCGCATCGCCGGCACCTACCATTTCGAGACCACGCACAAGGCCGACACCGTAGAGACCCTGCTGGGCACCACCACAAACGGCACCGTCGAATTCGTGACGCCGCAAAGCTTCAACCTCGAGGCACAGACCGGCATCGCAGCGGGCACCCTGCTGACGGCATCCTGGCGCTGGACGGAATACTCGGCGGTCGACCTGGTGCCGACACGTCTGGGCAGCGACCTCGTGAACCTCGACGACACCAACCGTTACACGCTGGGCATCGCGCGGCAGTTCTCGGACAAGCTCGCGCTGTCGACCACCATCAGCTACGAGCCCGAGGGCGATGACCTCGTGTCGCCGCTGGGCCCGACCAACGGTCTGGTCGGCCTGTCGCTGGGCGGTCGCTGGACCGACGGCCCGCTGAACATCTCGGGCGGTGTGAACTATTCCTGGCTGGGTGACGCCAAGGCGGCCATCGGCAACACCGCGCAGGCGCAGTTCAGCGACAACCACGCCATCGGCGTCGGCCTGAAGATCGACATGAAGTTCTGATCGCCGGATCGGATCACAATGAATGGGGCCGCCTTCGGGTGGCCCTTTTTCGTATACCGCGCGCAAAGGGGCATTTGACGCGGCGCTTTCGCGCTCCTAAACCTCTGGCAACACAGGCACCCCGAGGACCGACATGCTGTACCCCACCGCCAACGACTGGCTCAACGCTCCGAAGAAACGCGTCGTCGTGTTTGCCATGTCCGGCCTCGGAAAGACCCACGTTTCGAACCTGCTGCGAGAGTCCGGGGCCTGGTTTCACTACTCGATCGATTACCGCATCGGCACGAGGTACATGGGGGAATACATTGCTGACAATGCCAAGCGCGAGGCGATGAAGAACCCGTTCCTGCGCGAATTGCTGATGTCGGATTCGATCTACATCGGCTCGAACCTCAGCTTTGACAACCTCACGCCCGTATCGACCTACCTCGGCAAACCGGGCAATCCGGCCAAGGGCGGCATGGCGATGGAGGAATACGTCCGGCGACAGGCCCAGTTCGAC
Organism: Sagittula sp. S175; assembly: GCF_049800975.1. Taxonomy (NCBI): domain Bacteria; kingdom Pseudomonadati; phylum Pseudomonadota; class Alphaproteobacteria; order Rhodobacterales; family Roseobacteraceae; genus Sagittula; species Sagittula sp. S175. Next base: position 190,231 of record NZ_JBNAGB010000001.1, read on the forward strand.
CGGGCCGAACGCGCGGCGCTGCTGGACACCGAGTATTTCATCGACCGCGCCGAGGCGCTGTATGGCTACCCGCATTTCATCTGCGACACCGGCGGGTCGATCTGCGAATGGGTCGATCCCGCGAACCCTGAGGATCCGATCCTGACGGCCCTGTCCAAGGTCGCCTTGATGGTCTGGATCCGCGGCTCCGAAGAGCATACGGCAGAGCTGATCCGCCGCTTTGACCGCGCACCAAAGCCGATGGCCTACCGCCCGGATTTCCTCGCTGACGCATGGGCGCGCTACCTGTCCGAGACCGGCCAGACCGAGGCGCAGGTCGATCCCGATGCCTTCATCCGCTGGACCTACGCGCAGGCACTGGCCCACCGCCAGCCGATCTACGAGGCCATGGCCGACAAGTGGGGCGTCACGGTGGATGCCTCGCAGATGGCCACGGTGCGCACCGCCGAGGATTTCGATCAGGTGATAGCGGCGGCTCTGCCGCAAGGCTAACACCTGAGGCATGTCCCTCATCTACGGTGCTCGGCCCGGCATGGTCGCCGTGCTTAAACGCGTTCTTCCGTTTGTCACGCTCAAGTCCAGTCTGACGGAATTTCTCGTCGCTGTAATGCTTGCGGGCCTGCCTGTCGCAGCGGGTTTTTATTGCAAACACAGGCTTTGAGTTTCAGTCCTGCCGTTCCCCCGCCCCCAGCGGGCGTTCGTCGTCCTGCATGAAGCCGCAGCCGACCATGGCGCCTTCGAGCGCGTCCTCGGCGCCGATCAGCGGGAAGGCGAACATCAGGTTCCCGCCCGAGAGGCTTTCGATCACCACACCCTTGCCGCCGCGCATGGCGCGCATCAGCGGATCTTCGGGGACGATGGGCGCGGTCAGCCCGTTGGCAATGGAATTGAACGATTTTTCAAAAGTCTGGCCGTCCACCGTCAACGCCAGCCGCTGCACGCCGGGGGGCACGCCGGGGATCATCAGGTCGGAAATCCCGCCGTCCTGGCAAAAGTAATACAGCCCGTGCTGGCCGTTCTGCGTGTCGATCCCGGCCCAGATGATCGTGCCCTCCTGGATCGCGCCGGCGTTCCATGTCGGGATGTGTTCAGAGGGCTGGACGTGGTCTGGATTGCAGATCCGGCGCAGGCAGGCATGGAAGTTCGGATTGTCCGCCGGACCGTCGCTTATCATGCAGTTGCCCATGCAGGAATTCGTCTGCGCCTGAGCCGCCCCTGCCGCCGCCATCATCGCCAGAACCAGCGCTGCAAATGCCTTCATCTTCAATCCCCCGCAATAAATACCTGTCACAGATCAGGCCACAGCCCACGAGTCGCCGCAAGCCTTGTTCCGCCCGCGCCGTTGGCCTATCTGTCAGCGGCACATTCAACCTCAGGATCAGTCACATGCCCATCCGCCTGCCTTCCGACCTGCCCGCCTTCGACGTGCTTACGCGCGAGGGTGTCATGGTCATGTCGGATGAACAGGCAGCGCGGCAGGACATCCGGCCCCTGCGCATCGGCCTGCTGAACCTGATGCCCAAGAAGATCCAGACCGAGAACCAGTTCGCCCGGCTGATCGGCGCGACGCCCTTGCAGATCGACTTTCAACTGATCCGCATGAGCGAGCACCAGACCAAGAACACCGCCGCCGAGCATATGGAGGCCTTCTATCGCCCCTTCTCCGAGGTCGAGGCCTCGGGCGAGAAGCTGGACGGCCTCATCATCACCGGCGCCCCGATCGAGCATCTGCCCTTCGAGGAAGTGACCTATTGGGAGGAGCTCCAGCGGGTTTTCGACTGGACGCAGACGCATGTGCATTCGACCTTTGGCGTCTGCTGGGGCGGCATGGCGATGATCTACCATTTCCACGGGGTGAAAAAGCACCTGCTGGACCACAAGCAGTTCGGCGCGGTCCGGCATCGCAACCTCGCGCCCGCCTCGCCCTACCTGCGCGGATTCTCGGACGACATGGTGATCCCGGTGTCGCGCTGGACGGAAATGCACCGTGACGAAATACAGGCCGCGGGCCTGCCGATCCTGATCGATTCCGACCATACCGGCCCATGCCTGGTCGAGGACCCGGATCACCGGGCGCTCTATGTGTTCAACCATTTCGAGTACGACTCGGGGACGCTGAAGGAAGAATACGACCGTGACGTCGCCGCCGGAAAGCCGATCAACGTGCCTGCGAATTACTACCCCGATGACGATCCGTCGAAGCAGCCGCAGAACCGTTGGCGCAGCCATGCGCATCTGCTTTACGGCAACTGGGTGAACCAGATCTACCAGACGACCCCGTTCGACATGGCAGACATTGGGGCCTGAGATGTGGGGGCTTGGCGCGCTTCTGCTTCTGGGCCTTGGCTGGGGCGGCAGCCATCTGCGGGCCGCCGCGCGCGAACGGCAGGCCGAGGCGGACTTTCCGCCCGAAGGCCAGTTCGTCGAGGTGAACGGACACCCGGTGCACTACGTGCAGCGTGGTCAGGGCCCGGATGCGGTGCTGATCCATGGCATGTCGGGCAACCTGCGGGACATGACGTTCTCGCTGTTGGACCGGCTGGCCGAGACCTATCGCGTCACGGCGTTCGACCGGCCCGGCATGGGCTACACGCCGCCCCTGCATGACGGTGGCGAGACGCTGGCCGAACAGGCGGCGCTTCTGTCCGCCGCGGCCCGAGCCCTAGGGCTGGACCGACCCGTGGTCATGGGCCAGTCCTACGGCGGCTCCGTCGCGCTGGCCTGGGCGGTGGAATTCCCCGAAACGTTGTCGGCCCTGGTTCTGACGGCCAGCCCCTCGCACCCGTGGGACGGCGGCATGTCGCGGTTGTACCGCGTGAACTCGCACCCGGTTCTGGGGCCGCTGACAATCCCGTTCGAGGCGGCATGGGTCAGCAATGGCTTCGTGCGCCGCGCGACGGCCTCGGTCTTTGCGCCGCAGGAGATGCCGGAGGGATATGCCGAACACATCGGCGCGGCCCTGACCATCCGGCGCGTGGCCTTGCGCGCCAATGCCTTGCACCGTGCGGGCCTGCTGGATCAGATCGCGGCCATGGAGCCGCTCTATGACCGCATGGACATGCCCATCGAGATGGTGCATGGCACCGCCGATGACACCGTCGGGCTGTCGATCCATTCGGAACCGATGGCAGACCGCCTGCCCCACGCGCATCTGACCGTGCTGGACGGCATCGGACACATGCCGCACCATGTGTCCGAGGGCGCCGTGGTTGACGCAATCACCCGCGCGTTTGAACGGTCGCGGGCTTAGCCTGCGTCGAGGGCATCGCGCGCCAGTTCCGCCACATCCGACGGCGCGGCGGTGTACTTGCCCGTCTCGCTTTCCGACAGGACGATCACCCGCGTGCCATTGTCGACCTGCGAGGCAAGGTGGATCACGTCCTGATTGAACAACCGGATACAGCCCGAGGACACCGCATGCCCGATCGACGCGGGCGAGCGTGTGCCGTGGATGCGGTACAGCGTGTCCTTGCCGTTGCGGTACAGGTACAGCGCCCGCGCGCCCAGTGGGTTATCCAGCCCCCCCGGCATGCCCCCGGCGAACTGTTTGTAGACCTCCGGTTCGCGGCGGATCATGTTCTGCGTCGGCGTCCAGGTCGGCCAGTCGCGCTGGTAGGCGATTGTCGCCTCACCGGCAAAGGCCCGTCCCTCGGCCCCGACGGCCACGGTATAGGCCATCGCCGTATCGTCGCCCTGCAGGTGGTAGAGCTTGGTCGCGCCCGGATCGACGATGATCGTGCCAGCCGGATACGGGGCGTAGTAGTTGACCAACTGCCGTTTCTTGGCCTCGCTCAGGTATTTCTCCGGCACAGCCGGAACGTCGAACCCATGGTCCTGCGTCGAGGTATACATCTCGCGCGTCGTTGCGCGCAGCGGCTGGGTGCGGGCCGGTTCGGGCGGCAGGTGGATGACTTCTTCGAGGTAGCCATTTTCGTTGCGGACCGTGGTGGCCTGCGGATCGGTCCCGGCAGCGGTCTCGGACACCGGCGGCAGCGGGCCTGCGCTACAGGCCGCCAAGACGCTTAAGGCCGCCAGAGCAAGAAGCGGTTTCGCAGTGATGAATGTCATGAGCAGCCTTTCCCAAGTGTCCTGCGACAGCACGTCCATCCCCCGATCCGCACCGTCCTTGGGTGCGAAACGGTTGATCCGGCGGGAAAGTTCCCATTCCGTGCGCGAAATCCCCTGTTTGCCAAGACCTCGCACTGACGCCATAGTCGGCGCAACCACGAGGACCGAAATCATGCCCCAAGACCTGCCTTTTGACGGCGCCATTACACAATTTGCCGAAAACGATGCGCCAAAGGACATCCGAAAGGCAATCGCGGAGGCTGGCAAGGACGATATCCTGTCGCCGGACTTCCCTTACCGCGAGGAAATGTCGGGCAAGGCATACGAGAAGGACATGGAGGCGCTGCAAATCGAGTTGGTGAAGATGCAGGCCTGGGCCAAGGAGACCGGCCAGCGCATCGCCATGGTCTTTGAAGGCCGTGACGCCGCCGGCAAGGGCGGCACCATCGCGCGCTTTCGCATGAACCTGAACCCGCGCGGTGCCAATGTGGTCGCCCTGCCCAAACCCACCGATCGCGAAGCGACGCAGTGGTACTTTCAGCGCTACATCGACCACCTGCCCGCCGCCGGGGAGATCGTGTTCTTTGACCGCTCGTGGTACAATCGCGGCGTGGTCGAGAAGGTCTTTGGCTTTTGTACCAACGAACAACGCGAACATTTCTTTGCGCAGGTCCCGGACTTTGAAAAGATGCTGGTGGATGAGGGCATTCACCTGTTCAAGTTCTGGCTGAACGTGGGTCAGGCCGAACAGTTGCGCCGCTTCCTCGCCCGCGAGAACGATCCCCTGAAACAGTGGAAACTCAGCTGGATCGACGTGGAGGGGCTGAAGAAGTGGGACGACTATTCCGCCGCGATCCAGGAAACCTTCAGTCGCAGCCACACCGCCGCCGCGCCCTGGACCGTGGTCCGTTCCGACGACAAGAAACGCGCCCGCCTGTCTGCCATCCGCCATGTGTTGAACCATCTGGACTACCCCAGAAAGGACCGCGACGTGGTCGGTGCCCCCGATCCCGCCATTACCGGCGGACCGGAAATCTGGAGCGCCTGAGGCCACATGCCCGAAATCCGGAGGGGCTGCCCCCTTTCGAAGACCTCCCTCAGGGATTAAGTCTCTGGAAGGAGGCACACATGTCGAAACGCGGCTATCACCACGGCAACCTGCGGCAGGCCCTGATCGAGGCGGCCTTGCAGTTGATCGAAGCCAAGGGGCCAACCGGCTTCACCCTGTCCGAGGCCGCCAAGACGGCGGGCGTCACCCCGGCGGCGGTCTACCGGCATTTCGCGGGCCGCGAGGACCTGATCGCCGAGGCCGCGCGTCAGGGCTACGAGATTTTCGGTGACGTCATGCAGTACGCCTACGACAAGGGGCAACCCTCGGCCCTGGCGTCGTTCGAGGCCTGTGGTCGGGCCTACCTGGCCTTCGCACGCAAGTATCCCGGCCATTACATTTCGATGTTCGAAAGCGGCATATCGGTGAACCACTCGCCCGAGCTGGCGCAGGCCTCGGCCCGCGCGCGCGGCGTGTTCGAGAAGGCCGCGACACTGCTGTCACAGCATATCCCGGCGGACAAACGCCCGCCTGCCGCGATGTTCTCGGCCCATATCTGGGCCATGTCGCACGGCGTCGTGGAGCTGTTCGCGCGGAACTCTCCCGGAACACAAAGCCCCTTTCCGCCAGAGGATCTGCTGGAAACCGGGATCGGGATTTACCTGCGGGGCCTGGGGCTTTTGCCCGCCGATCACTGAGGCCCTCGGGCAGCGAACAGGCGCACCATTTGCGCGGCGCGGCAATCCCAGCTGTATAGCGTCTCCAGATCGTGACGCGCCGCCTGCCCCAACCGCGCCCTCAGCTCCGGATCCTGCGCGAGCCGCAGAATGGCGGCCTGCCATGCGGCGATATCGTCGACCGGGCACAGCACGGCGTTGTCCGCATGGAACACCTCGCGCAGGTTCGGCAGGTCGGACACGACAATGGCACGCTCCAAGGCCATGTATTCAAAGGCTTTCAGCGGCGAGGTCCACTGACCGATGTCCAGCGCCGCATTGCCATGGGTGGCGACCTTTGCCGCGTTCGGCAGTAGCGCCACGTCAAAGGCCGCAATGATGCCCGGTATCTCGGCGGGGGCCACGCGCGGCAACCAGCGCAGGTTTTGCTGCGGGTACTGCGACGTCAGTTCCAGACGCCGCTCCTCTGGTCCGCCGACCACGACGAAATCCACATCGGGACACAGCGCGGCCAGTTGACCGACCCGTTCCGCCCCCTTGCCCTGTAACAGCGATCCGGCATAACCGCAGAGCACCCGCCCCCGATGCAGCTCTGCCGGGGTCGGCAGAGTGTCGACCGGGTCCGCGCCGTCCTGCAGGACATGAATCGCGTCACGCGATACCTGCCATTCCCGTGCCACGAAATCCGCCAGCGCCGAGGTAATGGTGATGAGCGTCCCGCCCTGCGCAATGACGCGGGCCAGACGTTGATGCCCGCGCGCCCCTGTGGGCGGGTGGTGCAGTTCCATGAAAGTTGGCAGGATGCGCGACGCCATGGCCGCCACGCGCAGATCGCGGGTCATGACGATCCGCCCTTCGCGCCATGCCTGAAAGACCGACCGCCAGCGCCAGCTGCGCTTGTCCCACGCGCCATCCTGCCGGAACAGCCGCGCCGGAAAGGTGCTGCGGAGACCGTAGAACGCCGCGATCTCGGACAGGTCGCCTTGCCCGGTCGTCCTGGCAAAAAGCTTAACATCCACGGATTGCCGCGCGAGCGCCGCGACCATGCGGGCCACATGCACCGAATTCGCCGTCTCGGAGGGCAGCAGCGCATTTGCGATATAGGCAATCTTCATCGCCCCGCCCTCAGCCTTTGCCCGACAGATCAAAGGCTTCGTCGCCAAGTGCCTCGAGTTGGCGGGCGATGACGGTCTCATGGGTTGCCGCGCGCATGGCGGCCATACGATCCCGCGCCAAGGCCCAGTCCGGGCCGCCGAAACCGGCGCGCATCCGGCGGAATACCTCTTCGGCCGACGACGGCCCCACGAAGAATGGATAATCCGCCCCAAGGAAATGTTCGGCATCCGGGTCGCCCTGCCCCGTCATGATGACCGCGCCCAGCTTGGCAGCTGTCAGGCCTTTGACGAAGGGTTTGATCGCGGTCTCGTGGCCCGGCTGGTGGCGGCGCAGGCTGACATGCGCGTTGAACTCCGGCAGGCGCGGCAGGACGGTCTGGAAGTCCTGCGCCGTGCGCACCGGAAGACAGGTGATGTCCTCCAGCATCGGGCCGGGAATATCGGTGTTGTCGGGTTCGCCAAGATACAGCGCCGCGAAGCGATCCATCTGGCAGGACGGCAACGCATCCAGCCGCAGGTCGGCGTGATGCAGCACCAGACGCGCCCCGTCGCGCAACACTGGGTGATCCCGGAAGGCCGCCAGTTGCGCATGCGAACACGCGATGTGGAAATCGCCCAGGACACGAGTCAGGCGGTCCATGGGCTGATCGACATGGTCGATGGCCACGGCGCGCACCCGGTGCCGCAAAGCTTGCGCGGCACGCGGCCGGATCTCCTTGGACGCGGCCTTGGTCAAGATGACGAGGCAATCGCGCGGCAACCCCAGCGCCCAGAGGATCTGGCGCAGCGTCCCGGCCCTTCGACCGGGCATCTCGCGGATTTCATGCCGATACCGGCCCGATCCGAAGTTTGACAGAAGCTGGCCCAACTGATCGCTGCGCATTACGGTGCTGCCGGTATCGCGCCTGGACGCGACCACGGCGAACACGATCAGACGTTGGGACGAGCCGACCGCAGACATGCGCAAGAACCCCTGCCTCAGAAACAAACACCGGCCCAAAGGGGCCGGTGCGAAAAGCATACCAAGAGCGAAGAAATCAGCGCTTGGAGAACTGGAAGGAACGGCGTGCCTTACGCTTACCGAACTTCTTACGTTCCACGACGCGCGAGTCGCGGGTCAGGAAGCCGGCGGCCTTCAGGGCTGCGCGCAGTTCCGGGTTGTACAGCTGCAGGGCCTTGGAGATGCCGTGCTTCACCGCGCCTGCCTGACCGGTCAGGCCACCGCCCTTGACGGTTGCCATGACGTCGAATTCGCCTTCGACACCGGCCACCTGGAACGGCTGGCGCAGGATCAGCTGCAGAACGGGGCGTGCGAAATACACGTCCTGGTCCTTGCCGTTCACCACGACCTTGCCGGAGCCCGGCTTGATCCAGACGCGGGCAACCGCGTCCTTCCGCTTGCCGGTGGCGTAGGAGCGGCCCAGTTCGTCACGGACCGGCTCACGCGGTTCGTCTGCTTCTGCCTGAACGCCACCGATGTTGTCGGTCACGGCCTTTGCGAGTTCGTCGAGCGAAGAGATCTGATCAGCCATGATTACACCCGGGTGTTCTTGGAGTTCTTGGAAGCGACGTCCAGAACCTCGGGGTTCTGGGCCTCGTGCGGGTGCGCCGCGCCTGCGTAGATGCGCAGGTTGGTCAGCTGCTGGCGGGACAGACGGTTGCCCGGCAGCATGCGCTTGACCGCCTGGAACACGACGCGCTCGGGGTACTTGCCCTCGAGGATCTGCTCCTTGGTGCGGGACTTGATGCCGCCCGGGTGGCCGGTGTGCCAGTAGAAGTTTTCCTGGCGCTTCTTGCCCGTCAGCTGGACCTTGTCAGCGTTCACAACGATTACGTTGTCGCCCATGTCCATGTGGGGGGTGAAGGACGGCTTGTGCTTGCCGCGCAGACGCATGGCGATGATCGAAGCGAGGCGACCCAGCACGATGCCCTCGGCATCGACCACGATCCACTTCTTCTCGATGTCCGCCGGAGTAGCAGAGAAGGTTTTCATGTGTACAGTCCAGTATCTTTGGCCGTTTCGATAGAAAAGAGCCGAGGTTCCCCCCGGCCCGAAATCCGATGGGCGGGTTATAAACAGGCCCACGCGCCAGTCAAGCGCCACATACTCGAATTTTCCATTCAATTTCAAAGGCTTGAAATTACGGTATCATTTTACCCCAAGAAAATGCGCGATTTTCGGAGCCCTCAGACCTCAAGCCCCGCGGGTGGTGCGTCCAGAAGCGCGCGAATCTGGCCGATCGCCGCCTCGAATTCGTCCAGAGGGATATGCGCATTCACCGAGATTCGCACCGCATGGGGCACGATCCCCTCGCGCGGCACGAAATGTTCGGCCCCACGCAGCGTGATCCCCGCCGCCTCGGCTGCCTGCACGAAGGCGCCGACCCGCCAGCGTTCCGGCAGCCGCAGCCAGAGAAACGGCGCATCCTCGTCATAACTGACGTCGTAGCCGCCAAGCGCGTTCACCGCCGCGCGCACGTACCGCGCGGTGACAAGGCGCAGCCGGTCAGCGGCATAGCGCGTCTCGCTGCGCGTGAGCAGGTCGAGCGTCATGGCAGCCAGCGGCGCGGCAAGCCCAAAGAAACTGTACTCGGCCGTGCGCCGCAACGTCGCCGCCTGGGCTTGCGGTGCCACGACGAACCCGACGCGCAACGAGGGCGCCAGCGTCTTGGACAATGAAGTCACGTACCAGCCAAGTTCTGGCAGCAAAGCACGGTAGCTGGGAGCGCGCGACGCCCCGAGCCGGTAACAATCGTCCTCCATGATCGCCAGGCCGTGACGGCGGGCAATCTCTGCGATGGCCTCCCGGCGCGGCAGATCCGTGTGGATGGTGGTGGGATTGTGCACCTCGGCACTGGTACAAAGTATCTGGGCGTCGTGCTTTTGTACCAATTCCTCCAGCGCCTCCGGGATGATCCCCCCGTCGTCCATCGGAACGGTCACAACCTTGGCGCGCAGGATCTCGGCCGCGCGACGGAACCCCGGATAGGACAATTCTTCGACCAGAACCACGGGGGTGGCCCCCCGAAGCACGGACTGCAACACCAGCGAGATGCCCGACTGCCCGCCGTGTGACAGCACGAGGTCGGATTCGTCCACGGGTCCCAGAACAGTGTCGGACAACCAGTCCAGCGCGGCGCGCCGGGTCTGGGGAAAGCGTTCGGCCCCCGGGTATTCCAGCAGCGACTGCGGGTCCAGTTCGACCAGCCGGCGCAGCGCATCCTGGATCAGCGCCACCTGCCCCGTGTCCGGAGGCCGGGAGTAATAGAGGTTCGTAACTCCCGTCGATTGCGGCAGGTATTTCACCAGGGGAACCTTGACGTGGTCGTCATCCGCCACGGACCGATCCGCAACAAAAGTGCCGCGTCCGACGACACCTTGCAGCAGCCCTTCTTCGGTCAGGATCGCGTAGGACCGCGCCACCGTGCCCGGCGTGATTTTCAACTGCCAGGCGAGTTCACGCACCGGCGGCAGCTGGTGCCCGGCGGGCAGCGTCCCCTCCGCAACGCCCTGCCGCACCGCAGAGGCCAGCATGCGATACTTCGGCGCGCTCGCCTGCGAGTCATAAAGGGCCTTTATTGTATCCATCACAATCTTTCCGTGGACGCCGGTACAATTCCGAATGTATCACTACACATGCCAAATATCGGCACATTGTGTCAATACAATTGAAAGGATGTTTCCATGGCACAGGCTATCGCACGCAACGATCTCTCTTATCTCGTCACGCACGCGCCGCTCCCGGCGATCAGTGTGATGGCGCTCCGCGTCGCGGTTCTGTTTGCCAAATGGGACACCCACCGCCGAACTCGCCGCGATCTGGCCGATCTGGAACCGCATTTGCTGCGCGACATCGGCGTGACCCCCGACGAGGCGCGGCGTGAAGCCCGCCTTCCCTTCTGGCAGGATTGATCGCCCGCCCGATCACGGGCCTGCCAGCGTGACCCCGGGCACCGCTCCCGTTCGGGGTCACACCTCGATGATACACGCCCACGCAACCGCAGAAACACCTTGATCCCCGCCAACTCCGCCTCTAGGCGTCAGGCACGCGGCAACGATCTGGTAACCTGTATGTATGTGGATGATACTGAGGGCATGACCTCCGCCCTCACCGCCCAAGCCTCCGATGTCCTTGATGCCGAGCGTGACGACTACTTTGTCCGTCGCGACGGCGTGGTCTACGCGGGCACACATCTTATCATCGAAGTGGTGAACGGCACCGGGCTGGACGACGAGGGCCGCATCCGCAAGGCGCTGCACGACTGCATCGACGCCTGCGAGGCGACGCTCCTGCACATCCACACCCACAAGTTCACGCCCCACGGCGTCAGCGGGGTCGCGGTGCTGGCCGAAAGCCACATCTCGCTGCACACTTGGCCGGAAATCGGCTACGGCGCCTTCGACATATTCATGTGCGGCGCGGCGCAGCCGTGGCGCGCGGTAGAGGTCCTGGCGCGGGCCTTTGACACGCAGGACATTCGCGTCCGCGAGTTGCGTCGCGGCGAGGGGCTGATCCCGGACACCCCGGCATGAACGACATGCGGCCGCTGATCCTGACCTGCGGCTTCGACGCACCGGGCTTTTCGCGTTTCCAGTCCGCGCGGCAAAGGCATTTCCCCAAGGATCGCAACCACATCCCGGCACATCTGACGCTGTTTCACGCCCTGCCCGGCTTCCTGTCGGACGAAATCGCCGCGCACCTTTCAGCCGGCGCCGCAGACACCGCCCCCATTTCCTATAGCGTCACGGGCCTGATGCCGCTCGGCTCAGGGACCGCCTACGCCATCGACGCGCCGAACCTGAAGACACTCCACAAGGGGTTGCAAGCCCAGTGGTCCGACCACCTGACCCGACAGGACGCGCAGGGCCTTCGGCCGCATGTGACGATCCAGAACAAGGTCGACAAGGAGACCGCGCTGGCAACCCGTGCCGAGCTCGAAGACGGCTTTGCCCCATGGCAAGGCACCATCACCCACCTGCTGCTGTGGCACTACGACGACGGACCGTGGGACTTTGCCCAAGGGTTTGCCCTGTCCGGGACCACCTGACGCAATCATACCCAACGTCACATCTTTCGTGCCGCAAATGCCCGCCTTAGGCTTCCGCAAAAGGGAGGCCGCCATGTCCGAAACCGTGACCCTGAGCCGCACGGGCGCCATCGCCGAAGTTGCCATCAACCGCCCGGAACGCCACAATGCCGTGGACCTGTCGGTCTTTGAAGGCTTGGCCCAGATCGGGGAAACCCTGAAATCCGACAGATCCGTCCGCGCCGTGATCCTGCGCGGTGAAGGCGCGAATTTCTGTTCCGGCATCGACACCTCGCTGTTCACAGCGAACCCTGATCCGAAGTCCCTGATTGATCGCATTCTTGCCCTGCCTGACGGGGAATCCGCCAATTTCTTCCAGAAACCCTGCACGATCTGGCAGGAAATGGACGTCCCCGTGATCGCCGCACTTCAGGGTGTCACCTACGGCGCGGGCCTACAAATCGCGCTTGGCGCCGACATCCGCATCGCCGCCCCGGACACCCGCCTGTCGGTGATGGAGATCAAATGGGGCCTCATCCCCGACATGGGGATCACCACCACCCTGCCCCGCCTGATGCGCATCGACCAGGCGAAGGAGCTGCTGTTCTCCGGTCGTGTGGTTGACGCCATGGAGGCCGCGCAACTGGGCCTCGTCACCCGCCTCAGCGAAACGCCCCTCGAAGACGCCCGCGCCCTGGCCGAAAGCATCGCGCAGAAGAACCCCGACGCCATCCGCCGCGACAAACGCCTCTTGAACCACACTTGGACAGCACACCGCGCGGAGGCCCTGCGCCTTGAGGCTGTCCTGCAATCGGAGATCATCGGACAGCCGAACCAGATCGAGGCGGTCATGGCCAACATGCAAAAGCGCGCGCCGACCTTTCGATAGACCGCAAGGCCGAAACACGAAAATGGCGCGCCCCGAGGGACGCGCCGGTCTTTCCGTCAGCCGTGAGCCAAGCTCAGGCGCGGACCCGCAACAAACGGGCCTTGGCCCGTGCCAGCGGCGATTTCGGCGTCTTGCGGCCAAAGGACCAGCGGCGGCCAGCCTTGTCGCGCAGGACGGTCTTCAGGGTGCGATACAGGGTCTTCTTGATCGACATGTCTCTCTCCATTCTCTTGCATCGTTCTGAAGAGAGAACCCGTTTACCCGGCCTGCCGTTCCACCCGCTTCGGTGGAATCGAATAGGTCAGCGAGGCATGAGCGACCGCTTGCCGATTGCCCTCGCTGAACAGCAGCACGTCGATCACCGCCAGCGCCTTGCCAAGCTTCAGCACGCGCCCCTCCGCCAGCAGGTCCACGCCCGCCTCGGGCTTGCGCATGAAGTCGATGGAGCAATGCGTCGTCACCGCCAGCGCCTCGCGCCCGACATGAGCCAGCACGGCGACATAGGCCGCCACATCGGCCAGGCTGAACATCGCCGGACCGCTCACGGTGCCGCCGGGGCGCAGGTGGCGGTCGTGATTGTGCAGGCGCATCACGATCAGTTCGTCGTCGATCCGGTCGATGCCGAACATGCCCTCGACCTGCGGAAAGACCTCCTCGAGATATCCGGCCATTTCCTCGACGTTCATTTTGATCATGCGCTTTCCTCCCTGTGCCGCGCCAGCTAACCTCTTGCGAAAAGGGAGGACAAGATGGCCATTCTGGAACGTCACGACACGGGCGGCATCGCCCACCTGCATCTGAACAGTCCGGGCAACCTCAACGCCCTGTCGGACGAGATGCTGGCCGCGCTGCAGGCGCAGATCGACGCGCTGTCGCAGGACCGCGAGACGCGGGTGGTGATCCTGTCCGGCGAGGGCAAGGCGTTCTGCGCGGGCCATGACCTGAAGCAGATGCAGGCGGCGCGCGGCGATGCGGATGGCGGCAAGGCCTATTTCCAGGACCTCTTCACCCGCTGCGCCCGCGTGATGACGGGGCTGACGCGCCTGCCGCAGCCGGTGATCGCGCAGGTGCATGGCATCGCCACGGCGGCGGGGTGCCAGATGGTTGCCTCCTGCGACATGGCGGTGGCGGCCGAGGGGACGCGGTTCGGGGTGAACGGCGTGAACATCGGGCTGTTCTGCTCGACCCCCATGGTGGCGCTGACGCGCAACATCCACCGCAAGAAAGCCTTCGAGATGCTGACCACCGGGCAGTTCCTATCGACGGACGAAGCCTTGGAGCAAGGGTTGATCAACCACGCTGTCCCGGCGGAGGCGCTGGAGACCCGCACCCGTGATCTGGCCGAGACCGTGGCCGCGAAACTCTCCGCCGCAGTGAAGATCGGCAAGTCGGCCTTCTACGACCAGATGACCATGTCGCTGGAGGACGCCTATGCCTTTGCCGGGAACGTCATGGTCGAGAACATGCTGTGGCGTGACACCGACGAGGGGATCAACGCCTTCATCGAGAAGCGCAAGCCCGATTGGGCGTAGGTCGGGGATCTTCCCCGACTCCGCTCTTGGCCCGACTCCGCTCTTGGAACGGCGCGCGGCTTGGATTAGATCGCCGTCATGACACACGAACTTCATATCGTCGGCGGCGGAATGGCCGGGTCCGAAGCTGCCTGGCAGGCGGCGAACATGGGTATCCAGGTGGTGCTTCACGAGATGCGCCCGAAGGTGAAGACCTTCGCGCATCGCACTGGAAACCTTGGAGAAATGGTCTGCTCCAACTCCTTCCGCTCGGATGATGACGAGCAGAACGCGGTGGGCCTTTTGCATTGGGAAATGCGTGAGGCCGGCGGGCTGATCATCTCGACCGCGCACAAGCACCGGCTGCCTGCCGGGGGCGCGCTGGCGGTGGACCGCGACCCGTTCTCGGAAAGCATCACCGATGCTTTAACGTCGCATGGCAACATCCGGATTTCTCACGAGGAAATCACAGAACTCCCCACGGACGGGCACTGGATCTTGGCCACCGGCCCGCTGACCTCCGAGACGCTTGGCGCGGCCATTCAGGCGGAGACCGGCGCCGACCGTCTGGCCTTCTTCGATGCCATCGCCCCCATCGTTTATGCCGAGAGCATCAACATGGACGTCGCCTGGCTGCAGTCGCGCTACGACAAGGGCGAGACCGAGGAGGAGCAGAAGGCCTACATCAACTGCCCGATGACCAAGGACCAGTACGAGGCCTTCATCGACGCCCTGCTGGCCGCCGACAAGACCGAGTTCCACGAGGGCGAGACCGCGAAATACTTCGACGGCTGCCTGCCCATCGAGGTCATGGCCGAGCGCGGGCGCGAAACCCTGCGCCACGGCCCCATGAAGCCCGTCGGCCTGACCAATCCGCACAATCCCGAGCAGAAGGCCTACGCCGTGGTCCAGCTGCGTCGGGACAACGCGCTGGGGACGCTCTACAATATCGTCGGTTTCCAGACGAAGATGAAGTACGGCGCGCAAGCGTCTGTTTTCAAGATGATTCCGGGACTTGAAAACGCCAGCTTCGCGCGCCTGGGCGGCATCCACCGCAACACCTTCATCAACTCGCCGACGCTGCTGGACGACCAGATGCGCCTGAAATCCCGGCCCAACATCCGCTTTGCCGGTCAGGTCACCGGGGTCGAGGGCTATGTCGAAAGCGCCTCCATGGGTCTGGTCGCCGGGCGTCTGGCGGCGGCCGAGATCCTTGGTCGCGACCTGCCCACCGTGCCGCAGGACACCGCCCATGGCGCGCTGCTGCACCACATCAGCGGCGGGGCCGAGGCCAAGACCTTTCAGCCGATGAACGTGAACTTCGGCCTCTTCCGCCCGCTCGACGGGCTGAAAGGCGGACGTCGCGGGCGCAAGGATCGCTACAAGGGCTACACGGACAGGGCCAAGGCCTGCTGGCAGGAATGGCTGGCATCGCAGGCGTGAACCTTGTGGAGGGGCTGTGCGTTGCCCATATGAAGTGCAACGCTGCCCGCCACGGGCACACTACGGGAGCCATCACATGAACTATGTCCTTGCCCTGTTCCTGCCGCCGCTGTCCATCCTTCTGACGGGACGGCCCTTTGTGGCGATCATCACCTTCCTGATCTGGATTCCAGCGATCATTTTCTCCGGCGGGTTGACGCATCCGATGTTCATCGTTCTGGCGTGGATCCTGATCTATCAGGGCGGCGAGGAAAGCCGGGCGCGCAAATATGGCTATAGAAACTGAGGAACGGCCTGCAAGCGCCTGATATAATTTGAAAACACGTTTCGCCCCCAGTCCGACCGGCCCGCTTCATCTGGGCCATGCCTATTCTGCGATGCTGGCGCATGACATGGCCACGGCGGCGGGCGGAACGTTCCTTTTGCGGATCGACGACCTCGACCAGTCGCGATCCCGTCCCGCATGGGAATCCCAGATTTACGACGATCTGCACTGGCTGGGCTTGGACTGGCCGACCCCGTGCCGGCGGGAATCCGAGTGCCTTTCAGAGTATGACGCCGCGCTCGACCGCCTGTGGGATATGGGCCTGCTTTATCCCTGCACCTGCAGCCGCCGCGACATCCGCGAGGCGCTGTCCGCCCCGCAGGAAACCCTGCGCGAAGGCCCGGACGGGCTGGTCTACCCCGGCACCTGCCGCGCCACTCCCAGCGGCCCGCGCCCGCACCACGCCACCCTGCGGCTGGACATGGCCAAAGCCTGCGAAGCCACAGCAGCCCCGCGCCAGTTTACGGAAACCGGTCCCCAGCACGCCGGAACCATCACCCTGACCGGCGACGCGATGATCCGCGATGTCGGGGACGTGGTGCTCTCGCGCAAGGACATGGGCGCGGCCTATCATCTGGCCGTCGTGGTAGACGACGCGGCACAGGGCATCACCCATGTGGTCCGCGGTGCCGACCTGTTCCAGGCCACGAACATCCACGTCCTGCTTCAGGCGCTGCTTGGTCTGCCAACCCCGATCTACCACCACCACGACCTTATCCGGGACGCGCATGGCAAGCGCCTTGCCAAGCGGGACGACGCCCGCGCCATCGCCACCTACCGCGACGAGGGCCTGACGCCCGCCGACATCCGCGCGAAGGTCGGCTTGACCCGCCCCGAGGCTCAGACCATCGGCGCCATCAGCTCCGTCTCGTCGCCCACGACCGAGGTATAGAAACAGGACCGCCGGTTCGTGTGACACGCCGGGCCCTCCTGCCGCACCACGGCCAGCAGGCAATCGCGGTCGCAATCCACCCGAAGATCCACCAGTTCCTGCGTGTGCCCCGAGGTCTCGCCCTTGATCCAGAACGCCTGCCGCGAGCGCGACCAATAAGTGACGCGCCCCGTCTCCAGCGTCTTGGCCACGGCCTGGGCGTTCATCCAGGCCATCATCAGCACTTCGCCGGTCCCCTCTGCCTGAGCGATGCAGGGGATCAGGCCATTCGCGTCATAGACCAAGGTCGCAGGATCGAAAGACATGGTCGGTTTTTCCTTTTGAATGTGCCGATGCGCTGCCTATGTATGGGGAACCTGCCGAAAACGAAAGACCAAGGCATGACCGCCGAAACCGACCTGATCAAGCTTTACTCCGGGCGCATTCTGGAACTGGCCGCCAGCATCCCGCACACGGGTCGGCTGGACACGCCCGATGCCACGGTCAAGAAGCGCTCGCCGCTGTGTGGCTCGACCGTGACGGTCGATGTCCGCATGCAGGACGGCAAGGTCAGCGACTACGCGCAGGACGTCAAGGCCTGTGCGCTGGGGCAGGCTTCGGCTTCGGTCGTGGGCAGCGCCATCATAGGTCAGACGCCTGACCAGATCCGCGCCGCGCGTGATGCCCTGCGCGACATGCTCAAGAACGACGGCCCGACCCCGGCGGCGCCCTTCGACGGGCTCGAGGTGCTGCGCCCTGCCAGCGCCTACAAGAACCGCCATGCCTCGATCATGCTTGCGCTCGATGCGACATGCGAGGCGCTGGACCAGGTCGAAAACACGCACGACGCTTAAACCTCTGTTCGGATTCTGCTGTTAAACCCTCGTTGAACGAGAGGGTAAACGATGCAGCATTCTCCGGACCTCCGCGCGTTGGACGCGACGCAGGAATTGTCCCAACTGACAGAGGCGGCCACCAGCCTCGGGCAGGAAACCGTGGATATCAGCGGTTTCCTTCAGGAACTTGATGACCGCTGTCACGGCCAGTTGAAAGACCTCGCCGATATCGGGCATCGCACCACACAACTGTCGGAGTCGAGCGCGCGGATGCTGACCGCCGCGCAGAACATGGCCGGGCTGGCGGATGACGCGCTGACCCGCGTGCGCGAGTCCGCTGACATCATCAAAGAAACCGGGCAAAGCTCGCAGGCTCTTGCGGAATGGGTTCGCTCCGTCAATGCCGACAGCCAATCGGTCGAGGAAATGCTGATGGGGGTCAAGAACTCCAACATGCTGATTTCCGATATCGCCTGGCAGGTTCACATCCTCGCCGTCAACGCCAAGATCGAGGCAGCCCGCGCCGGACAGGCGGGCAAGGGTTTCTCGATCGTGGCGGATTCGGTTCAGGACCTCAGCAAGAAGACCGCCGATGCCGCCGAAACGATCACCAAGACCGTGTCGCGCCTGTCTGAATGGATGGGCGAACTGCATCGCGGCGCGCATGTCACCGCGACAAAGGCCGAAGATGTCATCACCCGCAACACCGAGAACGATCAGGCCCTGAGCCAGATCCAGTATGGGATCGAACAGCTGCGGGAGGAATCGCACCGGCTGTCTCAGGACGCAGGTGAGGTTCGGGACTCCGTCATGACCACAGGCCAGTCGGTGAGCGACATCTCCGACTCGGTGACATCGGTCGCGCAAGGCGTGGACGAGGCGACACGCCGGTGCTTCAGCCTGATCGACACCTCCGAGGAAATCCTGCAACATTCCGTGGCCCTGGGTGGCAGCGGCGGTGACAGCGCGATGATTACACTCGTGCAGGACCTTGCCGGTCGGATCATCCAAGCCTTCGAGGCAGAGATCGACAGCGGGCGCATCTCCCTCGACGGCATGTTCTCAGAGACCTATCGCCCCGTACCCGGCAGCAATCCCGAGCAGGTCGTGACCCCTTTCACCGAGGTGACGGACCGTCTTCTGCCCGCGATCCAGGAACCGGTGCTGGACAGCGATCCGCGCGTGGTGTTCTGCGCGGCGGTGGATCGCAACGGCTACCTGCCGACGCACAATGCCAAATTCTCGCAACCGCAAGGCCCGGACCCGGTCTGGAACGCCGCCAACTGCCGCAACCGCCGCATCTTCAATGACCGCGTCGGGCTGAAGGCCGGGCGCAACGAAAAGCCCTTTTTGTTGCAGGTCTATCGCCGCGACATGGGCGGCGGCACCTTCGTCATGATGAAGGACCTCTCTGCCCCGATCACCCTGCGCGGACGGCACTGGGGCGGCCTGCGCCTCGCTTACAAATTCGAGTAGACCAAAAAAAAAGCCGCCGCACTCCGGGACGGGAGGCGGCGGACAGGAGCGTGTCGATAAGACCCACGGGGAAATTCGGTAACAGGCAGGAAACCGAAAGGGGGACAGGCAGGCGCGTCGGGACAGGACGCGCGAAACCCGGGGGGCTTACACGCAGGCAGAAACTCAGATGACAGACGGAAGGTGCAGAGCACCAAACAGGATGACCACGAGGCTCAGCGCACCAAGCGCATCCTGCCAAAGCCGGCCTTGCTGGCGGTGAAGCGTGGATTTGACGATGTCGAGCATTGGGTCACTCCGCTGTTCCGTTGTTAACCCTTTGTTCTCATATTCCTCACAACCTGTAAAGAACTTAATGAGAACAAATTGAGAAAACTTGAGAACACTGTTCCAGAGTAGAGAACAGTCAGCCTACCCCGATCAGCCTGATCGCCTCGTCCTGCCGCATGAGCCACAGCAACATGCGCGCCGCCTTGCCGCGCGGGCTTTCCAGTTTCGGGTCCTCCGACAGCAGCAGCCGCGCA
The DNA here is from genome assembly GCF_049800975.1 of Sagittula sp. S175. Lineage (NCBI taxonomy): Bacteria > Pseudomonadati > Pseudomonadota > Alphaproteobacteria > Rhodobacterales > Roseobacteraceae > Sagittula > Sagittula sp. S175. The sequence goes on from NZ_JBNAGB010000001.1 coordinate 210,041, forward strand.
TCCGATTGCGCCACGGCCATCAGCCCGGCCTGCCGTTCCAGGTCGGCCACGCGGAACTTCGGCAGGCCGGATTGCGCGGTGCCGATCAGGTCGCCCGCCCCGCGCATCTCCAGGTCGACCTCGGAAATGCGAAAGCCGTCCTCGGTTTCGCGCAGCGTGGTCAGCCGTTTCATCCCGCTTTCGGACAGCGGCGGCTGATACATCAGCAGGCACGTCGACGCCGCCTCCCCGCGCCCGACCCGGCCCCGCAGCTGGTGCAGCTGCGCAAGGCCGAAAATCTCGGCCCGCTCGATCACCATGATCGAGGCGTTGGGCACGTTCACACCCACCTCGATCACCGTGGTCGCCACCAGAACCGAAGTCTCGCCCCGCACGAAGGCCGCCATGGCGGCGTCTTTCTCGGCGGGCGGCATCTGGCCATGCACCAGCCCCACCACGCCCTCGCCCAAGGCCGCACGCAACTTCTGGAACCGCGCCTCGGCGGCGATCAGGTCCGAAGACTCGCTCTCTTCGACCAGAGGGCAGACCCAATAGGCCTGCCGCCCCTCGTCCACGGCCTTGCGCAGGTGGTCGATCACTTCGGAAATCCGCTCGGTCGAGATCAGCGCAGTCTTCACCGGCTTGCGCCCCGGCGGCTTCTCGTCCAGCACCGAGACGTCCATGTCGCCGTATTGCGCCAAGGCCAGCGACCGGGGAATCGGCGTCGCTGTCATGACCAGCACATCAGCCGCCGCGCCCTTCTTGCCCAGTTCCAGCCGCTGCCGCACGCCGAACCTGTGCTGTTCGTCGATGATGGCCAGCCGCAGGTCGTCGAATTCCACATCCGCCTGAAAGACCGCATGTGTGCCGACGAGGATCTTGATGTCACCGCGCTTCAACGCCGCCAGTTTCGCCGCCCGCTCGGACCCCTTGTCCCGCCCGGTCAGCAGCTCCAGCACCACGCCTGCGCTTTCGGCAAGCGGCTGCAAACCCTCCATGTGCTGCCGCGCTAGGATCTCTGTCGGTGCCATCATCACGCCCTGCCCGCCTGCCTCGACCGCCGTCAGCAACGCCATGAAGGCCACCAGCGTCTTGCCCGCGCCTACGTCGCCCTGCAGCAGCCGGTTCATCCGCTCGGGCTGGCCCATGTCATCGACGATTTCCCCAATCGCCCGAGACTGCGCCCCCGTGGGCCGATACGGCAGTGATTTCAAGACCTTGTTTCGCAACCGCCCATCGCCGCGCGTCACGATCCCGCGCCGCTTGCGCCGATCTGCCCGCGCCAGACCCAGCGTCAACTGGTGCGCCATCAACTCGTCATAGGCCAGCCGCGCCCGCGCCGGAGCGGTCGGTGCCAGCGCCTCGGCCCCGCCCGGCGCATGCACCGCGTGCAGCGCCTCGTGCCAGGCGGGCCAATCCTCCTGCGCGCGCTGCACCGGGTCGATCCACTCGTCCAGCAGGGGCACACGGCTCAGCGCATCGGCCATCGCGCGCACCATCAGCTTTTGCGTCACGTTGCCCGTCAGCGGATAGACCGGCTCGAACGCAGGCAGATCGTCGGCATCGTCCTCGCGCAGCACATGGTCCGGGTGCACCATCTGCGGCACCCCATCGAACAGCTCGACCCTCCCCGACACGATGCGCCGCTGCCCCGTGGGGAACAGCTTTTGCTGGTATTCCGCGTTGCCCCGGAAAAACACCAGCTGAAACCGTATCTTGGCGTCATCGACCTCGATCCGGTACGCGCCGCCACGCGACCGAGGGGGCCAGTGCCGCCCGATGGTCACCGCCACGGTCAGGATTGCAGGCAGGTCCGCGCCCTGCACCGTGTCCCGCAACCGCCGGTCCGTCACGCTGTAAGGCAGCGTGTACAGCAGGTCGCGCGGCGTCTCGATCCCGCCGTGTTCCAGCACCTGCGCCGTTTTCGGCCCGATGCCGTCCAGCACCTTGAGGTCCGCGAAAAGCGGAAAGAGAACCTCGGGCCGTCCGCTCATCCGCCGATCAGCTCCAGCCAGCCGTCCTCATCCAGGACCGTAAGCCCCAGTTCCAGCGCCTTTTTCTCCTTGGACCCCGCGCCCGGACCCGCCACCACGATGTCCGTCTTCTTGGACACCGAGCCGGACACCTTGGCACCAAGAGCCTCCGCCCGGGCCTTGGCCTCGGCCCGGGTCATCTTTTCCAGCGTGCCGGTAAACACCACGGTCTTGCCCGCAACGGGCGAGCCGTCGGTGACCGGGCGCTCTGCCTCCTGCACGTCCAGATGCGCGACGAGGCGGTCCATCGAGGCACGCTCGGCCTCCTGGTTCATGGCGGACACCAGCGATTCCGCCAGAACCTTGCCAACCCCGTCAATCGACAGCAGTTCATCCCATGCCTCGCCCTCGCACGGCTGCGCGTCCTTCATGGCCTGCTCGAACACCGCCCAAGTGCCGTAGTGACGCGCCAACAGGTTCGACGCGCTTTCGCCCACATGACGGATACCGAGGCCAAAGATCAGCCGCCCAAGGCCGATCTTGCGGCGCTCGTCTATGGCCTCGAACAGCTTCTGCGCCGACTTGTCGCCCCAGCCCTCGCGGTTCTTCAATTGCTGGATGCCGCTGCCGTAGCGGTCCCGGAGCGTGAAGATATCCGCCGGCTCCTTGATCCAGCCATCGGCGTAGAACTGTTCGACCTGCTTGGCGCCAAGGCCTTCGATGTCAAAGGCCGCGCGCCCGACGAAGTGTTTCAGCTTTTCCACCGCCTGCGCCGGACAGATCAGCCCGCCCGAGCATCGGCGCACGGCATCCCCTTCCTCGCGGATCGCGTCAGAGCCGCATTCGGGGCAATGTGTTGGGAAATCATAGGGTTGCGCATCCTCTGGGCGCTGTGACAGGTCCACATCGGCCACCTTGGGGATCACGTCGCCCGCCCGGTAGACCTGCACCCAGTCACCGATGCGGATGTCCTTGCCGCCCCGGATCTCCTGCCCGTTTGAATCGCGCCCGGCGATGTAATCCTCGTTGTGCAGCGTCGCATTGGACACCACGACACCGCCGACCGTGACCGGCGTCAGCCGCGCCACCGGAGACAAGGCACCGGTCCGGCCGACCTGGATGTCGATCGCCTCCAGCCGCGTCCAGGCCAGTTCGGCCGGGAATTTATGCGCAATCGCCCATCGCGGCGTGGTGGACCGAAAGCCCAGCCGTTCCTGCAGCGCCAGATCGTTCACCTTGTAAACGACCCCGTCGATGTCATAGCCCAAGGTCGCGCGCTGCGCCTCGATGTCCTTGTAATGGCGGATCATTTCCGCCGGACCATCGCACAGCCGGGTCAGCGGGTTGGTCTGGAAGCCCAGCGAACCCAAGCGCTCGATGGCCCCCATCTGCGTCTCTGCCAGCGGATCGGACAGCGCGCCCCAGGCGTAGGCAAAGAATTTCAGGGGCCGTTCGGCGGTGATCCTGGCATCCAGCTGCCGCAGCGAGCCCGCCGCCGCATTGCGCGGATTGGCAAAGGTCTTCCCGCCGCGCGCCTCCTGCCGTTCGTTGAGCGCGGCAAAGTCGGCGTGGGACATGTAGACCTCGCCCCGCACTTCAAGGACGGCAGGCGCTCCGGTCAGCATCTGCGGAATGTCGGCAATAGTGCGCGCATTGGCCGTGACGTTTTCGCCCTCCTGGCCATCCCCACGGGTGGCCGCCCGCACCAGCTGGCCGTCCTCGTAGCGCAGCGACAGGGACAGGCCGTCGATCTTCGGTTCCGCCGTATATGTCAGACTGTCCCCGTCCTTCAGGCCAAGGTAGCGCCGGATCGACTCGTCGAAATCGGTAATGTCCTGATCTTCAAAGGCATTGGCCAGCGACAGCATCCGCACATCATGACGGACCTTGCTGAAGCCCTCCGCCAGCGGCGCACCTACCTGTTCCGAAGGACTGTCGGCGCGTTTCAACTGTGGAAAGCGCGCCTCGATCTCGGCATTGCGCCGCTTGAGGCGATCATACTCGGCATCGGAAATCTCCGGCGCATCCTTGGTATGATAGGCTTGGTTCGCTTGCCCCAGAATCTCGGCAAGCGCGCGAAGTTCTTCGCGCGCCTGATCCTCGGTCAGCTTGTCGACCGCAATGTTTTCCATGCCCAAATCCCCGGACGCCCTGTCGTCCTAGGAGTGATAGGGCCGACCCATGCCAAGGTCCAGAAGATCAGCCGTTGGCGGCGATCGCCTTGGCTTCGTCATGCGACGGTTCCGGATCGCGCAGGACGTAGCCGCGTCCCCAGACCGTCTCGATATAGTTGTCGTCACCGGTCGCCTCGGACAGCTTCTTGCGCAGCTTGCAGATGAAGACGTCGATGATTTTCAGTTCCGGTTCGTCCATGCCGCCATAAAGATGGTTCAGGAACATTTCCTTGGTCAGCGTGGTTCCCTTGCGCAGCGAGAGGAGTTCCAGCATCTGGTACTCCTTTCCGGTCAGGTGCACGGGCTTGCCCGCAACCTCGACTGTTTTCGCGTCCAGGTTGACCGAAATCTTGCCGGTCCGGATCACGGACTGGGAATGCCCCTTCGACCGGCGGATAATGGCATGGATTCGCGCCACCAGTTCGTCGCGATGGAACGGTTTCGTCATGTAATCGTCAGCCCCGAAACCAAAGCCCTTGATCTTCGACTGCGTGTCGTCCTCGCCGGTCAGGATCAGGATCGGGGTATCGATCCGCGCGACCCGAAGCTGCCGCAGCACCTCGTGTCCGTTCATGTCCGGCAGGTTCAGATCCAGCAGAATAAGATCGTAATCATAAAGCTTTGCGAGGTCGATGCCCTCTTCCCCCATGTCCGTCGAATAGACATTGAGGTTGGCATGGCTCAACATCAGTTCGATGCTCTTGGAGGTGGTCGGGTCGTCTTCCACTAGCAAAATGCGCATCAGCAGTCTCCAGGGTGTTTCTTGGGCTATGCGTAAGGTGATCGAAAAAGGTTAACGCCCTGTTACCATACCTCAAGAAGCTAAATTTTACCACCTATGGTTGACGATATTTCTGCACCCGCGTCACTTTCAGCGCGTCCTCGCCGTGGTTCGTCGCCGCCTTGACCCATTCCAGCAGCTCCTCCTCGCTTAGCGAGTAGCGCTCCTTCGCCTGATCCTGCGTCAGCAGCCCGTATTGCACCGCCTTCACCACCGCCGCCTTGCGTGACGCCACCCATCGCCGGGTCGTCTCCGGCGGGAGATCGGCCCGCGTCATCGTGGAGCCATCGGGCAGCTTCACGGCCCGCGGGCCATCGATCTTCTTCAGGTACATGGGTCACACCTCCGAACGTCGCGTTCCGGGAATAAACCCCCGCAGCCCTTAACGACCGCTGAAACCAACCCTTGAGAGTGTTTCGATTTTTCCTATATTCCGGCCATTCCACGGAGAGACGTCATGCCCGAAGATATGCCCCTCAACAGCCTGGGGCTGCCCAAACCGCCTTCCGAGACCCGAGTCGTCGTCGCCATGTCCGGCGGCGTGGACAGCTCTGTCGTCGCGGCAAAACTGAAGGAAGAAGGCTACGACGTGATCGGCGTGACGCTGCAGTTGTACGACCACGGCGCGGCGCTCGCCAAGAAGGGCGCCTGCTGCGCCGGCATCGACATCCACGACGCCCGCCGCGTCGCGGAAGAGATGAATTTTCCGCATTATGTCCTTGATTACGAAAACATCTTCCAGGAAGCCGTGATCGAGGAATTCGCCGACAGCTACCTTGGCGGGGCCACCCCCGTGCCCTGCATCCGCTGCAACGAGCGGGTGAAGTTCAAGGACCTTCTGAACACGGCCAAGGACCTCGATGCCGACTGCATGGCGACCGGCCATTACATCCAGCGCATGACGGGCGAGCACGGTCCGGAGCTGCATTCCGCCACCGATGCCAACCGCGACCAAAGCTACTTCCTCTTCTCCACCACACCGGAGCAGTTGGAATTTCTGCGTTTCCCGCTGGGGCACCTCGCCAGCAAGGCCGAGACCCGCGAACTGGCCGCGAAATACGGTCTCGCCGTCGCGGACAAGCCTGATTCGCAGGACATCTGCTTTGTCCCGGACGGCAATTACGCGGGAATCATCGAAAAGCTGCGCCCCGGTGCCGCCGAGCCGGGCGAGATCGTGCATGCCGATGGCCGCATCCTCGGACAACATCGCGGCGTGATCCACTATACCATCGGCCAGCGCCGCGGCCTGGGCATCGGCGGGCTGGACGAACCGCTCTACGTCGTGCGCCTCGACACCGAGGCCAAGCAGGTCATCGTCGGCCCGAAGGAGATGCTCGCCACCCGCACCATCCCCGTGCGCGAGATCAACTGGCTGGGCGACAAGCCCTTCACATCGCAGGACGAATGGCACCTGAAGGTCAAGGTCCGCTCGACCCGCCCCCCGCGCGAGGCGATCATCCGACCGATCTCGGACACCGAGGCCGAGGTCGAACTGATCGTCCCCGAAGAAGGCGTCAGCCCCGGTCAGGCCTGCGTGTTCTACGCGCCGGAAGGCTCGCGCATCTTTGGCGGCGGCTGGATCTGGCGGGGCCACTGAATACACGCATTGCGTGTGCGCATTAACCTGTGTGAACAGCGTACGCGCAACACGCAACGCCTGAAACCGGCCGGTTTGCCCCCGGTTTCAGGCCGGTTGGTAACCTTTCAGACGGCGTTATCCACGATTCGCGCCCCCCGAAGCCCATAGTCACCCCCCTTTCCGCCCGAAATGACAAAGGCCGCCCCACAGGGCGGCCTCCATCAGCGGTCAGACGTTAAACGAACGCGGCCTAATCCCGCCGCGACGACACGCCGTTTCACCTTTCAGAAACTTATTCAGCCGCCGCGCGGTTCACCTGACCCTGCGCGATGCCCGAGAAATGGCGATCGCCGCCCCAAGCCGCGTCCAGCATCTCGCCCAGGACAGAGGCCTCCTCGGTCAGGTTCAGCCGGTTGGCAAAGGCCGCGCAGCAGCCGTAACCGGCAATCGCGTAATGCGCCATGCGCTGATACTGGGTGATGATCATGGCATCGCGCGCATCCGCATCGCCAAAGTCCTCTTCCAGCCCATGCGCCCGCGCCTCGGCGACCAGACCTTCCATGCCCTTGCAATGCGCACCATCCACGGAGGCCCCGTGCTTCGAGATCAGCCGCTCCAGATTGGCCATCCCGTCGGCGATCCCGTCCTTGCCCGCCTGCAACGCCTTGCGCAGTTCGTCGTTCGACGCGGCCTCGGTCAGATCATCCATGACGGCATGCGACTGCTTGCAGGCGCTGCGCAGGTCCTGCAACTGATCGACATAAACATCCTTGAGTGAATTCAGTGACATGTGGTCCTCCATTCTTGTCTGGAGACCCAACGTCCGCAGCCCCACGCCGTTCCGAGGAAAACCACCACCGGCGAAAAACCGCCCCCCCGCCGCGTCCCGGTCCGAACACTCGCCGCACGCGCCCACCCGAGAGCCCCTGCCGCAGGCAGGGCGCGAGGCATACAGCGCAGGGCCGCAGGCCCTGCTCCGCATGAACACGGTGTCAGACGCGGCCCAGGACCAGCACGGCGTTCAGCCCGCCAAAGGCAAAAGCGTTGGACAGCACCACGTCCACCCTGGCCTCGCGCGCCTCGTTCGGCACCACGTCCAGCGCGCATTCCGGATCAGGTTCCTCGTAGTTGATCGTGGGCGCGATCACGCCCTCGTTCAGCGCCATGAGGCAAGCCAGCAGCTCCACCGCGCCGGTGCCGCCAATCAGGTGGCCGTGCATCGACTTGGTCGAGGAGATCATCAGGTCGTTGGCGTGCTGGCCGAATACGTCCGCCACCGCGGCGCACTCGGTCTTGTCGTTCGCTGCCGTCCCTGTGCCATGGGCGTTGATATAGCCGACACGGGTGCGGTCCACCCGCGAATCCTTCAGCGCGCCAGAAATGGCCCGCGCCGCGCCCTGCTTGGACGGCATCACGATGTCAGCGGCGTCCGAGGTCATGGCAAATCCCAGCACCTCGCCCAAAATCCTGGCCCCGCGCGCCCGCGCGTGCTCGTATTCCTCAAACACAAAGATCCCCGCGCCCTCGCCCTGCACCATGCCGTTGCGGGTGGCGCTGAACGGGCGGCAGGCGTCCTTGGACATGACCCGCAGGCCCTCCCAGGCCTTCACGCCGCCGAAACACAGCATGGATTCGGACCCGCCGGTGATCATCGCATGGCACATGCCAGAGCGGATCATCTGGAACGCCTGCCCCATGGCGTGATTGGACGAGGCGCAGGCCGTGGCCACCGTAAACGACGGGCCGCGCAGGTTGAACTCCATCGACACATGGCTGGCGGCGGCGTTGTTCATCAGCTTCGGCACCACGAAGGGATGCACGCGGTTCTTCCCCTCTTCGTAGACGGCGCGATAATTCTCGTCCTGCGTCAGCAGCCCGCCGCCGGAATTGCCCAGCACCACGCCCGAACGATCCGCCATCTCGCCGTGAAACTCCAGCCCCGACTGCTCCACCGCCTGCCGCGCCGCGATCAGGGTGAACTGCGTGAACCGGTCATAAAGCGCCAGTTGCTGGCGGTTGAACATGGCGTCGGGGTCGAACCCCTTCACCTGCCCGCCGATGCGGATCGACAGGCGGTCCACGTCGCGGAACTCCAGCTCCGATATGCCGCAGCGCCCCTCGCGCATGGCCGCATAGGTCGACGGCACATCCTGCCCCAGCGCGTTGATCGTGCCCGCGCCGGTGATGACGACCCGTTTCACGCGGCCTTCTCGGCGATCAGCCGTTCGATCCCGGCGACGATGGTCGCGACCGAGGAAATGTCGAAATCCGAGGCCTCGGGTTCGTTGGCATTGAAGGGCACCGAGATGTCAAAGGTCTCCTCGATGGCAAAGATCGACTCGACCAGCCCGAGGCTGTCGATGCCGATGCTCTCCGGCGTGCTCTCCATGGTGATGTCCGAGGGTTCCAGCATCGCCTGTTCGGCAATGATCGCGATCACCTGTTCCTTGACGTCCATTTCCCGTTCCCTTTGTCCACCCTGAGGGGGATCTAGTCAGTCCCTTGCAGTTTTGAAACCGCGTTCTTCAGGTCGGCCACCTCGCGGAAAAGACGCGGCAGGCGGCGCAGGCCCTTGTAGCTTTCGACGTGGCTGTCCATCTTCATCGCCGGGTAGCCCAGCATGACACGGCCCTCGGGCACGTTCGACAGCACCATGGTGCCGCCGCCAAGGATCACGCGGTCGCCGATCTTCAGATTGTCGGAAATTCCCGCGCAGCCGCCCACGACGACGTTGCGTCCCAGCACGGACGAGCCCGCGATGGCGCCCCCGGCACAGACCATGGTGTCGTCGCCGATCACCACGTTGTGCCCGATCTGCACAAGGTTATCCATCTTCACGCCGTTGCCGATGCGGGTGTCGCGCACCGTGCCCCGGTCGATGCAGGTGTTGCAGCCGATCTCGACGTCATCGCCCAGAGTCACCGCGCCCAGAGACGCGATCCGTGCCCAGGCCTGCGCACTGTCGGTGCCTTCCTCGCCCAGCGACGCGCGGGCCTTCTCGACCCCCGACGGCTCTGGCGTGACAAAGGAAAACCCGTCGCCGCCCACAACCGCCCCCGGATGCGCGATGAAGCGCGCGCCCACGGTGACGCGCGCCATCAGCTTTACGCCGACGTGCAGCTGCGCGCCCTCGCCCAAGGTCACGTTCTGACCAATATAACATTGCGGCCCGATCACCGAGCCATCGCCGATCACCGCCCCCGCACCGACCATGGTGAACGGCCCGATGCTGACGCCCGCGCCGATCCGCGCCGACGGATCGACCACCGCCATGGGGTGCACGCCCTCGCCGTAACCCTGCCCGGCATCCATCATCGCCGACAGGCCCGACAGCGCAAAGCGCGGGCGTGGTGCCGACAGCGCCGCCGCCAGTCCCATGCCGCGCCAGTCCGCCCCGGCCCAGAGCATCGCCACCTGAGCCTCACCCTCGCCGATGCGCTCTGCATACTCGGGGCGCATCGCCAGCGCGATATGTTCGGCGCCCGCATCCTGCGGCTCCGCCACGCCGGAAACGCGCAGGCTCAGGTCCCCTTCGGCGGTCACACCAAGGGCCTTTGCGATCTCACCTACAGTATAATGCATGCCAAAGGTCCTTCCTGCCTGTCTGGTCGCAGGTCTAAGGGGGGCACGCGGGGCTTGTCCACTCTCATCCGGCGGACCATCGCCGCGTTGCATCACAGCCGCATGACAACCTGCAACCTTGCGAAAGAAAAACGCGACCCGAGGGCCGCGTTTTCGCCGTTCATTATGTAAGGTGTCTCAGCTTTCCCAATGGGTCATGAGCGAGACGCCCTCGGCCTGAAGCGCGCGCCAGATGTCGGCGTCGCGGCCATAGACGTCCGGGCGGTAATTCACATGGCCCTTCGCCTGCGTGAACGCCGTGCGGTAGATCAGGTGCACCGGGATCGGCTCTGCCAGATCGACCTTGGTGTTCGCACCCGACCGCAGCACCGACTGGAAGTAGTTGACCGGATCGGCCTCCTGCTTCGCCAGCAGCGCGTAGGCAAAGTCATGCGGGTCATCCAGACGGATGCAGCCATGCGAGTAGGTCCGCACCGGCTGGCTGAACAGGTTCTGCGCCGGGGTGTCGTGCAGGTAGATGTTGTACTTGTTCGGGAACATGAACTTCACCGACCCCAGCGCGTTGCGCGGACCGGGCTGCTGGCGCATCGAGAACGGGAAGCTGGACGAGGAATACTGGGCAAAGCCATTGCCCCGCGACACCACCCGCCCCCGCGCGTCGATGATCTCCAGATGGCCCGCCGCACCCGGGTTCGAGCGCAGCAGCGGCAGGTATTCATTCACGATGATCGAGCGCGGTACGTACCAATACGGGTTGATGACCATATGGGTCATCACGTCCGAGAATTCCGGCGTGCGGCGGTCGTGATCCTGATGGCCAATGACCGAGCGGGTTTCAAAGGTCAGCTTGTCGTCGTCGATGATCTGCGCGTGGAAATCCACGAGGTTCACGAGGATATGGCGCTTGCCCCGGCCTTCCGGCAGGTTCAGCCAGCGCTCGCGCTCCATGGCGACGATCACGGACTTCAGGCGCTCCTCGGGACCGGTGTTGATCTCGCCCATGGTGCGGCCACCGGCGACGCCATCGGGCTCAAGCCCGTGATCTTCCTGGAACAGGCGTACGGCCGCGGTCATGACGTCGTCGTACTCTGCCATCAGCGAGGGCTTGAGGTAACCCATGGCCTCCAGACGGTTGCGCAGGGCAACGACAGCCTGACCGGAGGCACCCGGTTCCAGCTTGGACGCCGGCACATCCGGCCCCCAGCCACCGTGGCGGATGCTGTGCTCCAGCTCCAGCTTGGCGCGCATCAGGCGCGAGTATTCCTGTGTCGGCGGCACGAGGGTGCGCAGCACGTCCTCGGGGCGTTCCGTCATCAGGCGCGACAGCAGCTCTTCGGGGGCGCGACGCGGCAGGACGCGCTTGATCTGGTTGTCCACGGCACCGGGATTGTCGATGATGCCCGATTGCAGGTCGTTGGCGAAGCTGATGAAGGTGCGCGACAGCTCCACTTCCAACAAGCCACGGTCGCGGTCGCTGCGCGCCACGGCCATCTTGTTCATCAGGTTCTGCGCGTCGTACTTGCGCGTCGGCAACCCGTGCACATCCGCGAGGCCGAAGGCTTCGATCAGGGCCAGACGCCGTGCGCGGGATGCGTCGTCCGTGCCGGTCCAGATCGGATCAAAGTTGCGGGCGCGGTAGAAGGCGGCAATGCCCTCCTCGTCCCCGAGGGATTCAGCGACGGCCTGTTTGTATGCCGTAACCTTGAAGGAAAATTCCTGCGCCGAGGAGGCGGCGGGCAGCACCGCAGCCAACATCCCGGCGACGAACAGTGCGCGCAGCCTGGCACCCGATTTCACACCGGCGTTCGTCCCATTCATACTGAAGCCCTCATTCCTGACATCCACCCATGAATTAAAGTTGTCTTACAATGTTCTAACGGTGTAAACTCACATTCGGCTTTATGGTTTCAACGAGCACCAATAATGCTGCATCCGCACATTTGCGCCACAGTTCGCGGACCTTGCGCGAGAATCTGCCAACATCCTCTTGAAAGCTAAAATTCACCACAAATGCTGCTTTCTCAGTGGTCCGATTCGTGCCATACAAATTTCGACATCTGGGGATAGATGGCAGAGCGCGGCAACGATCCGCGCACGAACAGGTAACAGCGACCACGGGACAGGCGCTCACATGGCAGAACTGAACACGGGCTTCACGCGCCGGGGCATTCTCGGTGCTTTCGCGGCAACCACAGTCGCAGCGGCCCCCACTTACTCCAACGCGGCAGGCTTCCTGCGCGGCGCTGGCGATATCCGTCGTATCCGCATGTATTCCGGCCGGACGGGTGAACGCATCGACATGATCTACTGGATCGAGGGCAAGTACCTCGGCGATGCGCTCAAGGAAGTGAACTACTTCATGCGCGACTGGCGCAGCAACGACATCAAGAACATCGACGCGCGTACCGTCGACATCATGTGCGCGGCGCACAATCTGATGGATTGCTCGGAACCCTACATGCTGATCTCGGGCTATCGCTCGCCCAAGACCAACGCCATGCTGCGGTCCCGGTCCTCCGGCGTGGCCAAGAACTCCCGCCACCTGCGTGGCGAAGCGGCCGACCTGCGGCTGTCGTCGCGCTCGGTCAACCAGATGGCCAAGGCGGCCGCAGCCTGCCACGCGGGCGGCGTCGGTCGCTATTCCGGCTCCAACTTCGTTCACATGGATTGCGGTCCGGTTCGCAGCTGGGGATCCTGAACGCGGTAACGCTTCCATTTTTGGTTCCAGGGCGCCCATGTGGCGCCCTTTCCTTTTGTCCTGTCGCGCAAGGACAGTGGCAGAAAACCCGAGGCGCGGGCAGTCAGGAATACCTGACGAACCAGTACCGCACCTGTGCCCAAGAACACCCCGTGTCCCGGGCTTTCTGACAGGTGAACGTGCCAAGGCAGGATTTGGTTCCGGGCGGAACGTGATTTTTCGCAGAAAAATCGGACAGCGCCGAAAAGCGCGCACTTCGTCCCATGACCGATGGGTCAATTCGCAATGTTTTCCAATGCTTGGGAGAAGTGGCGCGGTTGACGGGGCTCGAACCCGCGACCCCCGGCGTGACAGGCCGGTACTCTAACCAACTGAGCTACAACCGCGCTATGGGGGCCTGATAGCCTTTCCCGGCGTCGGGGGTCAAGCGCAAAAATGACGAAGCCATGACAGTATTTTCAATTGGTTTTTCGCGTTCCGGATGAAGGGGTTACCGGGCCAATGTGTGGCCCTGTGCGAGGCCCCCGAAACGAAAAAGGAAACGAAGAAGGAAACGAAAAAGCCCCCGCTTTCGCGAGGGCCTTTCGAAGGATCGACAGTGGCGCGGTTGACGGGGCTCGAACCCGCGACCCCCGGCGTGACAGGCCGGTACTCTAACCAACTGAGCTACAACCGCCCTGCCGTTCCTGGCCGCCCCGAAGCTGTCTGCCTCGTGGCGTGAGAGGGCTTCTATGGAACCCTCCCCCCCCCGTCAAGCGCCATTTTGGAAATTTTCGGGCGAAGCTGAAAACCTCCGACCAGCGGTGAGCAGCCAAACCCGCCATCGGCCGTGCAACGCCGCGATGAGCGTTCGAATTTGCACCAGCCATGTGTACTTTCGCACACGCATACCGGAATTCCGGGAGGAAATACTGTCATTTCTTGCAGTCCGGGACGGCTTGCGTCAGGTAATGCATCAGAAACGACGCCAAAGCAGTGACCCGCCGTGCGACAGCTAAAGACCATGCCGCTCGAATTCTACGACAGCTTTGGCGGTCGTGTCCGGATAACCCCGCAGGAGTATTTCGAACTCCTTGGTCAGACCGGCACCCAGACCTATCTGGGGTGCGTCTATGCCATCCTCGTGGCGACCGATGCCCCCGGGATGATCGGCCAGATGAATCTGGTCGCGACCCTGGCCATCTGGGCCGTGATCCTCAGCAGTTTCCTGTTGTGCCATGGCGTCATGTTGTTCCTCTGGGCCACCTTGTACCGCGCCTTGGGCAACCTCACGCTGCCCGGCGCACTTGTCACGGCCTCGGCGCTGGTCCTGCCGGTGGTTCTGGGCGAAACCCTGCTCCGGTTCACCTCGCATGGCGACCTCGCCTTTGCGATCTTTCCGCAGATCCTGTTCTACTTCGTGATCGCGGAAACCTTCATCATGATCTACATGCGATTCGTCCGTCCTCTGCCCACGCCAGAGGCGGCAGATGCGACAGCAGCCGCCCTGCAAGAGGCCGCTGTCGCCTCGCCCCCGCACGAGCGCCATATCCTCATCGGCGCCGAGCCGGTCGCATTGCGCAACCTGCGCCATATCCAGGCCATGGAACACCACGTCCGCGTGGTGCTGGACGACACCAGCCTCACACATCGCGCCCGCCTGTCCGACATCGTGGCCCAGACCGATCCCGAAGACGGCATCCAGCCGCACCGCTCCTGGTGGGTGGCGAAACATGTCGCCCGCTCGCTGGAGCGGGACGGGCAGAAACATGTCCTGACCCTCGACGATGGCACCCGCGTTCCGGTGGCCCGTTCGCGCGTGCATGAAGTGCGCGACTGGATGAGCGAACGCGCCTGACCGGCCCCGCCGCCTACCTGCCCCTTGCTGCGGCAAAGCTCCGTTCGCCAGCGCTTGCCCTCGCCCCTGCCCCATGACATCTGCGCCCTGACACGGTAGGACAGACAAGAGCCTGCCCCGAATGCCGCCCGGTCCGACCGGACCTCAGGGTGGTACGCCACACAGGAAAGACCGATGACCGACACACCCGACGACGTACCCGGAACCATTCGGTTCGGCTGGGAAGAATGGGTTTCGCTGCCTGATCTCGGCCTGCCCGCGCTGCGCGCCAAGGTCGACACCGGCGCACGCACCTCGGCGCTGCATGCCTTCGACATCGAAACCTTCGGCCCCAGCTCGGCCCCGCGCGTGCGGTTCACTGTCCACCCGGTGCCGGGCCGCGAAGACTTGGTGATTCCCTGCTCCGCCCGCATCGTCGACCGCCGCGCCGTCACCTCGTCCAACGGCGAATCCGAGATGCGCTACGTCATCGCCTCGACCCTGCGGGTGGGCGACGAAAGCTGGCGAATCGAGATGACGCTGACCAACCGCTCCTCCATGGCATCGCGGATGTTGCTGGGGCGCGAGGCGCTGAAGGACCACATCACCATCGTGGCGACGGACCGCTTCCAGCAGCCGCGCCTGTCCTATGACGTCTACAACACGCCCCGCGTCCGCAATGCCGCGCCGAACCGGGCGCTGCGTATCGCGGTGCTGTCGCGCGAGGACAACTATTCCACCCGCCGTCTGGTCGAAGAAGGCGAAAAGCGCGGCCACACGGTGGAGGTCATCGACACCCAGCGCTGCTACATGCTGATCAACGCGCTGACGCCCGAGGTCCATTACGACGGCAAGCGCCTCCCGCGCTACGACGCGGTGATTCCCCGCATCGGCGCCTCGATCACCTCCTACGGCACCGCCGTGATCCGCCAGTTCGAGACCATCGGCACCTTCTGCCTGAACGGCTCGGACGGAATCACCGCCTCGCGCGACAAGCTCTGGGCGCATCAGTTGATGGCGCGCCACAAGATCGGGATGCCCAACACGGCCTTCGCCTCTTCGCCCAAGGACACGCAGTCGCTGATGCGGCTGGTCGGCACCGCGCCCCTGATCGTGAAACTGCTCGAATCGACGCAAGGCAAGGGCGTGGTGCTGGCCGAGACCAAGAAGGCGGCGGAATCGGTGATCGACGCCTTCCGCGGGCTGAAGGCGAATTTCCTCGTGCAGGATTTCGTCAAGGAAGCCGCGGGCGAGGACATCCGCTGTCTCGTCGTGGGCGGCAAGGTCGTGGCCTCCATGAAGCGCACCGGCGCGGACGGCGATTTCCGCTCGAACCTGCATCGCGGCGGCCATGCCTCGGTGGTGAGAATCAGCAAGGAAGAACGCGATACCGCCCTGCGTGCGGCCAAGGCCTTCCGCCTCAACCTCGCGGGCGTGGATCTTCTGCGCTCGGAATCGGGTCCGAAGGTGCTGGAGGTGAACTCCTCGCCGGGGCTTGAGGGCATCGAGACCGCCACGGGCAAGAATGTGGCCGAGAAGCTCTACGAGCATATCGAGGCCAAGGTCCGCCCCACCCCGGTCCGCCGCCGGATCGACCCGCCCTCGGACTGAACCACCCGCGTCCCTGGACCGATCAGTGTCGCGCCTTGCGCGACGAGTGTGGGCCCCGCCGCCCACACCCAGCTGTGGCTTGTCATGCTTTGCATGACAGCGGGGGCTCTGCCCCCACACCCCCGAGGGTATTTGGATCAAGATGAAGGTAAAGCGCCGCGCCTTGCCTTCATCTTGACCCAAATACCTCGGGGAGCGCGAGGGGCTGGCCCCTCGCCTGCGCAACAGCGTCCCGGACGCACCCGCCTGAGCGGCACGCCCGGCTCCGTGCTCAAAACTGGAACCGCACCTGGCCCGTCAGACCCCAGCTGTCCAGCCTGTCGCTGAACCGGCTGTCGATGCGGACCGAGGCGTCCATCTGGCGCGCCGGCAGGGCCGAGCCGCCGTCCAGGATCTTCGTGCGGTTCATGCCGATGCTCAACTCGCCGAATCCACCGAGGTTCTCGGAGGTCAGCACCTGCGACGCGCCCGTGCTGTTCACCCGGAAGGTGCTGGTCAGGTCGTCACCGAAGTCGTTGAAATACGTCCCCGTCAGGAAGTAGGTGGTCGCCTCGTCGCCGCTCGGCTCGACCTGCGTCCGGGCCAGCGTGGCGCCGATATAGCCGATCTTCTGATGCATGTCCGAGATCTGCAGCGTCGCATCGTCCAGCGTGGTCGACGGATCGTTGTCGATCGCGATGCTGTCGGTCTCGATCTGCGAGAAGGAGAAGCCGACGGTCGGCACCAGACGAATGGACTTTTCGGCGTTCAGCGTGTGCGAGTAGCTGAGCGAGCCGCTGATCGCGCGTCCCCGGCTGTCGAATTTCTGGTCACGGATGCCCAGACCTCCCGCGCCAAAGGACGCGGTTTCGTTCAGCGAATAGGTCGTGCGGTCGGCGCGCAGGGTCAGGTCACCGAACCAGTTGCCCTTGGCTGCGCTCAGGTAGAGCCCGCCGAACAGCTGGTCGAACTCGGTGCGCAGCTCGGTGGCGGTGCCGCCAAAGGTCACCGGCAGGCGGGTGTCGCCGCCGTTGGTCCCCAGCATCGCGCCAAGCGCCAGATCCCAGCCGTTGTAGTAGCCACCGGAACACGCATGGTCAAAGCCCACCTGCACCCCGCGATAGCGCAGCGAGATGTCGTTGGACAGCGTCGAGGTCGCGGTGGTGGACGAGGTCTCCAGCGAGGCATCGGCACGACCGGCTGTGGCGCGGCCCCAGGTGCCAAGGGCACAGGGATCGTCACCCGGCACCACCAGCGGCGTCACCAGCGCCGAGGACGGGCGGTTCACCACGGTGGAGATCAGGCTTTGCGTCGCCGCCACGCCCGAGGCAAGACCCCCGAAACCGAGGTTGGCGGTCGAGGTCAGCTGCACCTCGGTGCCGGTGTTGTTGAGGTTGTAGACATAGGCCGCGTTCGCCGGCAGGCCGGACTTGGTCGCGTTCAGCCCCGTGGTATCGGCGGCCTTGATGAGCGTGATCGGGGTGCCGATGCTGGAATAGACCGCGTTCACATTCTTCAGCGCCAGTTCCGGCGCACCCGTGGCCGTGCCGGTCACCGTGATCTGGTCGGCATCGTCCGCGGCGCTGGTGCCCTGCAGCGCACCCGAGACGTTGACGTCCATGGCAATGACGCCGTTCAGCACCGCATTGCCGGTGATCGCGATCACGTCGTTGGTCTCGCCATCAGCCATGGTGATGAGGCCCGCGTTGGTAAACGGCGACGTGGCCGTGATGTTCAGGGTCTGGCCCGTGGGTGCCGCGTCGATCAGCCTCAGTATGCCGGTGGACGTGTTGTCGAACGCGCCCGCCGACAGGATCGCCGCCGTGGCCCCGTTGGCCTCGATCAGGCCCGCGTTGCTCAGCGCGGCCGTCGCCTGCAGCGTCGCCGTGTCATCAAGGCTGATCCGGCCCACGGTGTTGCTGCCGCCGACGCCCACCCCGTTCCACGGCTGGTTTAAGATGGTGCCGAAGGACAGCGTGCCGCCGCCCTGGATCCGGATGCCGCCGCCGTTGTCCAGCGTGTCGTTGCCGAGGTCGGTCACGGTGCCGCCGATCAGGATGCCGCCGGCGTCGTTCGACACGGTCCCCGAAGCCGCCGCGCCGGTGCTGACGTCACCTGCCGACAGGATGCCACCGTTCTCGAAAATGATCAGCGCATCCAGTTCGTTGACGACACTTCCCATGGCGCCAAGGCGCCCGCCTGCCTCGATCCTGACAGTGCCTGCGTTCTCGAGATTGCCGGTGGAGGCTTCGAGCACCGCGCCGGACCGCAGCATGACGTCCGTATTCCCGGCCACGTAGGGGATGTTCAGGTCGATTGCCGAAGCCTGAACGGTCCGTCCGCTCAGGACTTCGATGCCGAAGAAGCCCGCCGTGCGCCCGTCGAGGGTCAGCGTGCCTTGGATATCGGTCGCCCCGTCAAAGCGCATCGTGCCGCTGGTCTGCAGAACTGAGCCGGTCACGGTCACCGTACCGGTGTTCGCAGAGTTGACGATAAGACCGCCGCCTTCGTTGGTGATGGCCGTGCCGAGGGCAGGCCCGTTCACATCGCCGTTGACCCACAGAAGGGAGTCGTTCGGGTTGCCCGAGGTGCTCCGGACGGTCACGCCCGCCGATGCGTTCAGCGTGGCGTTGTCGTCGATGAAGAACTCCGGCGTCGAAGTCCCGCCCGCCCCCTCGATCAGGATCGCGCCGGTTACGGTCGAGTTGCCGCTGCCGGTGGCGAGGACATGCACCGCGCCGTCGGTCTGCGTCAGGGTGCCCGTCACGTCGCCGTCGATGTTCGACGTCCCCGTGCTGTTCAGCGCCAGCGTGCCGTCCAGCGTGGCGCGGTTGCCCGGCGCGGGTTCGCTGGTCAGGGTGATGGTGCCCGAGCCGGTCAGCGTCGTGTCCGCATCCAGCGTCGCCGTGCCGTTGGCATTGGCCGTGACCGCGACGGTGCCCGCCGCAGAGGACACCGCCGCCGCCGTCAGGATCGCGTCGTTGCCGCCCGCCGCCACGACCGAGATGGGGGTGGCAATGGCCGAGGTCGACGCAACGGACCCGCCGTTCAGCGACAGGCTGCCGCCGTTGACGGCAATGAACCCCGTTCCGGTCTGGGTCACCACATCGTCGCCCGTCGAGGTGACGGAGGCACCCGACAGCACGCGGATCGCTCCGGCGTTCCGGATGTCGTTCGTGGTCGAATCCAGCACGTTGTCGGTGACGACACCGGTGTTCTGGAACAGGATCTGGCCCCCGGCGCTGTTGGTCAGTACCGTTCCCGCCCGCAGGGTGCCACCGCCTGCGACGGTGATGACGCTGGCGTTGGTCAGGGTGGTGTCGGTCTGCAAGGTGGTGGTGTTGCCCGCAGTGGCCGCCCGCAGTGTCACGCCCGGCGCCGCCGCGTCAAAGTCCGCCGAGCCCGCCGTCAGCGTCTGGTCCGCGTTCACGTTCAGCACGCCCCGGTTCAGGTCCAGCAGACCGCCCACGTCGCTGTCGGCGGTCACGGTGATCGTGCCCGTGCCGTCCTGACGCAGGTAGCCCGCGATCTCGCCCGCCAGCTCGTTCAGCGCGCTGGTGCCGTCCTGATCGACATTGCCCGAGACCTCGACGGTGCCGCCAAGCGCGCCGTTGATGTCAAACCGGCTGGTGCCATCCACCTGGAGGTTGCCGTTCAGGCGGCCATAGCCCGCGCCCGCCGCCGCCTGCCCGATCAGCAGGTCGCTGCCGCCGCCGATGCTCAGCGTGCCCGCGCCGCCGTTCAGCGCCAGTTCCGCATTGAAGGCGCCGTTGCCGGTCAGGGTCACGTCGCCGCCGCCGTCCATGGTGGCGCTGGCCGCGCTCAGCGTCGCGGCTTCGGTTCCGGCGGTGACGGTGACCGTCGCCCCCGCGCCCGCCGCCGTATCCTCGATCCCGCCGGTGCCGAGGCTCAGGCTGCCGCCGTTCACCGCCAGCGTCGCCGTAGCATCATCCAGCCAGATCCACGCATCGTTGGTGATGACCGCGCCCGCGTTCACCAAGACGTCGCCCCGGTTGACGATGACATTGCCGTAGCCCGGCGTCACACCGCCGTCGCCCAGCTCGCCGCCATCGGCAAAGGTCACCGAGCCGGTGGACTGGATGGTCAGGTCGTCGCCCGCGATGATGCGGCCGCCCGCGCCCACGTCCACCTGGTCCGCGATGATGATGTCGCCCGCCGAGCCTGCGTCCGTGGTCAGCGCCGCGCCCGCACCCAGCGTCACGCCGCCCGCATCCGCAAGGTCGATACGCGCCGCGTTCAGCGTGCCCGACACCACGTTCAGCGTGCCGACGTTGATGTCGAGCACTCCGACCGTCGCGCCGACGTTGTTGATGTCCACATCGCCGGTCACCACCATGGCCCCGCCGTTCTGGATCACCGCCCCCGCGACGGTGGTCGTGCCACCGTTGCCAAGGTTCACCGTACCGGCGGCGTTCGTCAGGGCCGATCCGCCGGCCACGGTCCGGCCAATGTTGCCGTTCACGTTGACCACGGTATTGGCCGTGGTCGAGCCCGCAGTGCTGCCGACGTTGATGCCGATCGCGCCTTCGGCGGTCAGCGTCGCCCCGTCCGCGATGGTCAGCGTGGTCACGGGCGCTCCGGTGCCGTCAACCGACACCGTTCCGGTCGCCGTGGTGTCCGCCGCGATGATGACCGTACCGGTGTCGATATCCACCGTGCTGCCAAAGGTCATCGGCCCGTCCACGGTGGTCTGCAGCCCCGCGCCCTGCTGGCTGAAGGCCCCGTTCACCGCGCCCGACAGCGTGATCGCCGTGCTCGACTGGTTGTCCAGCGTGCCGGTGATGGTGCCGCCGTTCAGGTCCAGCCCCGCGTTGCCCGTCAGGTTCACATCGCCGCCCAGCGTCCCCGCCGCCGTGATCGTGCCCGCGCTCGAATTCAGCGTGGTAAACCCGAGCGTCGCCCCCGTTCCGACCGTGATCGCATCGGCCGCAGCCGAGGTGTTCGTCAGGGTCGCGATGCCGCTGACCGTGGTGCCGGCGCCGGTCACCGAGAACCGGCCGTTGTTCGTCCCGTCCGTCTGGTTCTGGAAGTCGTCGTTGCCCGCGCCGCCGTCACCCATGGTGACGGTATTGCCGCCCAGCACCGTCAGCAGGCCGAGGTTGTCGATGGTGCCGGTGCCGTTCTCGTCGTCATCCGCGTCGAAATGGATGTCGCCCAGCGTCGTATCCAGCGTCACGTCACCCGTCGCGCCGATCTCGATCGAGAAATCGTCGTTCAGAGTGTCGTTGCCGAAGTAATCGGCGTCACCGTCCAGCTCTGTCGTGTTCCCGGTGCCGCGAATGTTCGCGCCGCCATTGGTGGCAAAGCTCGCGCCATCCGCGATGGTCAGCGAATGGTAGGTCAGCGACTGGCCCGCGGCGACCGTCATCGAGCCTGCGTTGATGTTCACGTCACCGCCTTCTCCGCCGGTCTGGACAAAGGTGCTGGTGCCGGTGATGTTGGTCGCCGCCGTGGCGCTGTCCTGCGTGTAGCTGACCTGCGTCTCCCCGGCGAAATTCGCAATGCCCGATCCGGTGTTGATGACGCTGCTGGTGCCCGTCCAACGCTCAAAACTGCCGTCCACGTTCATCGTGCCGGTGTTTGTCACGGTGGCACTGCTCAGAAGCAGCGCGCCATCGACATTCAGCGTGTCCGCGTTGGTCACGGCATCTTGGACCAGGACCCCCCACGTACCCGCCTGGATGTTCATCGTCCCGGCATCGTTTGCAAGCGTGCCCCAGCTCTGGCCACCGCTGCTTGATATGTTGACGGTAGATGTTGCCTCGTTCTGCGTCAGGGTGAAATCGAGCGGCGTAACGAATATAACGGTTTGGATGCTGTTGGTGTTGTTGCCAACCGAATGGGTCCCGGTCCCGCCCAGCGTGACGTCGCCAAGGATGAAGCCCGGAGACGTCAGCACGCCCGTACCGTTGACCGTGACGCCACCCGAAGCGACCAGGGATTGGGAGGCGTTGATCGTGAGGCTGCCCGCGCTGACGGCCACCGAATTGACGGTGACGGTGTCGTCGATCGTGGTGCTTGCCGTGCCGGAGGTATTCTGTGTGTAGGTTCCGGTGATCGTCGTCGGGCCAAGCGTCGCCGTGCCCTGGTTGACGACATTCCCCGTGATGTTGGCGCTCACGTCCATCGTGCCGGTGTTGGTGATCGTCTGCCCGCCGGTGATTGCCGCGGTGACGTTCAGCGTGCCCGCGTTGGACGAGGCTCCGTTCAAGGTCAACGCGTTGTCGACGTTCAAGGTGCCCTGCGTGTTGACAAAGGACCCCAGCGTCGTCGCGCCGCTGAAACTGGTATTGGCCGAGGCGCTGTCCTGCGTGTAGGCCCCGGTGATCGTCCCGCCAAAGCTCTGCGCCACGGTCGAGGTGTTGGTCACGTCGCCGGTGATCTGGCCGCCCGACATGGTGATGGTCGCATCACCCGTGTTCACCAGCCCGCCGGTGAAATCGCTCACATCCAGCGTGTTGTCGCCGATGGCGATTTGTCCGGTGCCGGTGTTGGTCAGCGTCCCCGTCCCGCCGGTCGCAAAGGTCACCGTATCGCCCGAGCCGTTCAGGTTGATGTCGCCATTGTTGGTGATCCCGTCAGAGCCACCAAGGACATCCGAGGTCAGCGTGCCCGCGCCATCAAAGCGGATTTCACCGCGCGGCGAGGCAAGGTTGTTGATCGCACCGTCATCGGAATAGGCCCCGCCATCGGCGATGGTGATCAGACCATCGTTGTCGGTGGAGTTGCCCAGCACGTGCAGCGAGGACCCCGCACCGACACTCACGGTGCCGTGGTTTCTCATCGACGTGGTGGTATCGTTCTGCCCGACCGTGGCCGACACGCCGTCCGCGACGGCCACCGTCGACCCGGTCTGCACGATCAGGTTGTAGTCGTTCAGCCCGGCGTTCAGGGTCCAGTCGCTTGTGGTCACGCCGTAATCCAGCGTGTCCCGGATATCGAGGATCACGCTGCCGCTCTCGGAATAGCCGTCGCGCAACGCGATCGTGTCGGCGGACACGGTCAGCGAGCCCAACGTGTTGCCGTCGAGCGTGCCAGCCAGCGTCGCGGTGCGCGGCGTCGTGCCGTTGAGCGTCAGGACCGCAGGACCGTTGTCGCTGTTGATGATCTGGCCGCCCGCCTGCAAGGTCAGGTCACCGTCGATATTGAAGTCGGAACCGCTCAGGTCAAAGGTGCCGGCATTGGTCACATTGGCCCTTATCAGCCCGGAATCGAGGAAGACCGCGGTGTTCCCGGCAAAGACCGTGAGATCGGTGGTCTCAAGCGTCTGGGCGATGTCGAGCCGCGCCCCGGTGACGGCGGACGAGCCGACGTTCACACCGCCATTCACCGTCATCGTCAGCGCCGTGCCGCCGAACGAACCAATGTCCGCGCCATTGGCGAGCACGTTCATCGTGCCGGTGACCGTCGCATCGCCCAGCACGTTCAGCGCACCGCCGAGGTAGGTCAGGTTGCCGTCGATATCGCCGTCGAGGTTGAAGGTGGCACCGACCCCCATCGTCACGTTGCCGACGATCTCGCCGTAGTTGTTCACCGTCCCGGCGCCGTCGAACTGCAGCCCGGCGCCGCCCACCGTGAAGGTCGGCGTGCCATCGGCCCCGCCCGTCCCGTTGATGGTCAGCGTGCCCTGATTCACGACCGCCTGTCCGGTCACGGTGAAATCGCCTGTGACGGTGGTGCTGGTCGTGCCGGTGTTGTTTTGCGTGTAGGAGGTTTCCAACCGCCCGCCATCGGCAAAGGTCATCGACGCGCCACCGATGTTGAACAACCCGTTGGTCGCCTTCACCGTGCCGTTGATCGTGGCGCTGGAGCCGCCGCCGTTCTGCATCCGCGCCTGCACGTCGAGCGTCTGGCCCGCGTCCACCACCAGAGAACCGCCGCCAAAGAAATCGGCATTGCCGGTGATGACCGTCGTGGTGTTGCCGCCCGGGTTCGCCGCGTCAGAGATCACGACGCTGCCCGCCCCGGTGCGGTCATAGGTGCCGGAGATCCTCGCGCCCGACATCGTCAGCGCTCCGCCCGAATGTGTCACGTCGCCGGTGATGGTGCCGCCGGTGATCGTGGAGGACCCGCTGCCGCCGAAGGCGACCGGGCCGGTGATCCTCCCGTCAAGGTCCAGCACACCGGTCCCCGAGACCGTCACGCCTCCCGCCACGGTCAGCGCTCTGCCGCTGCCCACGTCCAGCTCGCCCCCGGTGACGGACACAACCTGATTGACGCCGCCGAAGCTGGCCATGTTCGTGTTGCCGGTGATGGTCGTGGTCCCGGCCGCGTTCACCAGATCGATTTGCACATTGCCCTGGATATTCAGCGTGCCGTTGTTGGTCAGGGTCTGACCTTCGTTGGTTTCCCGCGTGTCGCCCAGCAGGGTCATTGTCCCGTTGTTCTGCGCCCCACCGATCAAGAACATGGTCGTACCGGACGCCGTCGTGATCGTGCCTGAGTTCGTCAGCAGGTTTGCCGTCTGCAGAACAGCAGTCTGATGATTCAATGTTCCGGCCTGCACATCCAGCCCACCCTGGAAAAAAACATTGCCGCTGGTGGTCGCCACGGCCGACGCGTGGTTCAGGGTCGTCTGACCAAGCACGTAGGCAGGGGATGTATTGTTGCTGCCAAACGAATAGCTCCCGGCATCATTGATGGTCAGCGCGCCAATGATCAGCCCCTGGAGGTCCAGCGAGCTGCCAAGGCCGGTGTTGTTGAACACCACGTTACCATTGACCCTGCTCGCGTCTACCTGATCGACGCCGCCATCAATCGTCAGCGCCCCCGCGTTGACGCTGATCCCGCCGCCCAGGCTGATGTCAGAGGACACCTGCACATCGCCGCCGTTCATCGTGATCGTCGACGACCCGGAATCAAACGCCCCGCCGTCGATCACGGTCAAGCCATCGTTCGCGACCAGCCCGTCAAAGAACGTGCCGCCGGTCAGCGACAAGGTGCCCGTGCCCCCCATCGTCACGCCGGTCGAGGTAACGGCATCGCCATTGCCCCCGGACAGCGTCAGATCGCCCGCGCCTGCCACGGTGACGCCATCGTAGATCCGGGCCGAGATCTCTGCGCTGACGCCGCTGTCCACGGTCAGCGTTCCGGTCACTTCCAGTTGCTCGCCCGCCGTGGCGCCGATGGTGTAGCCATTGGTGCTGAACGTCACGTCCGTCGCACCGATGCGTCCGCCCGCGCGCTCCAGCAAAACGGTCCCCGCCGCGCCTGCATCGTCAAAGATCGCGGTGTCGCCATCGTTGAAGACAAGGCCCTCGTTGGTCTGCCCCGCCGACGACCAGTTACCGGTGGTGAAATCCCAGACCGCGCCGTTGTTGCCGTCGTAGAACCGGGTGGACTGCGCCTGCGCCTGCCCGCCGATCACCAGCGTGGCTCCGGTGGCGAGGATGTAGACCAGCTCCGTCGCGCGCCCAAGGCGGCAGTGCCCGGTGATGGAACGCTGTCGGATACCGATCTGCTGGCGTGTCTGGCGGGTCTCGAACATGCTCTGACTTTCCTCGGCCTGTCACGGTGGGCGTGACGAATGTTTGCTGCTCGGCAGGGTCACCCCTGCCCGTCACGCGGCAAAACAGACACGAGAAAACCAAGGATCAGGAGGGGTCCCCACCTCCCGGATACGCCAAAAGATCGCGCGCGCGACGAAAATACCTAGTTTCAAGAACAAGGTTTCGGCGCGCCCTGTCAAACGTTAACGATTTGTATAAGTTTGAACCGCCAGCAGCGCAAAGAGTTGTTGCCCACGCGCAACAAGCCCACAACCGACAGGTGTTGCTCGCCCATTATTCCGGCCAAGCGCGCAGCCGTTCAGGGCGCAGCCGGAGCTCGACCAACGGGCGGGGCCGCCCCCGCCCGATCCTCAGGCCAGATCCTCAGACCTGACCCGAAGGCCCACCATCAGACCGGACGCCCGAGCTCAGAACAGGCGCTTCTCGTACTTCCAATTGTCCGCATCGGGCGTCACCGCCTCGATATCATAGCCCTGTTCGATGAGGTGCTGCGCGCTGCGGTCGCCCGCCGCCGCCGCCCGGTCGATCATGGCGCGGCCCGCAGCCTGATCCTCGACCACGCCACGCCCGCGCATCAGGTCCAGCCCGTAGTTGAACATCCCCACGGCCGAGCCCGCCTCGGCGGCGCGCCGGTCCAGCTCTGCGGCGCGGTCCGGGTTTTCGCGCCCGCTCAGCCCGTTGTCCTCCATCCACGACAGCCAGGTGATGCCCTGCACGTTGCCCTCGCCGGTGATCTTCTCGAAGATCTCGCGCGCCTCCTCGTGCAGCCCGGCCTTGGCCGCGCCATAACCGACCATGCCCATCATCGGGTGACTGTCGCCGTGGCGCATGCGGTCGATCATGCCCTCCATGGACATTTCCTGCGGGTTCAACACGCCCTCCTGCGCCACGACCGGCGAGGCCAGCAAGAGCAGGGCAATGGTATGACGTAACATGCGGCGATCCTCCTTCGCGATTGTCCCCGACACCCTGCCCCGGAACCCGCCCCCGATGTGTGAGTCTCTTGCAAGAGAGATGCAAGAAATTTGCAAGATCAGCGGTTTACCCGGTAGCCCTGCCCGTGCACCGTCTCGATCAGGCCGGGGTCGCCCAGCTTCTTGCGCAGCACCCGGACCTGCTGGTCCAGCGCCCGCGAGTTCGGCATGTAATCCCGCCCCCAACCCGCATCATACAGGTCGTCCTTGGACACCACCTCGCCCGCGCGCGCGATCAGGCAGCGCAGCATGGCGACGTCGCGGGCGGTCAGATCGACCTCCGCGCCCGCCACCCGCGCCTTCTGCCGCGCCGGATGCAGCACCACCGCGCCCAGTCGCAGCGCGTTTGGATCATCGGCCAAATCATCAGTCAGATCTTCCGGCGCATCATTGGTGGAATCAGGGCGCGCACCGCCCCCACGCCGCCGCCAAGCCACGCCCCCGCCGATTACCGCCCCAAAGCCCCCCAGCACCAACAGCGCCCACGGCCATTTCCTCCCCGCAGGCGGCTCAAAGACCGCGCCGAAACTGGCCTCCATCTCGGCGCTGTCGAGCACCAGGCACACAGGCCGCGCCTCGGGGCAGTAATAGCCGCGCTCCGGCACCAGTGGATCGCGCACCGGAACCGCGCCCCAGTCGCTCCGCCGCCCGGCCAGCACCTCGGCCAGCGCCACCAGAGCCGCGTCTTCGGGAAAACCCATGGCCTGCGGGTCGGGAAACACCAGCGCGCCCGCGCCATCCCAGATCAGCACCGCCGACAGCCGCGCCTCGGTCGAGATACGGAATCGCAGCGCATTGCCCGGCGGTGGCAGATCGGCCACGACGCCTTCCAGCCAGTCGCGCGCCGGGTCCGCCGCCACGCCGTTTGCCGCCACCAGGGCCGCCACGATCCATCCCATCCACCTCATGACGCGCAGCTTATGCGCGCATTGCCCCGCTGCGCCATTCGCCCAAGGTCGCAGGTCTTTACCCCGCCGCCTTCATTCCCTATATGAACGCTCAGGTTTACGACCGAAGAGGACAGACATGACCGATGCAAGCCCCCCGCTCGAAGGCGCTCCGCTGATCGCGCCCTCCAGCACCGACCATCCGCTGTACGATCAGGTGGTCGAGGCCTGCCGCACGGTCTACGACCCCGAGATCCCCGTGAACATCTACGATCTGGGTCTGGTCTACACGATCGACATCAACCCCGAGAACGACGTGCGGGTCATCATGACCCTGACCGCGCCGGGCTGCCCGGTGGCGGGCGACATGCCCGGCTGGATCGCCGACGCGGTGGACCCGCTGCCCGGCGTCAAGAGCGTCGACGTCGAACTGACTTGGGAGCCGCCCTGGGGCATGGACATGATGTCCGACGAGGCCCGGCTGGAACTGGGCTTCATGTGATCTCCAAAGGCAAGGCTATGGCCTTGCCTTTTTGCATAGCAAGCCAAAATCCTTGCTTTTCTCCAAAGCAAGCCCTAAACCTTGCTTATGACCTACCCCCACGCCGCCGTCCTGACCGGAGACCTCGTATCCTCACGCGACAGCGCGTCCGAGGAGGTCACGCGCGCCATGACCATACTCCAGACCGCCGCGCGGGACATCGGGCAGGACACCGACCTCCCCGCCACCTTCGAACGCCATCGCGGCGACGGCTGGCAGATCTTCCTGCCAAAGGCCGCACCCGCCCTGCGCGCCGCCCTCCGTGTCATCGCCGCCCTCACCGCCGCCGAGACCGGCCTCTCCACCCGGATCAGCATCGGTCTGGGCGACGCGCAGGTCGACGGCCCCCTTGCCTCCGCCAGCGGCACGGCCTTCGTCACCGCAGGCGACGGGCTGGACGCCATGGACCGCGGCACGCGCCTCTCCCTGTCCGACGCATCCGACACACTCCTGCCCGCCATGGTGGGACTCATCGACTGGCAATCGCAAAGATGGACACCCGCACAGGCCGAAGCCCTCTTCGAAGCCCTGCGCACGCAGAACCCCACGCAGGCCGAGATCGCAGACAAGCTCGGCGTCAAACGGCAGGCCATCCAGCAACGCCTCGCCGCCACCGGCCTGCCCGCCCTGCGCGCCGCCCTCGACGCCTTTGAAACCACCACGGGACACAGACCATGACCCTCACCGCCGCCATGCTCCAGACCTTCGTGGCGCTGCTGGCGGCGCATATGCTGGGCGACTTCCTGCTCCAGACGGGCTGGATGGTGCGGCGCAAGCGCAACGTCTTCGTCCTGCTGCTGCATGTCGCCATCCATGGCGCGCTGGTCACGCTGGCGCTCGGCGGCGTCTGGCAGGTGGCCCTCGTCGCAGCCCTCGCCCACCTCGTCATCGACATCGCCAAGACCTACGCCCTGCCGCGCCGCTGGCGTGACACCCTGGCCGCCTTCCTGACCGATCAGGCGCTGCACCTGGCCACACTCGCCTGGATCGCCCTGCAATGGCCGGGCGCCGCCAGCGCCGGGATGCTCGCGCCCTATATGCCGCAACTGACGCCCGCGCTGACCGTCCTCGCGGGCGGCATCGCCACCATCCTCGCTGGCGGCTTCGCCGTGGGCCTCCTCACCGCGCGCTTCGCACAATACGCCCTCACCGGCCTACCCGAAGCCGGGCGCGTCATCGGCCAGCTGGAACGCGCGCTGATCTTCCTCCTGGTGCTGGTGGACCAGCCCGCCGCCATCGGCTTCCTGATCGCCGCCAAGTCGATCCTGCGCTTCAACGACGCATCCGAGGACCAGCAGACCGCCGAGTATGTCATCATCGGCACGCTGGCCTCCTTCGGCTGGGCGCTGGCGGGGTCCTATGCGACACGCGCCCTCCTTGAGATTGTCGCCGCGACGCCTTAGGTTAGGGGCGCGCAACAGGACGGGCCACACCCCGGAAGCAGAGGCCTCAAACCACAGGCCCGAAGCACAGGCCCCGAAGGAGACACAGATGTTCGGCATTCCCGGCCAAGCCCCCGTGACGATCACCCCATCGGCGGTGAAACAGATCCGCAAGCTGATGGACCGCGACGGTCGTTTCGGCCTGAAGATCGGCCTGAAAAAGGGCGGCTGCGCGGGCATGGAATACACCATGGATTACGTCGACGCGCCCGACAAGAACGACGAAGTGGTGGAAAACGACGGCGCCCGCGTGCTCATCGCCCCCATGGCGCAGATGTTCCTCTTCGGCACCGAGATCGACTACGAAACCTCGCTGCTCGAAAGCGGCTTCAAGTTCCGCAACCCCAATGTCACCGACGCCTGCGGCTGCGGAGAATCGATCAAGTTCAAGGACATCGAGGAACTTCAGGCCGAACGCGACGGCCGCGCCTGATGGGCATCTCCGCCGAAGAGATCGCCTTTGCCACCGACCTCTTCTCGGGCTTGGGCGACCTCAGCACGCGGCGGATGATGGGCGGCCTGTGCCTCTACCACCGGGGCACGATCTTCGCGCTGGTGCATTCCGAACTGGGTATCCTCATCAAGGGCGCGGGCGCCTTCATCGACGAGCTGGAACAGCGCGGATGCACGCGCTGGACCTACACCCGCAAGGACGGCGCCGCCGCTGCCATGCCCTACTGGACCCTGCCGCCCGACTGCGAGGACGACCCCGAGGCCGCCACCGATCTGGCCCGCGCCGCCCTCGCGCACCTGTGACCGCCCCCACCGCAGCCCACAAACTCGCGCCGCCCAGCATCCTCCCGACCAGCGTCCCAAGCACAAGATGCCCACGCCGCCCCACCTTCATCTTGACCAAAATACCTCCGCCGGAGGCACCCTGCGCGGCCCTGCCGCGCCAAACCCTCAAGCCGCGGCCCCGCCGCGCTCAAACAGCGTGGCGCAGCCAATCCAGTCACGAAGCCGACGGCTACATCCATCCCCGAGAGGACCCGCTCCTCCCGGCAACACACCATCGCATCCACGCCTTGGCATCGTGCCGCACCAATGCACTCCGACAACACGTCCTGCGTCCACGGCAGCCACCCCACGCGGCCGCCCCCACCTTCATCTTGACAAAAATACCTCCGCCGGAGGCAACCGGCGCGGCCCCGCCGCGCTAAAAAAGCGTGGCGCAGCCACACAATTTACCAAGGGCCGAGCGGGACACCGATCCCCGCCGGGTCAGTCCTTCTTCGCCGCCGCCTTCATCCGCGCCAGAAGTTCTTCCTTCGACGCCTTGCCACCGCGCGCGTCCTTGCCGGACTTCTGCTCTTTGTGCTTGTCAAAACGCGGCGTGCCCTTGGCGCCCTTGGGCGCGCCCGATTTACCGTAATCCATCCGATATCTCCCGAAAAACCGACTCGCGCCGGATACAGATCGGCCCCCATCCTACGGGACGGGGGCCGCTGGCAAGAGCCTGTTTCGCTAAGGGCGCGCTTTACGCCGCTTCATCCCGCAGGAACGGATAATCCGTGTAGCCCTCGCGCCCGCCGCCATAGTAGGTCGCGGGGTCGCCCTCGGCCAGTTCCGCCCCCTCGCGCAGCCGCAGTACAAGGTCCGGGTTGGCGATGAACGGACGGCCAAAGGCCACGGCGTCCGTCTCGCCGTTCTCCACCCGCTCCATGGCCAACTCGCGGTCATAGCCGTTGTTGCCCATCCACGGCCCGTCAAAGCGCGCCTTGAGGTCCGACAGGATCTCGGGCGTCAGCCCCTGTGCGTCGCGCGCGCCGCCGGTTTGGCCTTCGACCATGTGCAGATAGGCCAGCCCGCGCCCGGACACGAAGTCCACGAGGAACTCCGCCAGCCCCTTGGGATCGCTGTCCTCGGCCCCGTTCGCGCCCGAAAACGGCGACAGCCGCAGCCCCACGTGGCCCGCGTCCCATTCCGCCACCACGGCGTCCAGCACCTCGCCCAGAAGCCGCGCGCGGTTCTCAAGGCTGCCACCGTAATGATCGTCACGCTTGTTCGGTCCGTCCTTCAGGAACTGGTCGATCAGGTAGCCATTGGCGGCATGCACCTCGACCCCGTCGAACCCGGCAGCGCGCGCATTGGCCGCCGCCTGGGCAAAGTCCTTCACGATGCGTTGCAACTCCGGCGCCTCCAGCGCACGCGGCGTGCTCACCTGCACCATCTGCTCGCCGTCAAAGGTCTGCACCCCCTCGGCCTGAATGGCCGACGGCGCCACCGGCGCTTTGCCCCCCTCCTGCAAGGACGTGTGGCTGATCCGCCCGACGTGCCACAGTTGCAAGACGATCTTGCCGCCCACCGAATGCACCGCGTCGGTGACCTTCTTCCAGCCCTCGACCTGCGCGTCCGAGTAGATCCCCGGCGTCCAGGCGTAGCCCTTGCCCTCGGGCGAGATCTGCGTGGCCTCGGTGATGATCAGCCCCGCCGTCGCGCGCTGGCGGTAATACTCGACGTGCAGATCGGTCGGCACGTCCTCCATCGCCCGGTTGCGCGTCAGCGGCGCCATGACGACACGGTTGGCGATCTCGATCGCGCCCAGTTTCATCGGGTCAAAAAGGCTGGTCATGATGTGCTCCTTTCATGAGTGCATCTTGCATTGGTCACCCGCCCAATGCCGCCCGACAGCATTCCGTTCCCTGCCATCAATCGCGGCACACTTGCCCCACGCGCAGATTTCCGCCCACAGCAATACTGTATCAATCCACCCAAAAATCACCAATACGCCCAATAATTCAAGGACACACCCCGAGATGCCCTAAATCAATCGTCATCAAACCATCACTTTACAGCCGCCCAATCCCCGCCTACCTCGGGTACAAAGACCCTTAATCAGGAGTTCACAAATGCGTATCGCGATCCTCGGCGGCGACGGTTTCGTCGGCTGGCCCACGGCCCTCCACCTGTCCAACGCGGGCCACGAGGTCCACATCATCGACAACCTCTCGCGCCGCTGGATCGACACCGAACTCGGCGTCCAGTCCCTCACGCCCATGGACTCCATCCAGGAACGCTGCCGCATCTGGAAACAGACCTCCGGCGAAACCATCCGCTTCCACCTCCTCGACCTCGCCAAGGAGTACGAGCGCCTCAAGGCCTGGCTTGCCGACCACCAGCCCGACGCCATCGTCCACTTCGCCGAACAGCGCGCCGCGCCCTATTCGATGAAGACCGACCGCCACAAGGTCTACACCGTCAACAACAACACCAACGCGACGCATAACCTGCTGGCCGCCATGGTAGAATCCGCCCCCGAGGCGCACCTGGTCCACCTCGGCACCATGGGCGTCTACGGCTATTCCTCCGTCGGCGCGCCGATCCCCGAGGGCTACCTGGACGTGACCATCGACACGCCCACCGGCCCCAAGGACCAGCAGATCCTCTACCCGACGCGCCCCGGCTCGGTCTATCACATGACCAAGTCGCTCGATCAGATCCTCTTCCAGTTCTACGCCCAGAACGACGGCCTGCGGATCACCGACCTGCACCAGGGCATCGTCTGGGGCACCCACACCGACCAGACCCGCCGTCACGAGCAGCTCATCAACCGCTTCGACTATGACGGCGATTACGGCACCGTGCTGAACCGCTTCCTCATCCAGGCCGCCATCGGCTACCCGCTGACCGTGCATGGCACCGGCGGGCAGACGCGCGCCTTCATCCACATCCAGGACTCGGTGCGCTGCATCGAACTGGCGCTTGGCGACGCGCCGAAACACGGCGACC
The DNA here is from genome assembly GCF_049800975.1 of Sagittula sp. S175. Classification (NCBI taxonomy): domain Bacteria; kingdom Pseudomonadati; phylum Pseudomonadota; class Alphaproteobacteria; order Rhodobacterales; family Roseobacteraceae; genus Sagittula; species Sagittula sp. S175. The sequence continues at coordinate 243,316 of NZ_JBNAGB010000001.1, forward strand.
GGGTGAAGATCTTCAACCAGATGACCGAGACCCACCGCGTGCGCGACCTCGCCGCGCTGATCTCGCAACTGACCGGGGCCGAGGTGAAAAACCTCCCCAACCCGCGCAAGGAAGCCGCCGAGAACGACCTGATCGTGAACAACGCCCAGTTCCTCGCGCTGGGTCTGAACCCGATCACCCTGGCCGAGGGGCTCCTGTCCGAAGTCGTCGACGTGGCGAAGAAATACGCCCACCGCATCGACCGCTCCCGCGTCCCGGCGGTGTCGGCCTGGACCAAGGACATCGCGCAGACGGTCGACCACGACCCCGAAGGCAAGGCGCTGCGCGAAGTCTCATGAGAACCGCTTACGTCACCCTGGTCACCAACGCGGATTTCGCGTTGGGTGCCAAGGCCCTGCTGCACTCCCTCAACCTGACACGCACGCAGGCCGACCGCGTCGTGCTGCACACCGGCGGCACCCCGTCCGAGGCACTTGCCCCCCTCGCAGCCCTCGGCGCGACGCTGGTCCCGGTCGACCACCTGCCCACCTCCGACGCCTTCAACGCAGCGCACGCGAAATCGGAAATCCACGGGCGCAACCCCTTCACCAAGGGCGAAAAACCCGCCTTCCACACGCCGCTCGACAACTTCTGCAAGCTGCGCCTGTGGCAACTCCCCTACGACCGCGTGATCTTCCTCGACGCCGATACGCTGGTGATCCGCAACATCGACCGCCTCTTTGACTACCCCGAATTCTCCGCCGCGCCGAACGTCTACGAAGCGCTCTCCGACTTCCACCGCCTGAACTCCGGCGTCTTCACCGCCCGACCGTCCGAGGACACGTTTCAGCGGATGCTGGCCACGCTCGACACCCCCGGCGCCTTCTGGAAACGCACGGACCAAAGCTTCCTCGAAAGCTTTTTCCCCGACTGGCACGGCCTGCCGGTCACCTTCAACATGCTGCAATACGTCTGGTTCAACCTTCCCGACCTCTGGCACTGGCCCAGCGTGAACGTCATCCACTACCAGTATGAAAAACCTTGGCAAAACCACGCCAAGGCCAACCGTTTGCGCCCCCTGATCGACCTCTGGCAAACCTACGCCCAGGGCGACACGCCCGACCTCGCCGCACTGGAAAACCCAAGGTGATCGCACTTACCGGCGCTACCGGCCTCGTCGGCCAATGGCTGCTGCCGCTGGCGGACGTGACCCTTGGCCGCCAGCCCTGCGGCAAGCCGTGGCAGCGCTGGTCGCTGACTGGCCCCGCGCCAGACCTCACAGGCGTCACCACGCTCATCCACGCCGCCTTCCACCACGCACCCGGCAAGTATCGCGGCGGCGAGGGAGACGACCCGGACGCCTTCATCGCCGCCAACCTGCACGGCACGCTGCGCCTGTTTACCGCCGCCGCCGCGCAGGGCGTCGAACGCATCCTGTTTCTCAGTTCCCGCGCGGTCTTTGACGGCTTGCCCGAGGGCACCGACCTGCCCGAAACCCGCGCCCCCAATCCGAAATCCCTCTACGGCCAGGTCAAGGCGCAGGCCGAAGACCTCCTCTTCGACCTCCCCCTCACCGGCCTCTCGCTGCGCGCCACCGGGATCTACGGCCCCTCCGCGCCGAGCGCCCCGCCGCACAAGTGGACCACGCTTTTCGCCGACCACCGCGCAGGCCGACCCATCGCCCCCCGCCGCGGCACGGAACTGCACGGGCAGGACCTGACGCAGGCCGCCCGCCTGCTGCTCACACAAACCCAGGGCGGCCCCGTGCACCTTTCCGACATGATCCTCGACCGCCACGACCTGCTGACCGAGGTCAACCGCCTCACCGGCTGCCCGCATCCACCGCCGCCCTGCGCCGACACCCCCGTCAGCCCGCTCAGCTGCGACCGCCTGCACGCCCTCGGCTGGCACCCCGGCGGCATGGCCCGACTCAAGGCCGCGCTGCCCGCCATGCTCTGATGCACGCAAACGGACGCCCGCCCCCGGGCCCGTGTCCAGACTTCTCGTCTACTTCTTGGTGAAAATACCCCTCGCCGGAGGCATCCAACCGCGCAACCCAGAGCGCCGTTAACCCATGGCCCGACACGGTGACACGAAACCTTACCAACCGGCCGGAAGTCCCCCCGAAACCGGCCGGTTCGGCCCTTAAAAACGCTTAACCTGCGTAAACGCAGCTTCATCCGTTGTGGACAAGCACCCTCGGCCCCACAACATCCGGGGCCCCAAGGGGTCGCGCGCCGCGTTAACCTCTGCGGCCCACCGCGCGGATCTGCCTAAAACCCGGGCAAATCAACCCGCGCTTAACCTCTTCGTCAAAGCGGTTCGATATCGCCAAGCGCCACGCCCGCGTGGAAATCCGCCTCGAACGCGGCAAAGCGCCCCTCGCCGATCGCCGCCCGCATACCGGCCATAAGCTCTTGATAATAATGCAGGTTGTGCCAGGTCAGCAGCATCCCCGCGATCATCTCCTTGGCCCGAACGACATGGTGCAGGTAAGCCCGCGAATAGCCCGTGCAACAGGGGCAGGAACAGGCCTCATCCAGCGGTCGCGGGTCCTCCGCATGGCGCGCATTGCGCAGGTTCACCTGCCCCCGCCGCGTCCACGCCTGCCCGGTCCGCCCCGACCGCGAGGGCAGCACACAATCCATCATGTCGATGCCACGCGCCACGGCTCCCACAATATCTGCCGGTTTGCCGACCCCCATCAGGTAACGCGGTTTGTCCTGCGGCAGGAACTCCGGGGCAAAGTCGAGACAGGCAAACATCGCCTCCTGCCCCTCGCCCACGGCCAGCCCGCCGACTGCGTAACCGTCGAATCCGATCTCCGTTAACGCTTTCGCCGACTCCTCGCGCAGGTCCCGTTCCAGCCCGCCCTGCATGATGCCGAAGAGCATATGTCCGGGCCGGTCGCCAAAGGCTTCGCGCGACCGAAGCGCCCATCGCATCGACAGCCGCATGCTCTCTTCCAGCCGCGTCCGGTCCGCCGGAAGTGCCGGGCACTCGTCAAAGGCCATGACGATATCGGACCCCAGAAGCCGTTGAATTTCCATCGACCTTTCCGGCGTCAGCTCGTATTTCGTGCCGTCCACATGGCTGCGGAAGGTCACTCCCTTCTCGGTCAGCTTGCGCAACTCCGACAGGCTCATCACCTGGAACCCGCCCGAGTCCGTCAGGATCGGCTTGTCCCAGTTCATGAACCGGTGCAGCCCCCCCAACCGCGCCACCCGCTCCGCCCCCGGACGCAACATCAAGTGGTAGGTATTCCCCAACAGGATATCCGCCCCCGTCGCCGCCACACTCTCCGGCATCATCCCCTTCACCGTCGCGGCCGTTCCAACCGGCATGAAGGCAGGCGTGCGGATCTCGCCCCGGGTCGTGGAAATCACCCCCGTCCGTGCGCGCCCGTCTGTGGCCTTCAGCGTGAACCCTGTCGTCATCTTGCGCGCCTCCTGCTTCTGCTTGGTCCAAATACTCAAACCCACCGACCGACACCAGTGCCACGCGGCGGCACCCGCATCCGCGCCACAGGCCCCCACGGCAGGCGCAAGCCTGCTCCCTTGCGCGCCGCAGGCGCACCTTTTGGTGAACCCGCCCTTAAAGCGCCAAGATTATCCGCTATCCAAATCTTGCCCCGCAGCCAAGGATACACCACCCTCGTGTTCATGAGTCCCAAGACCCCCGGCTTTCCGGCCCTGCTTGATTTGTACGAGACCCGCCGCGCCGCCATCGACTGCGCCCCCGGCGAAGGACTGCCCGATGCCGATGTGAACCTCGCCCCCCTGACGCTGCAAATCGTCGAAGACCCCGACGAAGACCCGGCCCACCAGTCGCCCTTCCGATCGGGTTTTCACCGCAAGCACCACGCCATCCGCAAGGAACTCCAAGGGCTTAGCGAGCTTTGCACCTTGCACGGGCTGCTCATCGCGCACCTGCGCAAACGCGACTTCCCCGATCACGCGCCCTACCTGTTTCACCGCCTCTGGGACGAGCACGCCGACCACCTCTTGGAACATCTCGACCCGCGCTGGCAGGTCTCGGCCATCACCACCTTTGGCGATCACGGGTTGACCGCGACGCAGCGGGCCACCGGGCTGGCGCTCTCCACCCTGTTCGCCATGATGAAGCTCTACGAGACCGAGCGCCTCTACTCCGGCCTGCGCCCCGAACACCCCCACCCGGCGGCCAAGCGCCTCAAGGCCACGCTCCCCATGGACATGGACCCCTACGCCCTCGTCGGCGGCGGACTGGACGTGAACACCCTCGCCCGCCTCTGGCAAGAGGGCGAGGGCGACGCCGTCATCGCGCCCCTCGCCCATCACCTGCTGGGCCAGCTCCTGCACGACGACCGCGCGCTGTTCCACCGCTTCGCCCTGATGCGCGCCGAGAAAGAGGCACAGCGCGCCGAAAAGCGACCCGCGCCAACACCGCAGGAGAATGCGCCCGAGGTCCAAGCAGAAGACCCGCCCAAAGCCCTGCCCAAGGCCCCGGTCAAACAGGCCAACCACCCGGACAGCCTCGACACCCTGCGCTGGGGGATCGTGTCCACGATCAAGGCCCCTCTGCCGCAGATCGCCCGCTTCGCCGCTCATCACCTCGACCTCGGGGCCCATGCGCTGCACATCTACCTCGACGCGCCCGACGCCGAGGCCACGGCCTTCCTTTCGCAACACCCAAAGATCCGCGTCACCACCTGCGACGCCGACTACTGGCAGCAACAGGGCAAGCGCCGCCCCGAGGCGCACCAGCTGCGCCAGCCCTACAATGCCACGCAATGCATGAAGGGTCCGGGCAGCGACCTTCACTGGCTTGGCCACCTCGACGTGGACGAATTCCTGCTTTGTGATCGCCCCATCGCCGAACCCCTCTGGGAGGCCCCTTCCCGCGCCGCCTTTGCCCGCATAGCGCCGATGGAAGCGCTGGCCCCCGAGAGCGGCGACCCGACGCACTTCAAACTGTCGCACGTCGAAGCGCAGGTAAAGAAATCCGAACTTCAGGACATCTACCCAACCTTCGGCCTGCACCTCTACGGCGGGTTCCTGTCGCACACCGCTGGCAAGGTCTTTGCCCGCACGGGCATGCCTGACACCCGCCTCGGCATCCACGCGCTGAAATACCGTGGCCAGGAGGCCCGTAACGCCTGCACGCCCGAAGGCCTGCGCCTTGCGCACCTGCACAGCCCGTCATGGCAGCATTTCCGCGCCCACCTCGATTTTCGCCTCGACAAGGGGTCCTACCGCCCGCGCGGACGCAGCAGCCATATGGGACCGTCCGAGTTGTTCGCCTTCCTCATGCAGGAGGACGGTGACGAGGGTCTGCGCGCCTTCTTCGACGAGGTTTGCGCCGACACGCCCGCGCTGCGCGACCGCCTGTCTCAGCGCGGGATGCTGGTCACCCATGACCTGGACCTCGACGCCAAGGTCCGCCGCGTCTTTGGCAGCCTGCCATGACGACCTGGGGCACCGTCACAACGGTGAAGGCACCGCTGGAGGCCATCCAGCGCTTTGCCGCCTGGCATCTGGAACAGGGTGCGCACCGCATCTACCTGTACCTTGACGACGATGTGTCGGACACGCTGGCCGCGCTCAAGGCGCATCCGAAACTCCGCGTCCTGCACACCGATGCCGCCTATTGGGCGAAGCGCAAGGGCCGCCCGGACAAGCACCAGGTGCGCCAGTCGATGAACGCGCGCCATTGCAACAACCGCAAGCCCGAGGTCGACTGGCTGACCCACATCGACGTTGACGAGTTCCTGATTTCGAAAACCCCGATAGATCAACAACTTACTGACTTGACAGCTGTCAACTTCTGCGCCCGCGTCCGCCCGATCGAGGCGCTCGCCCCCGCCCCCGCCCCCGACACGCCCGAGGGCGAGACCCTCTTCAAGAGTTTTCACCTCGACCAGAAGGCACGGCAGGACGCCTCCGAGGCCTGCTTTCCCACATGGGGCCGCCATCTGTCAGGCGGCTTCCTGTCCCATGTCGCCGGGAAGCTGTTTTTCCGAACCGGCCTGAAAGGCCTGCAAATCAAGATCCACAAAATCATCCTCGACGGCGTGGAAAACCCCGGAATGGTGCCCCTGCCCGGCATCGCGCTTGGCCACTTCCACGCCGACAGCTGGGATCATTTCCTGTCCTCCTACCGCTATCGCCTGACGCGCGGCTCGTATCGGGACGAGCTGAAGGCGCAGGTCCGACGCTCTGGCGCGCTGAAGCTTCACGACCTGTTCACCCTGATCGAGGAAGACGGCGGCGAACCCGCGCTGAGGCAGTTCTTTGACGAGGTCTGCACCGCCACGCCGGACCTGATCCGCCGCCTTGAGGCCGAAGGCTTGCTGCGCCGCCACCGCCTGAACCTGGAGGCCTTGCGGGCAAAACACTTCCCCGACAGCGCCTGACAGCGCGTCAAATCGGCCTAACCTGCACCCTTTATTGACGTTTCAACACTTTTTCACTATGGGAGCGGCAGGGGATGAAAGCGAAACGAACGCCAGGCCGACCGGGCCTTCCCTCAGACATACGCGCGGGCCAAGGTTTCAGTGTCCGCAACCATACGGACATACATGACAAAATTCTCTGATCTGAACCTCAGCCCCAAAGTCCTCCAGGCCATCGAAGAGGCCGGCTACACCACGCCGACCCCGATCCAGGCCGGCGCGATTCCCTCTGCGCTCGAAGGCAAGGATGTGCTGGGGATCGCCCAGACCGGGACGGGCAAGACCGCGTCCTTTACCCTGCCGATGATCCACAAACTGGCCCGTGGCCGCGCCCGCGCCCGTATGCCGCGCTCGCTGGTTCTGTGCCCCACGCGCGAATTGGCTGCCCAGGTCGCCGAGAACTTCGACACCTATTCGAAGCACGTCAAACTGACGAAGGCCCTGCTGATCGGCGGCGTGTCCTTCAAGGAACAGGATGTGCTGATCGACAAGGGCGTCGACGTGCTGATCGCCACCCCGGGTCGCCTTCTGGACCATTTCGAGCGTGGCAAGCTGCTGCTGACGGGCATCGAGATCATGGTGGTGGACGAAGCCGACCGGATGCTTGACATGGGCTTCATCCCCGATATCGAACGTATCTTCTCGCTGACGCCGTTCACGCGCCAGACGCTGTTCTTCTCGGCCACCATGGCGCCGGAGATCGAGCGCATCACCAACACCTTCCTCTCGGCCCCGGCCCGGATCGAAGTGGCCCGTCAGGCGACCGCCTCGGAAAACATCGCGCAGGCCGCCGTGGTCTTCACGCCGTCGCGCCGTGATCGCGAAGCCAGCGAAAAGCGCGCCGTCCTGCGCGCGCTGATCGAGGCCGAGGGCGAAGCCTGCTCCAACGCGATCATCTTCTGCAACCGCAAGGTGGACGTGGATATCGTCGCCAAGTCGTTGAAGAAATACGGCCTGAACGCCTCGCCGATCCACGGCGACCTCGACCAGAAGCAGCGTATGGCGACGCTGGACGGTTTCCGCGACGGATCCGTTCGCTTGCTGATCGCCTCTGACGTGGCGGCGCGCGGCCTGGACATTCCTGCCGTGACCCACGTGTTCAACTTCGACGTGCCCAGCCATGCCGAGGATTACGTCCACCGCATCGGTCGCACCGGTCGCGCCGGGCGTTCGGGCAAGGCCTTTACCATCTGCACCCCGCGTGACGAGAAATACTTCGACGCGGTGGAAAAGCTGATCCAGAAGGAAATCCCGCGCATCGACAACCCGGTGAAGGTCGAGGCCCGCGAAGAGCGCAAGTCTGACGACCGCGAGGAAAAGAAGACCTCCAGCCGCAGCAGCCGTTCGCGGTCTTCGTCGTCGGATCGCAAAGGCTCTGAACGCGCGTCGGACCGGTCAGCAGACCGTTCGTCGGATCGGTCGAAATCTGACAATCGGTCTGACAACCGCAGCGATAACCGGCAGGACAACCGCCCCGACTATCGGCGCAACGATCGCAATGATCGCCGCGACAACAATGTCGTGGGCATGGGTGACCATATGCCCGAATTCATCGCGCTCAGCTTTGACGAGCGCCGCGCCAGCTGAACGTTCAGCGTTCCAGCTGCAAACCCGCGATAAAACTGTAGAGGTCCGGTGCAGCACGCACCGGATTTTTTTCTGTGTCCTCGCGCCAGAAGATCTGACCCTTCGCCGCGCCTGTCAGTCCGATCAACCACTCCGAATCCATAAGCCCGCCAAGGGCAAAGGGCATCGGATCCTGCACCGACTGGCGCAAGAGGTACTCGGGCGCATAGACCGACGACAGGCTGTCCCGCGTCGCGCCAGCCTCCAAAGGCAGCGGAAACGAAACCTGTCCGCCGACATAGACCGCACCATAGGCCGACAGAAATTTCCGATACGCCTCTGGCAAGGGCTGTCCAATGTGCGCAGCGAGATCGTCCAGCGAATCCTGTGTCTCGCCGTCCCCAGTGCCATATGTCTTCCAAATTTCGCGCAACCTGTCTGAAATCGCGAAACCCGTCGCCGGATCAATCTCTCCAGTCAAAGTTTCGTAAGTGGAGTCTGGCGGTTCGGGCGGCGCTTCGCGATGGTGCAGCCCTTCGATGAACGCAGAGAAACTATTTGCCACCACGATCGGGTCATCCAGATCCGAGCGGAACCAGACTTGTCCCGCGACTGGTGCAATCTCGAGGAAGAGCGTGCCGTGCCCGCTATAATCTCCCGCCACAGGCAGCACTTGCTGGCCCTCGGGAAACTCTGCGTATTCCTCCATATTCCGTATCCAGTCCGGGATCAGCAGAACCGAGATGTCGCCGCCATCGAATCTCGTCGGCTCCCGGTCCTCCCAACTGCGAAAGCCATACTGCCGGACATATCGGACGTAGTCCTCTGGCAAAGGGCCACCGGCTATCGCCGCGATCTCCTGCAATTGCTGGTCCGTCACGCCCATCCCATGCTCCGTCTCTGCCCGAGCCGCACCAGACAAAAGTACGGCAGACAATGAAACGCCCGCCGCGAACCAGCGCGACGGGCGAGCCAAATCTGTCGGCAAGCCAGTCAGTCCAATTGCGCCGTCATTGTGATCTCGCAGCTCAGAAGCTTCGAGATCGGGCAATTCGCCTTCGCCGTTTCAGCCGCTTTCATGAAATCTTCCTCCGACGCGCCCGGAACCTTTGCCGCCACCGTAAGGTGGGATTTCACCACGGCAAAGCCCCCATCCTGTTTGTCCATATAAATCTTGGCAGTGGTCTTGATCTCTTCCGGGGTCAGATCGCTTTCGCCAAGAATCATCGACAACGCCATGGAGAAACAGCTGGCATGGCCCGCGCCGATCAGTTCCTCGGGGTTGGTGCCCGCGCCATCCTCGAACCGGGTATTGAACCCGTAGGGTTGGTCCTGCAGGGCGGTGGACTCGGTGGACACCGTTCCTTTGCCTGTCTTCAGGTCACCCATCCACTTTGCGGAACCGGCTTTCTCGATCATTGGAAACTCCTTTTCGTTCTTCCAAGACCAACGTTCAACCCTGCCCCGCGTTCCGACTTGCATTCCGAATTTGTTAACCACGATGCAGGAAAACGGCGGCGCAGGATCAACCCAAGGGTCACCGATGAGCGCATCACCGCGCCTCAAGGACGCGCGCCGCCATCCCCGAGTCGACATCCGGTTGGGGGTGGTCATTCACCAGGACGGGTTCGAAATCCCGGGCAGGCTGCGCAATATTTCGGCCTCGGGCGTGCTGGTGGAACTGACCCCTGCCGCGACAATCGCGCTCAGGCTCACCCCGATGATGCTCGAAATCCCCGGGATCGGGCTGTTTCCGATCAAGGTGGCCTGGCGCGGCATGTGTCGCTTTGGGGCCGGTTTCGAAATCTCCGAGGCGATGCGCCATCACCTCGTGACGCAAATCACAGCGTTGAAACGGTCAAATGTGCAGGGAACTCCTGCACGGAACATCGCCTCGGTGTTGATCGCACCGCTTATCGTGACAAGTGGTCCGCGCATCGCGCGGACCTTCCCGATCAGCTCAGGCGGCTGACCACAACCGTCACCTCCGGCTTTTTACCGATCTCGTTCAGGCAGGTCTGACGCACGATCCGGCGCAGCCCTTCCTCCAGCTTGTCATCGTCGCGAATGGTCTTGTCCCCCGCGCGACCCATGAATTGGCCAAGGTCCGCTTCGAGGATTTCCACCAGCGGCACATGGCTGCGCCCGATTTCGGCGAGGCCCATCAGGTCGCACCACGGATCCCCCAGAGGCTCGTCATCCTCGTCGATGATGACAGTCACCACAACATGGCCGTTCAGCGCCATGCGGATACGATCGCGGACAATGCCATCCAGCGCGCCGATCTGCACCGTGCCGTCGAGGTAGGTCCGCCCGGTCTCGATATATTCGGCCACCTTGGGCGCATTGCCCGTCAGGTCGATCATCATGCCGTTGACCGCGAGGATGCCCTGACGGTTGCGCGCCTCCGAAATCTTCACGTGTTCGCGCAGGTGGCGGTGTTCGCCGTGCATCGGCACAACGATCTGCGGCTGCACCACGTCCTGCATCGTCTCCAGGTCGGGGCGGTTGGCGTGGCCCGAGACGTGGTAGTCGCCCATGGAGTCATCCACCACGTCCACGCCCTTTTCGGACAGGGCGTTCATGATGCGGATCACGTCCTTCTCGTTGCCCGGAATGGTCTTCGAGGAGAAGAGGAACAGGTCACCCTCCTTCAACTCGATCCCGTTGAACTTGCCCCGAGACAACTGCGCCGAGGCGGCGCGGCGCTCGCCCTGCGAGCCGGTCACGATCAGCATCAAAGATTCACGCGGGATCGACGCCGCGTCCTCGACCTGCACCACCTTGGGGAAGTCCGTCAGCACGCCGGTTTCCACTGCCGCCTCGATCATACGACGCATGGCGCGACCCAACAGGCAGATCGACCGCCCGGCCCGCTCGCCGGCCTCGGCCAGCGTCTTGACCCGCGCGACGTTGGACGCAAAGGTCGTAGCGACCACGAGGCGCGGTGCCCCCTCGACCAGCTTCGTGACTGCGGGGCCGACGATGACCTCGGACCGACCCGGATTGCGCGAGAACACGTTGGTGGAATCACATACCAGCGCCTTGACCCCGCCCTTGGACACCTCGGCCCAAAGGTCCGGGTTCCACGCCTCGCCCACCAGCGGTTGCGTGTCCAGCTTGAAATCGCCCGTGTGGATCACCCGCCCCGCCGGACTGTCGATCACCAAACCCGAAGATTCTGGGATCGAGTGCGAAATCGGCAGGAAGCCCACGGTGAAGGGCCCGATCTTCTGCGTTTCCGGCCAAGGCGAGCAGGTCTTCACCGCCTTGCCCTCGATGCCATATTCGGCCAGCTTGTGCCGCGCGATGTTCGCGGTGAAGGCCCGTGCATAGACCGGCACGCCAAGTGCCTCGAAGGTATGACCCACCGCGCCCACGTGATCCTCGTGCGCGTGCGTGATGATCAGACCGTCGATGCGGTCCTTGTTCTGTTTCAGCCAGCCGATGTCCGGCAGGATGATGTCCACGCCCGGCGTGCCATCCATGTCCGGAAAGGCCACCCCCATGTCCACGACGATCAGGCGCTCGGCACCCGGTTTGCCATAGCCATAGACATAGCAGTTCATGCCGATCTCGCCGGCGCCGCCCAGGGGCAGGTATATCAGTCGCTCTTCGCTCATCGCTCGAGCCTCTCTTGTTCTTGCGCGCGCGACCCCTTGGCCCCGCGCGGAGTGTGTCGCGTCAGACCGCTTCGGCCAACGCCTTGTTGTGTTCGTAGATGACGGTCAGGCCGTGCATCGTGAGGAATTCGTCAAAAGCATCAAATAGCGGCACGGCCTGCTGGAACAAGGGCGCAAGCCCCCCCGTGGCAATCACCCGCATGTCGCGGCCGCGCTCTTCCTTGATGCGTTCACAGATCTCGCGGACCAGCCCGACATAGCCCCAGAAGATCCCCGATTGCATGCAGGCCACGGTGTTGGTCCCCACCACCTGCATGGGCCGCGAGATGTCCACATGCGGCAAGGCTGCCGCCGCCTGGTGCAGGGCCTCGAGGCTCAGGTTCACGCCCGGCGCGATGACCCCGCCGATATAGGCCCCATCCCGCGCCACCACGTCAAAGGTCGTCGCCGTGCCGAAATCCACGATGATGAGGTCGCCGCCGAACTTGTCGTAACCCGCAACGGTATTCACCAGCCGATCAGGCCCCACGGCGGTGCCGGCGTCCACCCGCACCTCGATGGGCAGGCTGCACTCCGGCTTGCCCACCACGATGGGCCGCGTCTTGAAGTAGCGATCTGCCAGAACGCGCAGGTTGAACACCACGCGCGGCACGGTGGTCGAGATGATGACATCGGTGATCTCGGCGTCGATCTTCTGGAACTCCATCAGCGTCGACAGCCAGACGTAATACTGGTCCGCCGTGCGCTGGTGCTCCGTCGCCGTCCGCCAGGTCGCGATGAACGACGTGCCGTCCCAGATCGAGAACACGGTGTTGGTGTTGCCGCAGTCGATGGCAAGCAGCATGGAAGACCTTTCAGAAGAACACGTCCGCAGCCGCGATCATCACCCGGCCTTGCGCGGTGTTTAGGACAAGTTGACCACTGGCGTCCACCGTCTCGAATGTGCCGGTGTGGGTGTCCTTCGCGGTCCGCGCCGTGATGACCTCGCCAAGACGCGCAGCACGGGCCAGCCAGGCCTCGCGGATCGGCTGAAACCCGTAGGTGACAAAGGCATGCTCCCGCACCGCCCAAGCCGCCGCCAAGGCATCCAGCAACTGCTCCGGCGATATCCGCACCCCGGTTTCTTCCAGCAGCGACACGGGTCGCACGGCCCCGGCCTCGACCTGCTCCGCCGAGGGCGCTGCCAGCAGGTTCACCCCGATCCCGATGGCCAGACCGCCGCCCGCCAGACCCTCCAGCAGGATGCCCGCCACCTTGCCGCCATTCAGCAAAACGTCATTTGGCCACTTCAATCCCAGCGCCGCCTCGGCCCCGGTCAACTCCGCAAAGGCATCCCACAGCGCCAGCGACGCCACGAAGGACCGCAAGGCCACCACCTCCGGCGCCTCGGTCGGGCGCATCACCAGCGTCGCGGCAAAGTTCCCGACCGGAGCGGTCCAGGCCCGCCCGCGCCGCCCCCGCGCCGCCGTCTGGCTCAGCGCACAGATCCACTCCGGCCCCGCCAGTTCCGGCAATATCCGCGCCGCCTCGGCATTGGTGCTGTCCACCTCCGCCAGCACCCGCCGCCCATATCCCTCAGGCCATGCCATCGCGCGGCGCTCCTTGCTTCTTTGGTTTTGGAAATACCTCGGGGTTTGGGGCCGAGCCCCAACCGCGCCAGAGGCGCAAAAACAGCGACGCGCCCCGAAAGGGGCGCGTCTCGATCAGATCACGACGATCCAAGCTCAGTTGACCAGCGCAACAGCCGCCGCTTGCGCCGAGTCCTGCAGTTGCACCGAAAGGCCCAGCGGGTTGAACACCGCCAGCACGATGATCAGCGCGGAGACCGCCAGGAAGCCCGACAGCACCGGCGAAGACGAGCGGTCCAGCGCGTCCTCGCGGTCTTCACCGAAGTACATGAAGAACACGATCCGCAGGTAGTAATAGGCCCCGATCACCGACGCGACCACACCGGCCACCGCCAGCCAGATCATTTCCGCCTCGACCGCCGCCATCAGCACGCCGTACTTGGCAAAGAAGCCCAGCAGCGGCGGCACACCGGCCAGCGAGAACAGCAGCACCAGCATGGCCAGCGCCTTGCCCGGCTCCTTCTTGGAATACATCCCCAGCGCACCGATATCCGTCACCGGGTTGCCGTCACGCTCCATCGACAGGATGAAGGCAAAGGTCCCGACGTTCATCGTCACGTAGATCGCCATGTAGATCAGCATGTTCTGCACGCCGATCTCTGTCCCGGCTGCGAGGCCGATCAGAGCATAGCCCATGTGCGCGATGGAGGAATAGGCCATCAGTCGCTTGATGTCCTTCTGGCCGATCGCCGCAAAGGAGCCGAGGAACATGGACAGAACCGCCAGAAGCGCGATGACCTGCGACCAATCCGGAATGGCATTGCCGAAGGCGTCGAACATAACGCGGGCGAACAGGCCCATGGCCGCGACCTTGGGCGCCGTGGCAAAGAAGGCCGTGACCGGGGTGGGCGAACCTTCGTAGACGTCCGGGGTCCACATGTGGAACGGCACCGCCGAAACCTTGAACGCCATGCCGGAGATCATCATCACCAGGCCGATCAGCAGGCCGATGGTCAGCTGACCCTCACCCGCCGCCGCGATGATGCCCGAGAACAGCGTGGTCCCTGCAAAGCCGTAGACCAGCGAGGCACCATACAGCAGCAAGCCCGACGACAGGGCACCCAGCACGAAGTACTTCAGGCCCGCCTCGGTCGACTTGACCGAGTCACGGCGCAGCGACGCCACGACGTAGAGCGACAGCGATTGCAGTTCGAGGCCCATGTAGAGCGACATCAGGTCGCCCGCCGAAACCATGACCATCATGCCGACGACGGCCAGCGTCACCAGCATCGGGTATTCGAAGCGCAGCAGCCCGCGGCGCGCCATGTAGCCCTCGCTCATCAGCAGCACGGCGGCCGCCGACAGCAGGATCGTCACCTTGGCAAAGCGCGAGAACGCATCATTCTGGAACATGCCATGGAAAGCCTCCACGTCCCCGGACCCGGTTGCCCCGATCCAGAAGCCCATGACGATGAACAGACCAGAGGTCACCCAGACCAGCATCGGGGCCAGGTTGTCCTTTGCCGTGTAGACCGTGCCGACCAACGCAATCATAGCGTAGAGCGACAGGATGATTTCCGGCAGGATGATGTTCAGATCAGCCGACATCGTTACCCCTCTCAGTGTCCAGAAGTGGCGACCTGCGTCTCCGCAGACCGGCCCGCGCTTTCCAGCGCCATGTCATAGTGCGAAACCAGCGCCTCGACGCTCGGCCCGATGCGGTCCAGGACCGGCGCCGGGTAGACACCCAGCCACAGGGTCATGGCCACCAGAGGCGCAAAGATCATCTTTTCGCGGCGCGTCATGTCCTTGATGGTCTTCAGGCTTTCCTTGATGAGGTCGCCCATGACCACGCGGCGGTACAGCCACAGCGCATAGGCAGCCGACAGGATCACGCCGGTCGCCGCGCCAGCCGCCACCCAGGTGTTGACTTGGAAGATGCCTGCGAGCGTCAGGAACTCCCCGATGAAGCCCGAGGTGCCCGGAAGGCCCACGTTCGCCATGGTGAAGAACATGAAGATCAGCGCATAGGCCGGCATCCGGTTCACCAGACCGCCGTAGGCGTCGATCTCGCGGGTGTGCATCCGGTCATAGATCACGCCGACACAGAGGAACAGCGCCCCAGAAATGAACCCGTGCGAGATCATCTGGAAGATCGCGCCGTCGAGGCCCTGCTGGTTCGCCGCAAAGATACCCATGGTCACGTAACCCATGTGCGCGACGGACGAATAGGCGATGAGCTTCTTCATGTCCTCCTGCACCAGCGCCACCAGCGAGGTGTAGATGATCGCGACGACCGACAGGGTGAAGACGAAGTTCGCCATCACGTCAGAGCCCACCGGGAACATCGCCAGCGAGAAGCGGATGAAGCCGTAGCCGCCCATCTTCAGCAGGATCGCCGCCAGCACGACCGAGCCCGCGGTCGGTGCCTGCACGTGCGCCTCGGGCAGCCATGTGTGCACTGGCCACATCGGCATCTTCACCGCGAAGGAGGCGAAGAACGCGAGGAACAGCAGCGTCTGCATGCCGCCCACGATGTGGATGCCCAGTACGCTGAAATCGTCCGAGGCAAAGTTATGCGTCAGCAGCGACAGCTCGCAGCCACCGATGCAGGTGGTGCCCGCGTCTGCGTACATCGCGATCATTGCCACCAGCATCAGCACCGAGCCGAGGAAGGTGTAGAGGAAGAACTTGAACGAAGCGTAGATGCGATCCTTGCCGCCCCAGATACCGATGATGAGGAACATCGGGATCAGGCCCGCTTCGAAGAAGACGTAGAACAGGACCAGGTCCAGCGCCATGAACACGCCGAGCATCAGCGTTTCCAGCATCAGGAAGGCGATCATGTATTCGGTCACGCGATGCTTCACGTCCCAGCTGGCCCAGATGACCAGCGGCATCATGAAGGTGGTCAGCATGACGAACAGCACCGAGATGCCGTCCACGCCCATGCGATAGCTCAGGCCCATCAGCCATTCACCCTCTTCCAGCATCTGGAAGCCGGTGTCCGAGGCGTCGAACTGCGCCAGGATGAACAGCGAGATGACAAACGTCGCCACCGAGGCAATGAGCGCCAGCCACTTCGCGTTGCGCTGCGCCGCCTCGTCCGATCCACGCAGGAACACCGCGAGGATCAGGGCCGCCAGCGCGGGCAGGAAGGTGACGATGGAGAGAAGGTTCGACATCAGTGTGCCCCTCCGGAGATAGACATCCAGGTGACCAGGACCGCGATCCCGATGACCATGGCAAAGGCATAGGTGAAGATGTAGCCGGACTGCGCGCGACCTGCGAGACGGGTGACCCAGGGCACGATACCCATGGCAAGACCGTTGATCCCGCCCTTGATGATCGCCTCGTCACCGGCTTTCCACAGGATGCGGCCCAGTTTCTTGGCGGGCTGCACGAAGAGGAAATCGTAGATCTCGTCGAAGTACCACTTGTTCAGCAGGAACAGGTACAGCGGGCGCTGGTTCTCGGCCAGACGCTTGGGCAGCGACGGGTTCACGATGTAGAACCAGTAGGAGACCGCGAAACCGATCAGCATTGCGATGAAGGGGCTGACCTTCACCCAGGTCGGCGCGTGGTGTGCGTCATCCAGAACGGTGTTGTCGGCGGCCATGAAGATCGCGCCCTGCGGGGCCATCCCGTGATCCGCACCATGGTCGGCGGCAGCAGCCTCGCCATGGCCCTCAGTCGGGGCGGCGTGGTCGGCATTCGCCGTGTCGGCGGCGGCCTGCAATTCGGCGTTGCCTTCGACGTGGGACATGTCTGCCACCTCGTGATGCGCGGGCATCCCGAAGAAGGACAGCAGCTTGTCATGGTCGCCGAAGAAGGAATTGTACCAGATCATCCCCGAGAAGATCGCCCCGAGCGCCAGCACCCCCAGCGGAATCAGCATGACCGTCGGGCTTTCATGCGCGTGCTCATGCGTGTGCTTGTCGCCGCGCGGCTTGCCGAAGAAGGTCAGGAAGATCAGGCGCCACGAGTAGAAGGACGTGAACAGCGCCGCGATGACCAGCATCCAGAAGGCGTAGCCGCCTGCGGTGCCTGCCCATGCGCTTTCGATCACGGCGTCCTTGGACAGGAAGCCCGCGAAACCGAAGTGGGTCAGCGGGATGCCGACGCCGGTGATGGCCAGCGTGCCGATCATCATCGCCCAGAAGGTCAGCGGCAGTTTCTTGCGCAGGCCACCGTAGTTCCGCATGTCCTGCTCGTGGTGCATCCCGTGGATCACGGAACCCGCGCCAAGGAACAGCATCGCCTTGAAGAAGGCGTGCGTGAACAGGTGGAACATGGCGACCGAGTAGACGCCCACACCGGCGGCCACGAACATGTAGCCCAGCTGCGAACAGGTCGAATAGGCGATCACGCGCTTGATGTCGTTCTGCACAAGGCCGACGGTCGCGGCGAAGAAGGCCGTGGTCGCCCCGAGGAAGGTGACAAAGGCCATGGCGTGCGGCGCGTATTCCATCAGCGGCGACATGCGGCAGACGAGGAAGACACCCGCCGTCACCATGGTCGCGGCGTGGATCAGGGCCGACACCGGGGTCGGACCTTCCATCGCGTCGGGCAGCCAGGTGTGCAGGAACAGCTGCGCGGATTTGCCCATGGCACCGACGAACAGCAGGAAGGCACAGACCTCGGCGGCGTTCCAGGTGCCCCAGAGGAAGGTCAGCTGCGTCTCGGCCAGCGCCGGAGCGGCGGCAAAGATGTCGTCGAAGCGCACGGAGTCCGTCAGGTAATACAGCCCGAAGATCCCCAGCGCGAAGCCGAAGTCACCGACGCGGTTGACCACGAAGGCCTTGATCGCGGCGGCGTTGGCCGAGGGCTTGCGGTAGTAGAAGCCGATCAGCAGGTAGGATGCGACACCCACGCCTTCCCAGCCAAAGAACATCTGAACGAGGTTGTCCGAGGTCACCAGCATCAGCATGGCGAAGGTGAAGAACGACAGGTAGGCGAAGAAGCGCGCCTTGTAGCTTTCTTCCCCGTGCTTGAAGTTGTCGTCATGCGCCATGTAGCCGAAGGAATACAGGTGCACGAGCGAGGACACGGTGGTGACGACAATCAGCATGATCGAGGTCAGGCGGTCCAGGCGGATCGACCAGTCGGTCGACAGCGTGCCGCTTTCAATCCAGCGCATGATCTGGATGTGCTGCGTTTCCGGACCATGGGTCAGGAAGACGATCCACGAGAACGCGCAGGCCAGGAACAGCAGCCCGGTGGTGATCCACTGGGCGCCGCGAATGCCGATGAACTTCCAGCCGAAGCCCGCGATCAGCGCGCCCACGAGGGGCGCAAAGAGGATGATGCTCTCCATCTGGGCTTAGCCTTTCATCACGTTGACGTCTTCCACGGCGATGGTGCCGCGGTTGCGGAAGAAGCAGACCAGGATCGCGAGGCCGATGGCGGCCTCTGCGGCGGCCACGGTCAGCACGAAGAGGGTAAAGACCTGCCCGGCGAGGTCGCCGAGGTGCGTGGAAAACGCGACGAGGTTGATGTTCACCGCCAGCAGCATCAGTTCGATGCTCATCAGCAGGATGATCACGTTCTTCCGGTTCAGGAAAAGCCCGAAGATGCCGATCACAAAAAGCACCGCGGCGACGGTCAGGTAATGTTCCAATCCGATCATACGTGTCCCTCCGGGCCTGTGCCCGCTCGATTTGGTCGTCTCGCCCCTTGGCGGGGCTCTCGTAGTCTTGGCGCCTTAGGCACCCTGCCCCGTTGCCGGAGCGATAATCACGCGCCCCTCAGGGCTTCGGCCATCTGCCCCTCAGGGCAGCGGCCGTTTCATCAGCCGCAGGCGGATCAGCTTTTCTTCCGCCCAGATCCGGTGCCGTCCGGGCAGGAAGGCGACCACCTTGGTCACCACCCAGACACCCACCGTCAGTTTCAACGCCCAGAACCCGGCGTAGAGCGCGAGCCCCACGGGCGAGAAAAGGATGTCCCAAACGCCGCTCATGCAGCGACCTCCGAAAGGCGCGCGGGCAGGATGCCCCCGCAGTCAGGTGCAAGGCCCCGCACGGGGCCCCGCAAGATCAGAGCCCCTGCCCCGGGCGCACGTCCCGCAGTTCCATGGCCTTGGCCGGATCGCGGTACATCTGCGCCAGAACGTCCTGACGCTTGACGTCCTTGCGGTGGCGCAGGGTCAGGACGATGGCGCCGATCATGGCGACCAGCAGGATCAGGCCCGCCAGCTGGAACAGCAGGAAGTAACGGTCGTACAGGACCAGACCCAGCGCGGCGGTGTTTTCCACACCTTCCGGTATCGGCGCGGACAGCTGCGCCGCCGCCACTTCGGAAGCTTCCCAGGCGCCGAAGGCCATGCCCAGTTCCATCAGGATCACGAGGCCGATCAGCAGGCCCAGCGGCAGGTACTTGGCCATCTCCGCCTTCAGCTCGGCGAAATCGACGTCCAGCATCATCACGACGAAGAGGAACAGAACCGCCACCGCGCCGACGTAGACGATGACCAGCAGCATGGCTACGAATTCAGCACCCATCAGCACGAACAGCCCCGCCGCCGACAGGAAGGCCAGGATCAGCCATAGAACCGAGTGCACCGGGTTGCGGCTGACGACCGTGAACAGGCCCCCGGCGATCACGCCCAGCGTAAACAGGTAGAAGGCAAAGACCATCATGTCTCGTCATCCTTTTTGTCGGCCATGACCTCGCGCGCCAAATCCATGGCGCGGGTCATGGCGGGTATGCCTGCGAACATCGACATCTGTGCGATGGTCTCGGCGATCTCTTCTTCGGTGGCGCCTGCCTCCATGGCATGGCGCACGGTCATTCTGAACGGCGTCTCAGCCTGCGCGCCCTGCATGGTGAGTCCCGCAAGGGTCAGCAGCAGCCGCGTCTTGGCATCCAGCCCCGACTTGGACAAGCCCTTGCCAAAGAACATTTCCATCGCGTCCTTGGACATGGTCGGCCAGAGCTTTTCGAACCCCTTGGGGTCAAACGATGTCATGGCAGGATTGAAGGCTTTCGCCATCTCCTGCGCCTGTTCCATCATCAGTTCAAAGGGGGTCTTGGCCGTCATTGCGCGTGCTCCTTCTGGAGGGTTGAAACCTCAACAGAACACTCGGCACGGCCACCCGCACAGCCGCGCGCCCGGACAGGCGTCCGGGTCGACAGCGGCAGGAAGCGGGCGGCAAAACAGGTCATCGGTAGGGCGCATCCAGTTCCAAGTTGCGCGCGATCTCGGCCTCCCAGCGGTCACCGTTCGCAAGGAGTTTCTCCTTGTTGTAGAACAGTTCCTCGCGGGTTTCGGTCGAGAACTCGAAGTTCGGACCTTCGACGATGGCATCCACCGGGCAGGCTTCCTGGCAGAAGCCGCAGTAGATGCACTTGGTCATGTCGATGTCGTAACGGGTTGTCCGGCGCGAGCCGTCGTCACGGGGTTCCGCGTCGATGGTGATTGCCTGCGCCGGGCAGATCGCCTCGCACAGCTTGCACGCGATGCAGCGCTCTTCGCCGTTGGGATAGCGGCGCAGCGCATGTTCACCACGGAAGCGGGGCGACAGCGGCCCCTTCTCGTGCGGGTAGTTCACCGTCGCCTTGGGGGCAAAGAAGTACTTCAGACCCAGCTGGAACCCTTTCACGAAGTCCGCCAGCAAGAAGTACTTGGCCGCCCGTCCATAATCGATGGAAGCCATCTACGCGCTCTCCTCTTTCACGGCTTCGCGGGCTGCTTCGAGCCGCTCGGCCTCTTCGGCGTCCATGATCGGGTCGCCGTGTTCGTCATATTCGTTCAGGGGCTGCGAGGCCTGCTCGGCCTCGTCCTCCGCCTGTTGCGCAACGGAAGAAGCACGCGGTGCATCCTCCATCGCCTGCATGTCCGCCGCCCAGCGAAAGATCGCGGCGGCGATTTCATTGGCTTGCGGCAGCAGGTTGCCCTGCGCGTCCATGTCCGGCAGCCCGCAATCGCGGACCACGAAATCGCCCAGGGCGATCATGTCGATGTACTTGGCGTCGAGGATGGCTTTGCGAAGGTCGGTCATCTGGGTTCTCCCATGCACGGGGCACACTTCATGCGTGCCCCTGCCCCGACCGTAGCACCGTCCTGCGACGCGCCCGTCAGGCAAACAGAAACAGTATGTTTCCGCGCTGCCGTCATATCAGCTCCCCACCGCCCAGCGGGTGTAGAGGCCCCAGAACCACTCGAACCGTGCGGCGAAGGCGACAAAGACCACCCAGGCCAGCGACATCGGCAGGAAGACCTTCCAGCCCAGGCGCATCAGCTGGTCGTAGCGGTAGCGCGGGGTGATCGCCTTCACCATCGAGAAGATGAAGAAGACAAAGACCATCTTGATGCACATCCAGAAGACGCCATCGGGCAGGAATTCCACCGGCGACAGCCAGCCGCCAAGGAACAGCAGCGACACCAGCGCGCACATCAGCACGACGGCGGTCAGTTCGCCGATCATGAACAGCAGGAAGGGCGTCGAGGAATATTCCACCTGGTAGCCCGCCACCAGTTCCGATTCCGCTTCGGGAAGGTCGAAGGGCGGGCGGTTGGTTTCGGCCAGCGCCGAGATGAAGAACAGGATCATCATCGGGAAGTGAGGCAGCCAGTACCACGACAGGATGCCCATGCCGTCCTGCGCCGCGACGATGTTGCCGAAGTTCAGCGAACCGGAGGAGATCACCACGCCGATGATGATGAGGCCGATGGAGACCTCATAGGAAATCATCTGCGCCGCAGACCGCAGCGAGCCGAGGAACGGATACTTCGAGTTCGACGCCCAGCCGCCCATGATGACGCCGTAGACTTCGAGCGAGGAGATGGCGAAGACGTAAAGGATCGCCACGTTGATGTCCGCGATCACCCAGCCGTCGTTGAAGGGAATCACCGCCCAGGCGATGAAGGCCATGACCAGAGACACCATCGGCGCGAGGAAGAACACGAAGCGGTCCGCGCCCGCCGGGACGACGACTTCCTTGACGATGTATTTCAGGAAGTCCGCAAAGGACTGCAGCAGGCCGAACAGGCCCACCACGTTCGGACCGCGCCGCATCTGGACCGCGGCCCAGATCTTGCGGTCGCCCCACATCAGGAACGCCAGCGATACGAGAAGTGGCACCAGCAGCGCGAGAATCGTGAACACGATCCAGATCGCGATACCCCAGGGATTGTCGGAGAAGAATTCAGCCATCAGGTCCTCACACCATCGGTATTCCGTTCTCGGCGCAGGCCAGAGCGGTGACCTCTGCGTCGATCGTTCTCAGCCCACGGGGCAGCGCCGCCGAGATGGTGTAAACCGCATCTCCACGCCAGAGGCCACCCTCTTCGTATACATTTGTACGCACATGTCGTGCGAAGCCGTAGCCACGGATCAGCGCATATTGCGCCGCCGCACATTCGGCATATTCGTCCACATCCGTGGACGACCGCGCGCCCTTCATGGCCACGCGGAAGTTCACCAGGTCACCGTCCAGCAGGTGCGTTTCCACACCCTGATAGGCAGGGTTGTACGGCCCCTGTTGCGCCTGCGACGTGTCGCAGGCACCCAGGGCACCGAGGGCCAGCATGGCTATCACCCCACCCACGCGCACTTATTCCGCCGCCATGGGCGCGGCCTCGCGCTCTTTTGCGAGGCGGGACAGTTCCGCCATGACCTCGGAGGCACGCGCGATCGGGTTGGTCAGCCAGAAATCCTTGACCGCGTAACGGAAATCGGCGTCGCCCAGCGACCCGGCCTCCAGAGGCTGCCATGCGTTTTCCGGCACTTCGTCGATCTGCGCCAGATGCGGCACATCGGCGACCAGCGCCTGACGCAGCTGCGCCAGCGAATCCCACGGCAGCTTGGCCTCCAGTTCCGCCGACAGCGCCCGGAAGATCGCCCAGTTTTCCTTGGCCTCACCCGGAGCGAACCCGGCACGCAGCGCCAGCTGCGGACGGCCTTCGGTGTTGACGAACAGGCCCTGCTCCTCGGTATAGGCGGCGCCCGGCAGGATCACGTCGGCGCGGTGCGCGCCACGGTCGCCGTGCGAGCCCTGGTAGATCACGAATGCGCCTTCGCCGATCTCCACCTCGTCCGCGCCGAGGTTGTAGATCACGTCCGCCTCGTTCACCGCGTCCATGCCACGGTCATTGACCGCACCCACGTCCATCGCACCCACGCGCGATGCGGCGGTGTGCAGAACCATGAACCTGGACGACCCGGCTTCGGCCATCTGCATCGCCGTGCCCAGTACCGCTGCGCCATCGGCCTCGTTCAGCGCGCCTTGACCGACGATCATGACACCGGCCACGCCGTCCTTGTCGGAATGGTCCATCTTGGCGAGGTTCGCCAGCGCCGCGCGACCCGTGCCCAGTTCGATCACCGGGAAGGTTAGGTCCACCGGCGCACCGATGCGCGCCACCTTGGCACCGCGCGCCCATGCCGCACGGATACGGCTGTTCAGAACCGGCGCTTCCTCGCGGGGATTGGTGCCGATCAGGAGAATCATCTCGGCCGAATCGATATCCTCGATCGCCGCCGTGCCGACATAGCCCGACCGATTCCCGGCGGGCAGCTTTGCCCCGTCGGTGCGACATTCGACGACACCGCCCTGCCCCTCGACCAGTTGCTTCAGCGAGTAGACTGCCTCGACCGGGGCGAGATCACCGACCAGACCGGCCAGCTTGGACGCGCCCTTGATCTTGGACGCGGCCAGCGACAGCGCTTCGGACCACGACGCCGGTCGCAGCTTGCCGTTCTCGCGCACGTAGGGGCGATCCAGACGCTGGCGGCGCAGGCCGTCCCAGACAAAGCGGGTCTTGTCCGAGATCCACTCCTCGTTCACGCCGTCATTGTTGCGCGGCAGGATGCGCATGACTTCGCGCCCCTTGGTATCCACACGGATGTTCGACCCGAGCGCGTCCATCACGTCGATGGTCTCGGTCTTGGTGAGTTCCCAAGGACGGGCGGTAAAGGCGTAGGGCTTCGACACCAGCGCGCCCACCGGGCACAGGTCGATGATGTTGCCCTGCATGTTCGATTCGAGCGTCTGGTTCAGGTAGCTCGTGATTTCCGCATCTTCGCCGCGACCGGTCTGGCCCATCAGCGTCAGGCCCGCGATCTCCGTGGTAAAACGCACGCAGCGGGTGCAGGAGATGCAGCGCGTCATGTGGGTCTCGACCAGCGGACCAAGGTCCAGGTCGGTCGATGCGCGCTTGGCCTCGGTAAAGCGCGAGAAATCCACGCCATAGGCCATTGCCTGATCCTGAAGGTCACATTCGCCACCCTGATCGCAGATCGGGCAATCCAGCGGGTGGTTGATGAGCAGGAACTCCATCACCCCTTCACGGGCCTTCTTAACCATGGGCGAATTGGTCTTTACCTCGGGGGGTTCGCCATTGCGGCCCGGGCGCAGGTCGCGGACCTGCATCGCGCAGGAGGCCGCGGGCTTGGGCGGGCCGCCGACGACCTCCACCAGACACATCCGGCAGTTCCCGGCAATCGACAGGCGCTCGTGGTAGCAGAAGCGCGGCACTTCGATGCCCGCCTCCTCGCACGCCTGGATCAGGGTCATGGCCCCGTCCACCTCGATTTCCTGACCGTCGATGATGAGCTTGCGCAAGTCGGACATGCCGGTGCCTCTCCATTGCAGATGGCGGCGCTCCGACGAAAGTCGGGCGCGACTTGGCACGGGTTCTACCGCGCGTTTTGCCAACACGCCAGATGCAGGGGCCGGAAATTGGCCGGAAATTCCGGGAAAAATCGACGCGGGTGCGCCACTTGCATGCGCAAGCGCGAATGTGTGATCACATTCGCGCCCGTAAAACCCGGATTTTCACGCTCAATCACAGGGTAAGTAACTTTTCGTTAACCCGGAAGACCGTTCAGACCGCGTCCAGATCAATGCAGAAGAGAACCGATATAAGTCTTCTTGTCGATCTGAGCGTGACCAAATGCGCACAATGCCGCGTCATCTTTGGCATTCACACCTTGCGATGCCAACCAGGCCTCAGCCTTGCTGCGCATCCGTTTCTTTTCAGCCTTGGACGTCACGTACTCGTCGATTTCGGCGCTGCTGTACCCAAGGCTTTGCGCCTTCGATTTCAGGCTGCTTACCTGCCCAAGGGCCCGAAGCATCCGCGCTCCGATATCATCACAAGACTTCCGAATCTCGTCTGCGATAGCAATTTGCATCAACGTGTCGTCGATTTCCTTCACCTCGCGCAGGGCGGGCTTGGCCATTGCCGGAGCCGCAATGGCCAGACACAGAATGACGGTGGGAATCAGGCGCATATCTGGCTCCTCATGAATGGACGCTTGTCTCCAGAGATCGTGTTTTCCCAACGTTATGCAATAACGGGTCCATGAAAACCGGTTTTTGCGCGGAACCGCACCGTCTGGAAAACACCTGTAGGCAAGTCCGCGCTCAGAGGTCGCGGCATCGGCCCGTGAGGCTCAGCGACTCGCTGGTTACTGCCAATTGATCCTTCGGCGTATCCGGCCCGACCTCCCAGTCGATGTCAGAGGTGCCGTAGGTCTCGATGCAGTATTTCGTCGCTTGGTACGTCGCGGCCTGAACGGCGCCATCGATGGACTTCGCCGGCTCCCGCACCGAGGCCACAAAATGCGCTGGCCCGTCATCCAACGCCTTGGCGCTGCCCCGAAACACTTGGCCGTCAAAGGTCTGGACCTGCTCTCGGGCGCCTTTCCCAAGCCGGCCGCACCCTGCAAGCGACGCTGCGACGGCAAGGATCAACACCAGTTTCAGCAGATCGGCAGACGTTATCTGCGGCAACTCCCGCTGTTTCACCAGAGCATCGCGTCGCGCGGTCGGCGTTTTCCGGAGAAGGCCTGCGGTGTTTTTCATGTCTCTGCCCTTGTTCTTTGGCCTTGAGCCTTGGCGCCCCTGCCAAGGCGGCGTCACCTTCGCCCCGCGCGCCTGTCAGGTCAAGCACTTGCACGAAGTCGCAGGGAACCGGATCGCCCCATCGGCAGTTACATGCGTAGTACAAGGAGAGAGCCGATGACCCACGCCTTCCCCATCCGTCCGCTGCCCGCGATCGTGCCCCACGATCTGACCGAAGGTCTTCCGCCGGATAAAAAGCTCTCTCTGAAGATCTCCACCGACGGCGGCTGAGCGCCGTCCCCGACTCACCGCGATCAGCGACCTTGCGAAGGTGGCCGGCAACGGACCACCTTCTGCCATTCCTGTTGGGGCTTCGGCTCTCTCGCACCTGACAGGTTGTCTTTGGCTACCACCGCAATGTTTCTACGTTTTGCCTTGAGGAAAAACCCTGCGATCTGCATCGACACCGTTTTGAAAGACATCTCGTGAGGCTCACCCGTCCGCGGGCATCCCGTAGTCCGGCCCCTTGCGTGTTGGCGTATAGGGCCGATCCGAAACCTGCACATCTCCAGCGATGAAAAACGGCAGGACCTCGGGCGGCAGAAAAAATCCGCTCAGGTCATTGCCGGAGTTGAGCGCGTAGAACCGGTCTCTGCCTTCTGAGGGCAGCAGGTCACTCACCAATCGCACGAAGGTTTCCGTCGCCAGTTCCCAACTGCGGTCAGCCTCACGTTTCGAATAGACTTCATAATGAATGCCGTTCACTTCGATGACGTAGCCGGGTGTCTCCTCGATCACCGACATTGAACGGATCGACACCCCTCGCATCTGCAGATGCGGCCCGATCTTCAAAAGAGTGTCAAACATCCCGCCTTCTGCCAGCGCCTCCGCATCAAGATGCACCAGCCGATCCGACAGATAGAGCGCGCCGATCCCTTCCGATTCGACCAACGGCAGCAGAGCCTCGCGCCTGTCGTAATCCTCTTGAAGCCAGAAACCGGTGATCTCCAGCACGCTTTCCAGCGTCGGGCCGGGAATGCCCTCTGCCGCCGCCGACCCCGCCAAAAGCACAAGGCCCCCCGCCAACCGGCGAAGGGCCTTGGACAGTCCTTGGACCGGCATGATTACTCCGCAGCCACGGCGCTGACCCGCCCGGCCTTCTGTGCCTTGATGCGGTCTTCGATCTCGTCGCGGAAGTTGCGGATCAGGCCCTGGATTGGCCAGGCCGCTGCGTCACCCAATGCACAGATCGTGTGGCCCTCGACCTGCTTGGTCACGTCCCACAGCATGTCGATCTCTTCCTCGTCGGCCTCGCCGCGCACAAGACGGTCCATCACGCGCATCATCCAGCCGGTGCCCTCGCGGCACGGCGTGCACTGGCCGCAGGACTCGTGCTTGTAGAACTTGGACAGGCGCCAGATCGCCTTGATGATGTCGGTCTGCTTGTCCATCACGATCACCGCCGCCGTGCCAAGGCCGGAGCCCAGCTCGCCGCGCAGGTAATCGAAGTCCATGATGGCGTCCTTCATCTTCTCCCCGCGCACGCAAGGGACGGAGGAGCCACCGGGAATGACCGCCTTAAGGTTGTCCCAGCCGCCGCGGATGCCGCCACAGTGCTTCTCGATCAGCTCTTCAAAGCTGATGGACATCGCCTCTTCGACGACGCAGGGGTTGTTCACGTGGCCGGAGATGGCGAACAACTTCGTCCCGGCGTTGTTCTCGCGGCCAAAGCCCGCGAACCAGGACGCGCCGCGCCGCAGGATGGTCGGCACCACGGCAATCGATTCGACGTTGTTCACCGTGGTCGGGCAACCGTACAGACCCGAGCCCGCCGGGAACGGCGGCTTCATCCGGGGCATGCCCTTCTTGCCTTCGAGCGATTCCAGCAGCGCGGTTTCCTCACCGCAGATGTAGGCCCCGGCGCCGTGATGCACGAAGAGCTCGAAATCCCAGCCCGAGCCAGCGGCGTTCTTGCCCAGAAGGCCCGCGTCATAGGCCTCGTCAATCGCCGCCTGAAGCGCCTCGCGCTCGCGGATGTATTCGCCGCGGATGTAGATGTAGCAGACATGCGCCTGCATCGCGAAGGAGGCGATCAGGCAGCCCTCGATCAGCGTGTGCGGATCGTGGCGCATGATTTCGCGGTCCTTGCAGGTCCCCGGCTCCGATTCGTCGGCGTTCACCACCAAGTAGGAGGGACGGCCATCCGATTCCTTCGGCATGAAGGACCATTTCAGACCGGTCGGAAAGCCCGCACCGCCGCGCCCACGCAGACCGCTGGCCTTCATCTCGTCGATGATCCAGTCGCGGCCCTTGCCGATGATGTCCTTGGTGCCGTCCCAATGGCCACGCTTCTTCGCACCGTCGAGTGTGCGGTCATGCATGCCGTAGATATTGGTGAAAATCCGGTCCTGGTCCTGAAGCATCTCTTATCCTTCATCATCTCGGCGCGAACGCCAGAGCCCGTATATCATCCAGACCGCCCAGATAAACCCCGCCAATGCAACAAGATCGAACAAAGCGCGCAGGCGCTGGCTCCAGTCCAGCGCCTGCCCAAGGGCGGTGATGGCGATCCAGTACACACCTACCCCGGCAATCATCAACGCAACCTTGCGTCCCTGCCGGTTCAGTTCGTCTTTCTTCGCCATGGTCTTCCGTTTTCAGTCTTTGAGGCCGATCAGTTTGTCGGCTTCGGAGTGGTGTCCGGCTTCTTGGCAGCAGGCTTTGCAGCCGCCGTGCGTCCTGCGCGCGGCTTGGCCGCTGCCTTGCGGGCCGCGGGCTTGGTGGCCACCTTCGCCGGAGCCGCAACCTGCGCCTTGGGCGCCTCGGGCTTGGCGGCAGGCGCCGCCTCTGCCTTCACCGGCTCCGCTTTCGGTGCAGCGGGCTTGGCCTCGGCCTTCGGCGCCTCGGCTTTCGGAGTTTCGACCTTTGCCGCAGGCTTCGCAAACTCTGCCTTGGGTTCTTCGGCTTTCGGAGCTTCTGCGACCTTCGGGGCTTCAATCTTCGCGGCTTCCGCCTTCACCTCGGGCTTTGGTGCCGCGACCTTGGCTGCGGGCTTGGCCACCGCCTTCGGGGCCGCCTTTGCCACCGGTGCAGCCTTCGGAGCCTCGGCGGTCTTCGCCGTCCCTGCCGGGTTGCAGATGGAGCCGAAACCGACCGTCATGCCCGGCATGGAAAACTTGGCCATCGGCGTGCCCTTCCAGGGCAGCATCGCCAGCTTCATCATGCTTTGGCTGGTCTCGATCGCCAAACGGGTCTGCATCGCCATCATCTTCACGACGGGCGAATAATCAGGGGTAAAAACTTTCAGGGGGCTCATTGCCATGGTCACGTCCTCGCTCTTTCGACGCGCGCGGATCCTGCCCGCAACGCGTGCCTGTGAAGCGCCGTTCCTCCCCAACAGTGCCAGGTTCACGCCTGACACAACCCGGGGCCATGTGCAAGTCATGGCTGTGTCGCAGGGCGCCGAACAGCGCCCTGCAATGCATCACATCAATCGTAAACGCCGCCTTTTTCGACACGCTGCGAGAACTCGGTCTCGCCGCCGGACGCCAGGATCTTGGCCTGCTCCACCCAATTGTCACGGGTCACGCGGCCCTTGAAACCGCCCAGATTCGCGTTGACCCAGGCGACTTCCTGGTCGCTCCACCCCGCGATCTGGTCGAAGTGGTAGACGCCCAGCGAATGGCACAGGCGCTCCAGTTTCGGACCGATTCCCTTGATTTCCTTGAGATTGTCCGCACCACCCTCGCGCGGGCCATCCAGCAGTGCGGGCTTCTCGCCTTCGCCAGTCCCCTCAAGCGAGCCGTCACCGTCGAAATCTGCCGTGGCATCAGAAGCGGGTTCGGTGGAGTCCGCGGGCGCCGCTCCGGTTGCCGCTCCGGCAGCCGGGCCGTCCTTGCTGTAGGTCCAGCCGCCTTTGCGCGATGCCAGTTCTGCCTCGCCCGCCAGCGCAGTCGACGGCTTCACCTTGATCCCAGCCTCGCCGCCGCCGCGGGCCGTGTCGGAGTCGGTCGATGTGGATGCGGGTGCGTCCGATGCAGGCGTTGCCGCATCGGAACTGACTGCTTTCGCTTCGGTGACAGCGGGGCTCGAAGCTTTGGCCTCTGCTGTCGCAGTGGTGCCCGCATCGGTGTTGGCGTCAGGGGCGGTGGCCTCTGCCATCGCAGAACCTTCGGACCCGGCTGCCGCTGTATCTGCGCCACCGGTCGCCGAACGGTCCGGGCTGTAGGTCCAGGACCCCTTGCGCGATGCAAGCTCCGCCTCGCCTGCCAAGGGCGTCGACGGTTTCACCTGCGATCCGACCTGACCCGCCACGCCTGCGGGCTCCGTGGCCTTGGGTGTGGCGGCATCGGTCGCGTCCGCTGCATCTGCCGCAGGCGGCGTGTCGTCCCCCGCCGTATCAACTGCGGCATCCGCCGTTGCGCCCGCCTCATCGGCAGTTTCCGTAACCGCTTCCGGGCCAGATCCCGCCGCCGCTTCAGAGCTCGTCTCTGCTGCAGCCTGATCTTCCGTACCCGCAGCACCAGCCGCCGCCACGCCGGTGGTAGTCGCGGTTCCGGCTGTCGGTTCAGCCTTCGCCGAAGGTGCCGGGGCCGCAGTCGTCACCGTCGCAGTCGTCGTCGCGGGACGCGCTTCGGGCAGCGGTGCGCAGAACAGCCAGTTGAACAACAGCCCCAGAAGCACGAAGGCCAGCACCCCCAGGAACAGCGCCGTCCCCAGCCCCTGCCCCATCAGCAGCAGGAAGGCCAGCAGCCCAAGCACCGCCGCCATGCCCCAGCTCTTCACCGCGCAATTCCCATCAGTCCGCATTCAACAACACTCCCGTTTTCTCCTGTCTTCGCAGGAACCATTTTCACTTTTTTAACACTTTTGCCGGACTCCGCCGCTTAGGCAATTGCGGAGTCACCCTTTAAGACAAAAGAACAACGCCCGACGCGGTGGCGCCGGGCGTTTCAAACGGTCCCTCGGGACCTTTCAGACTTCGAAAGCCTCCCGCTCCCGAAGAAACCTGTTGTCAGGCCCCGCGCGTCCCCGACTGATCGTTCCACGGCGCCTTCAGCGGCACCTCGGTGCCGTCGATGCGCTTCACAGTGTCGCCGATGTCATGCGCCAACTGCGCCGAGGCGCTCATCTTGATCGAGGCATTGACAAATTCCGTCAGGGTCGTTGCGCCGCCCTTCGGCTCGGAGCCCATGCGACCGTTTTGCGGACCGACCTGCGGCACCTCGCCTTTTGCAAGACGGTCCAGCAGGGACCGCAGGCTGTCGGCGGTCAGGTCCTCGTAATAGTCCTTGCCAATCTGCGCCATGGGCGCGTTCGTGCAGGACCCGAGGCATTCCACCTCTTCCCACGAGAACTTGCCGTCTGCCGACAGCGCGTGCGGCTTCGGTGCGATCTTTTCCTTGCAGACGGCGATGAGGTCCTCGGCGCCGCAAATCAGGCAGGAGGTCGTGCCGCAGATCTGCACATGCGCCACCGACCCGGTCGGCTGCAACTGGAACATGAAGTAGAAGGTCGCCACCTCCAGCGCGCGAATGTAGGCCATGCCCAGCATGTCCGCCACATATTCGATCGCGGGACGGCTAAGCCAACCTTCCTGCTCCTGCGCGCGCCACAAGAGCGGGATCACAGCGCTTTGCTGACGACCCGCCGGGTACTTGGTGATCTGTTCCTTGGCCCAGGCCATGTTCGCCTCGGTAAAGGCAAAGCTCTCGGGCTGTTCGGGGTGCAACCTACGCAGCATCTCTTTGATCCCTCTATGTCGCGGGCCTGACCCGCGCACGAAAATTTCAGCCCGCCCGGACTGCGTGTAACTGACCGCTTACGACTGGACCGCTGGTGCGGCCGCCGGTTCCGCCGGAGGCGTGCAGGTGCCGATGACCGACCGCACGCCGCCATTGTCCAGCGACACGGCCTCGCCCTTGGCGACCTTGTACTGTGCGATCTCGATGACCTTCTCACGCGGCAGGCCGGTCTGAAGCTCCACCGGAAGGTAATCCACCTCGCTCACCAGCGAGCAACCGACGGACGCGACGGCGGTATCCCAGCTCGCCAGCATCTCGGGCGTGGTGTCCTGCGGAGCCATGCCCAGTTCGACGCAGCCAGCGGTCAGCGCCATCAGCGGCAAAGCAAGAACCAGTTTCTTCATCGTCACTTCCCTCTTTGCGGGCGTTTTGCCTGCTATTGCCGGGACCATCAGGCCCCGGTTGTCGCGTCTCAGCGGTCAACCTCGCCGAACACGATGTCCATCGTGCCGATGATCGCCGCCACGTCGGCCAGCTGGTGCCCCTTAGCAACGTGGTCCATCGCCTGAAGGTGCAGGTAGCCCGGCGCGCGCAGCTTGGCGCGGTAAGGCTTGTTGGTGCCATCGGCCACCAGATACACGCCGAATTCGCCCTTAGGCGCCTCGACAGCGGCATAGACCTCGCCCGCGGGTACGTGGAAGCCTTCGGTGTAAAGCTTGAAGTGATGGATCAGGCTTTCCATCGAGGTCTTCATGTCGCTGCGCTTCGGAGGGGTGATCTTGCCCCGTGCCAGCACGTCGCCCTGGCCTTCGGGGGCGCGCAGCTTTTCAATGGCTTGCAGGATGATCTTCACCGACTGGCGCATCTCTTCCATGCGGACGAGGTAGCGGTCGAAGCAATCGCCGTTCTTGCCCACCGGGATCTGGAAGTCGAATTCGTCGTAGCATTCATAGGGCTGCGCACGGCGCAGATCCCATGCCAGACCAGAGCCGCGCACCATGACGCCCGAGAAGCCCCAGTCCTGGATCTCCTGCTCGTTCACCACGCCGATGTCGCAGTTGCGCTGCTTAAAGATGCGGTTCTCGGTCAGTAGGCCGTCGATATCGGCGAGGATCGTGGGGAACTCATGCGCCCACTTCTCGATATCGTCCAGCAGCGCGGGCGGCAGGTCCTGGTGCACACCGCCGGGGCGGAAGTAGGCCGCGTGCAGGCGCGCGCCACAGGCCCGCTCGTAGAAGATCATCAGCTTTTCACGCTCTTCGAAGCCCCAGAGCGGCGGCGTCAGCGCGCCCACGTCCATGGCCTGAGTCGTCACGTTCAGCAGGTGGTTCAGCACGCGGCCGATTTCCGAATACAGCACGCGGATCAGAGAGCCCCGGCGCGGCACCTCGACGCCGCACAGACGTTCGATGGCCAGACACCAGGCGTGCTCCTGGTTCATCGGTGCCACGTAGTCGAGACGGTCGAAATACGGCAGGTTCTGCAGGTAGGTGCGCGATTCCATCAGCTTTTCGGTGCCACGGTGCAGCAGGCCGATATGCGGGTCGCAACGTTCGACGATCTCGCCGTCCAGCTCCAGCACGAGGCGCAGCACGCCGTGTGCTGCCGGGTGCTGCGGGCCAAAGTTGATGTTGAAGTTGCGGATCTTCTGTTCGCCGGTCAGCGCGTCGTCAAAACCCTTGGAGCCGTCCATCATCAGTGCCTCCTTCTGCCGGACTTGGCGCCCTGCAGGACCGCCAGACCGTCGTTACCGTAGTGATGCGCGAACAGGTTTCCCCGCGCCTCGACCATTCCATCGGGCAGCCGTGCCGCCAGTTCATCCAGACACATCGCGCCCGTTCCCGGTTGCGCGATCTTGCACAGAAAGCCGATCAGCGCCGGCATCTCCAGCGCCATGTCCCGGCTTTCCGCACAGTTCAGCACAAAGGCAAATGCCCGTGCCGTGAATTCCTCGTCGCGCCGCGCGATGACCTGGTCCAGAATGTCCCAGATCAGCCCGCGCGCGCTGCCATCCTCGGCAAAGAAACCGGTGCAGACCAGCGCATCCTCTAGGTCGATCATCTCGGGCAGCAGGTCATTGGCCCAGGCCACCCAGTCCTCGCCGCTCTCCAGCGAGGCAATCGCCTTCTCGGGCTCCCAGCCCTCGCGCTCCAGCGCCTCAAAATCCGTGTCGAAGCTCAACTTGCCTCGTACCTTTCGTAAAGTCGTCGGGCCCGCAGGCCCGTTATCGTGCGACGGCGCGCCAGTTATGGGGCGCGCCATCAGCATCAGGCCTTCTTCTCGTCACCGGGCAGCACGTATTGCGCGCCTTCCCACGGGGACATGAAATCGAACTGGCGGTATTCCTGCACCAGCGAAACCGGCTCGTAGACGACGCGCTTCTGCTCTTCGTCGTAGCGCACCTCGGTGTAGCCGGTGGTCGGGAAGTCCTTGCGCAGCGGGTAGCCACGGAAACCGTAGTCGGTCAGGATGCGGCGCAGGTCCGGATGGCCCGAGAACAGGATGCCGTACATGTCGAAGGTTTCGCGCTCGAACCAGTTGGCCGAGGGGTGAACCGACACGATCGACGGCACCATCTCGTCCTCGCGGATCGAGACGCGCAGGCGGATGCGGTGATTCTGGTACATCGACAGGAAGTGGTAGACCACGTCGAACCGCTTGGGCCGTTCGGGGTAGTCCACGCCGGTGATGTCCACCAGGGTCGAGAAGCGGCAGGTCGGATCGGTCTTCAGGAAGTCGACAAAGCCGCGGATGTTGGCCGGGGCCACGTCCACGTTCAGCTCGCCATGGGTCACGTCCCAGCCGATGACGCAATCGGGGCGCTTCAGCTCGATGTGGCCGCCCAGTTCGTTCAGAGCGTCGGTCATGCCTTCACCTTCTTCAGCGCGTCCACGGCGACGACGGCGCGGCGCACTTCGCCCGCGCTTTCCTCGAACCAGACGCATTGCGCGGCGATCAGGTTGGCATTCTGGTCGCTCTGACCGACGGTTTCCACCGTCATCTTCGCGCTGCCGGAGGTCAATTCGACCACGTCGCCGGGTTTCAGTTCAGCCATCGTCATCCCTCCTTACCGGACCAGAGTGCCGGTGCGGCGCATCTTCTTCTGCAGGGCCAGCAGGCCGTACATCAGCGCCTCTGCCGTCGGCGGGCAGCCCGGGACGTAGACGTCCACCGGCACGATGCGGTCACAGCCACGCACCACCGAATACGAATAATGGTAATAGCCGCCGCCGTTCGCGCAGGACCCCATCGAGATCACGTAACGCGGTTCCGGCATCTGGTCGTAGACCTTGCGCAGCGCCGGGGCCATCTTGTTGGTCAGGGTGCCCGCGACGATCATCAGGTCGGATTGGCGCGGCGAGGCGCGCGGCGCGGTGCCAAAGCGTTCGAGGTCGTAGCGCGGCATCGAGGTATGCATCATCTCGACGGCGCAGCAGGCAAGGCCGAAGGTCATCCAGTGCAGCGAGCCGGTGCGCGCCCAGTTGATGATGTCCTCGGTGGAAGTCAGCAGGAAGCCCTTGTCCTGCAAATCGCGATTCATCGCCTGGACGGTCACTTCCTTGTCTGCCGCAGCGTGATTCAGCGAAGTCGAAATACCCATTCGGTGTCCCTTTCGTCCGGCCTGCGCCCGTATAGACCCAATCACCCGGAAGGGTCAACGCACCCCACCCCGGTTCCGGCCTGTCCTTTCCTCGCCTTCTGCGGCAAATCCGCCGGGTGGGCAAGGCTTTAACCCGCGCAATGCATGGCGTTGCCTTAACTCTGAGCGACACCCGCCCCGCCCGGCGCGCCCGCGCCTGTGGGCGCCTGCACGCGTCGGCCCCCGCCAACAGCCATGGCAGCCCCTGCAGCATCCAGTGCCCCGCGAATTCCGCGTCCCCCCGTGAGCCGATTCGCCCGTCGCGCCCAAAGGGCATGGACAGATTGCCACCACCGCGCCGCAACCTGCCAAAGCCCGTCCGAAGGTTCCGGGCGCAGGGCTATCCCGTTCCGCCCTGCAGCACTGCGGGGCGCCCCGCGGCCCCCCCTTGCGCGACCCGGAATTTGATCAAACGTTGGGACCACAACTTCCAACGAGGGAAAGACCCATGCTGACCATCACGATGCGCCGTGCCACACCGGACGATGTCGCCGCCGTTGCCTGCCACGTCCATGCCCTGCTGGACGAGCTGTCGGCCGGCCAGGCTCCGACCCTCGACGCAGTCACCGCCACTGCCCGAAACGTGCTGGCCTCGGACCGTGTGATCGCCCTGCTGGCAGAGCAGGACGGCACCGCCATCGGTCTGCTGACGCTGAACGAATGCATGGCGATCTACGCGGGCGGGCTGTTCGGCGAAATCTGCGAACTCCACGTCTCAGCGGCCCAGCGGTCACGCGGCATAGCGTCCCGCCTGCTGTCCGCGGCCCTCGACGAAGCCCGGGCACGCGGCTGGTCGCGCCTCGAAGTCGGGGCGCCTGCGCAACCCGAATGGTCACGCACCCTGTCCTTCTACCGCACCAACGGCTTCGTAGAGACCGGTCCCCGCCTGCGCCGCACCGTTGACGGGTCCTGACCGGCGACACGCGGCCCACACCCCTCACCCGGAAACGAGAAAGGGCTTCCTCGCGGAAGCCCCCTGTCAGTCCCGGCGCGTCACAAGTGGGTCACTCCCACTCCAGCGCGCCCTTCTTCCATTCGTAGGCGAAACCGGCGGTCAGCACGCCAAGGAACACCATCATCCCCCAGAAGGCCACGTCGCTGAGGTCCTTGAAGGCCACGGCCCAGGGGAACAGCATCGCGATTTCGAGGTCGAAGATGATGAACAGGATCGAGACGAGGTAGAATCGCACGTCGAACTTCATTCGCGCATCGTCGAAGGCGTTGAAGCCGCATTCGTAGGCCGACACCTTCTCGGGGTCCGGGTTGCGCACGGCGATCAGGATCGCGGCGAAGATGAAGACCAGGCCGATCACCACGGCAATGGCCAGAAAAACCAGGATGGGCAGGTATTCCCGCAGCATGTCTTCCACGAGGCAGCTCCTCAAGATCGGGGCACGCGGACAGACACCGCGCGCGAAAATCGTCCGATGTCGGCTTAGCCCCCGCAGCGCACGGGGTCAACAAGCAGCCCGCAGATTGCAGAAGATTGACGGTATAGCGCCCCGTCCGTCCGCCGTCAGGTGCACCTGTCCGGACCGCGTCGGAACCCTGCCCCAGCGCCCCGCGTTTCCCGATCAAGCCTCCCCGCCCTACCGGAAAGGACCCAGCCAATGCCGCTCGATTCCCGTTCAAAATACGCCCGCCTGTACCGCATGGCCACGCCAGACCACCTCTGCCCCTTCGGGCTGAAGGCCAAGGCGCTCCTTGAATCCGAAGGTTACACCGTCGAGGACCACCTGTTGGAATCCCGCGAGGCCACCGACCGCTTCAAGGCCGAACACGGCGTCGAGACCACGCCGCAGGTCTATATCGGCACGGATCGCATCGGCGGCTACGACGCACTGCAACGCCACTTCGGCCAGACGCCACAGGCCGACAAGGACAAGACCTACGCCCCGGTGATCGCCGTCTTTGCCATGGCCGCCCTCATGGGCCTCGCCATCGGTCAGGCCGCCGATTTCACCGCCGCCGCGAACCTGCGCACCATCCTCGCCACCGCCATGGCGCTGCTCGCCGTGCAGAAACTGCGCGACATCGAGAGCTTTACAACCATGTTCCTGAACTACGACCTGCTTGCCCGCCGCAAGGTCGCCTACGCCTATATCTACCCCTACGCCGAAGCCGCTGCAGCCATCCTGATGCTGGCCGGTACCGCCGCGTGGATCTCTGGCCCGCTCGCTCTGTTCATCGGCACCATCGGCGCCGTCTCGGTCATAAAAGCCGTCTATATCGACAAGCGCGAGCTCGAATGCGCCTGCATGGGCGGGTCGTCCAACGTCCCGCTCGGATTCGTCTCTCTGACAGAGAATCTTGTGATGATGGCCATGGGACTGTGGATGATCGCCACGTTGGGGTGACGCTCCGCCGCCTATGAACCGCCCCGGTCGCCTGCAGCAGCGGGCGACACTGGATCGCATGCGCCAGCGGGTGTCCCTCACGCCTTCAGCGTCATCACCATGACGTATCCCGCAAGGCCCGCCATCACGAGGGTCACCGGGAACCACACCGCCCGCTCTCGCGCACTGGGGGTTAGCCCGTTCAGCACGCATGTGACCACGCTGACCCCGAACGCCACCCATCCGGTCCACAGCGGCCACCCCAGCGGAAAGCCCGCCACACTCACCACCGCCAGCCCCTGGAACAGCACCACCGGCACCGACACCGCCGCAATCAGCCGCCCTGACACGGGCAAGGCTCCCTCGTGCTGCCCGCCCTGGGTATAAGCCCCCAACGGCAGCCCGCCGATCAGCGCAAACTGGAAAAAGATGATCGCGAGGCACCCCGTCGCATACAGCTGTGCAATCTGTACCGTCATCGCGTCACCCTCCCGTCGAAACTGCAGCAAAGCACCGTTTCGGCGCCCCGTCATTGCCTCCAGAGAATATAACTGCGCCGACGCCAATTCTTGCAAGCCGCCTGACACTGGCTGGGTACGCTCCCGATCCACATCGCTCAACTGTTCGAACAGCAGGCCCACCTCTGGTCTGTTGTCCGTCCTCGTCCTTCAGCAGCCTCAGATAATCCCGCGCCCTGCAAACCCGTCCAGTTTCCCCGACCGTAATCACCAAAGCTTGCCCCAGCGCGCGCAGCCGTTACTCTGGCATCATCGGCCCGGACCAAGGAGTTCCGCATGCGCCACGCCACCGCCCTGCTTGTCACGCTTCTGACCTACGCCCCGCTGCCGGCCGTAGCCCAATCCGACGCGCCGCTGACGCTGTCCACCACCTGCCTCGGGGCACACCGCCTTATTCCGCTCGAAGCGGTCGACGGTGGTTTCCTCGACCTCGGGGGCGCGGTCTCCAGCCTGTCCTTCGGAGATCGTGTGAGCCTCTGCATCGAAGCGGACAGGGTCGTGGTCGATGACGGCCCGGACAGCACGGCCTACCCCTGCGACGCGATCCGCGACAGCCCGGACGAAGGGCTGGGGCACGCATTCACCTCCGGCGGCGCAGGATACGAACTGTGGTTCTACATCAACCCGGCAGGCAATCCCCCGGCCCTCGAAATCGGCCTCAGCCGCGCCGAGACCGAACTCGTCTGGATCGAAACCGGCCTCGCCATCTGCGCACGCTGAACCGCCTCAACCATCAACCCAGGGCGCGCGCCGCTTGTCAAAGAAGGCCGCGATGCCGTCCTGCGCTTCCTGAGTCTCCCAGCGGTCTGCCAGGGCCTCGATCGCCATGACCACATCCTGCTCGCGAACCTCGCCCGCAAGGTCCCGCATCAGCCGCTTGGCATCGCGCACAGCCCCTGGCGCGCAGGCAAGGTAGGGCGTGATCTCCGCCTCCACTGTATCCTCGAGGTCCTCCACCGGCACCGCGCTGGACAACAGTCCCAAGCCCACCGCCGAACTCCCGTCAAAGACCTTGCCGTTCATGAACACCCGCGCCGCCTGTGTCGCGCCCAAGCGATGCACGACGTAAGGCCCGATGTTCGCCGGGATCAGACCCAGCTTCACCTCGGTCAGCGCGAATTTCGCCGTCTCGACCCCGACCGCCACGTCGCAGACCGAGATCAGCCCAAGCCCGCCGCCAAAGGCATTGCCCTGCACCTTGCCGATCAACGGCTGCGGCAAGGCGTACAACGCCGCCAAGGCACGGGCGATCCGGCTCGATTCCCGCACCCGCGTCGCCCGGTCCATGCCGAACTGCGCGCGCATCCATGCCAGGTCGCCACCGGCGCAGAAGGTCCCGCCATCCGCTTCCAGCACCACGACCCGGATGCCGTCGCTCTCGGCCACGGTCTCGGCAGCCTCCTCCAGCTCGGCCATCATCCGCGCCGACATGGCGTTGTGCTTGTCCGACCGGGCCAGCGCGATTCGCGCCACGCCGCCAGCGTCCATCTCCAGCCGCACCTCTTCCATCAC
This sequence comes from Sagittula sp. S175, assembly GCF_049800975.1. Classification (NCBI taxonomy): domain Bacteria; kingdom Pseudomonadati; phylum Pseudomonadota; class Alphaproteobacteria; order Rhodobacterales; family Roseobacteraceae; genus Sagittula; species Sagittula sp. S175. Next base: position 283,024 of record NZ_JBNAGB010000001.1, read on the forward strand.
CCGTCCCCCAGTTCTTCCAAAATCCGCGCCACCACCTCGCCCAGGGGCCGCGCCGTATCCAGCCGCAAGGCCCCATCCCAGGGCTCATAATCCCGCGCCATGACCGCTTCCCAGGACGGCAGGGCCAGACCCGCCACATCAGACCGCCGCCCCTCGACCCTGCGCCGATGCTCCGCCGCGTCCGAACAGACCAGCTCGACGTTCAGACCGCTTAAGGCTTCCCAAGACGTTCGCGTCACCGGCAAAGGATTGACGAAATCCGCCACCACGTCAAAGCCCCGCGCCAAGGCCTCCTCCGCCACGACCCGCATGGCGGCATAGCCAGCATCCGCCAAGTCGGTATACGCCATGTGACTGTCCCGCATCGCCTGCTCGATAGCATCCGCCCGCAGCCACAGAGCGCCGACCTCGGAACACAGCGCCTCGGCCACGGCGCTCTTGCCCACACCGGGCAGACCCGACAGCACGATCAGCCGTCCCCGCCTGCGCGCAGTGGTGCCCGACCCCTCAGGCACCCCGCATCGCCCGCGCCATGGCCCCCGCACGCGCCAGCACGTCGCGATCCAACCCGGTGTCGTACCCCCGTGCGGTCAGGAAATCATGCACCGCCTCGGTGGCGACATTCCCTGCCGCACCGGGGGCATAGGGGCAGCCGCCAAGACCGCCCACCGCCGCGTCGAACACCCGCAGACCCCGCTCAAGCGCCACCGCGACATTGTCCAGCGCACGGCCCCCGGTGTCGTGGAAATGCCCGGCCAACTGCGCGGCGGGCATCTCCTGCAACACAGCGTCCAGCATGGCATCCACGGCCTTGGGCGCGGCGCGTCCGATGGTGTCGCCCAGCGATACCTCGTAACAGCCCATGTCCCGCAGGGCAGCCACGACCCGTGCCACGGCTCCAGGCGCCACGGCCCCAACGTAGGGGCACTCGACCACACAGCTGACGTAGCCACGCACAGGCACGCCCGCCTCCTGTGCTGCGGCGCAGACGGGCACGAACCGCGCCAATCCCTCCTCGACCGAGGCATTGATGTTCGCCCGCGAGAACCCCTCGGAGGCGGCGCCGAACACCGCCACCTCGTCCGCCCGCGCTGCCAAGGCGCGCTCCAACCCCTTCATGTTCGGCGTCAAAGCCGCGTAGGACACGCCCTCCGCGCGCGAGATGCCCGCCAGCACCTCGGCAGAATCCGCCATCTGCGGCACCCACTTCGGACTGACGAAGGACGCACATTCGATCCGCCGGAACCCAGCACCGGACAAGAGGTCCACCAATGCCACCTTCTCAGCCGTCGGGATCATCCGCTTCTCGTTCTGCAAACCATCCCGCGGACCGACCTCGAATATCTCCACCCGCTCAGGCATCACAGGTTCCTGCTTTTAACCAGACTGTCGAAGGGGGCTCTGCCCCCGCTCCTGCGGAGCTCCCCCGGAATATTTGCGCCAAGGAAAAGCAGAACGCGCGCCCTGCTTCTTCTTGGTCGAAATATCTCCCGCCGGAGGCAGTCCCGAGGCCGCCGCGCGCCAGCGCGGGGGCCGAGACGAAAAGCGCGCGCGTCAGCGCGCCCCATGTGGTCGTGGCCCCAATCACGCCTCGGGCACCGGGTAGAAATCCTGGCTGTAGAACCGCTGCGGCCCCTCGTGTTCGACCGCCCGCGCATAGGCATCGCGCGCCTCCATCCGCGCCTTGTACGCCCGGATCTTCGGAAAGTCGTCCAGGTGCACGAAGAACGGCACCGCGTACAGGTTGAAGCCCATCATGATGTCCGCCGCCGAAAAGCCGCCCTCCAGCAGCCAGCCGTCCTCGGGCAGCGCCGCCTCGAGGCCACGCAACGTCTGCTTCAATCGCGCGACCTGAAGCTTCACCACAATGGGTGACGGCGTGGCAGGCGGGCGCAGGAACACCATCTGGAGGTTCAGGTTCTCGATCAGGCTCGCCTGCGTTTCGGCGAAATGGATCCATTGCAGGTACTTCGCCCGCTCGGGCGATCCCGGCGCGCGCCCCAGTTCGGGCGCGTGCATCTCGGTCAGGTATTCCACGATGGCGCCGGATTCACACATCTCAAGGCCCTCGTGCTCGATGGCCGGGATGCGCACCGCCGGAGACACCCGCTTCAGGTCGCTTTCCGCCATCTCCTTCGTGCCGATGCGATGCTCGACCACCTCCAGCCCGCCAAAGCGGTCGACACCGATTTCTTCGAGCAGCCAAAGCACCCGAAAAGAGCGCCCGTATTGCACGTGATGCAGCCTGATCATCCCAGATCCTCCCTCAACAGCCACACTCCCTTGTGGACCCGCTCGTAGCGCTGTCCCATTTCCGGCCGCCCCTGCCGCGCCAGCATCGGCCAACGGTCCAACAGGTCGGCCAACGCCCCCGGTTGCCCCTCGTCAAAGCGGCAGACCCCGCACCAGGCCGACAGGGACAGGTCCAGATCCGCCGACAGGAACAGGGCCCGCCCGATGTCGCGCGCCACCTCCGGGCAAAACGTGACCACCGTCTCCGTCGGCAAGTCGCCCAAGGTCTCCTTCGGATCTACGACCGCCATCGCCGCTCCGCGCTCACTCGGCCTCGTCCAGCACCACCAGCGGTGCGCCGGCCTCCACCTGGTCACCCTCGCGCACCAGCACCTCGGCCACAACCCCGTCCACGGCGGCGGTCAGCGTGTGCTCCATCTTCATGGCCTCGAGGACCGCCAGCCGATCCCCGGCGGCGACCTCCTGCCCCGGGTGCACATGCACCGACACGACGCGCCCTGGCATCGGGGCGAGGGTCGCGCCACCCGCCGCCGCCTCGGCCTGCTGGTCCAGCGGGTCCACAACGTCGAACCGCAGCCCATAGCCGGCGTAGACCGTCACCGCGCTGCCCTCGACAAAGACACCGCCCCCGGGCACCCCGTCGAAGGTCCAGCCTGACGCCCCGCGCCGACAGGCGACGGCCTGACCATCGACCATGACGTCGGCAACACCGGCGCCCGAGACCGTCACGCAAACATCACGCCGGTCTTCGCCGTGCGCCAGGACCACAGTCCGCGCCGCAGCGCCCCACAGCGAGAACCCGACCTCCCAGCCCTCGGCCTCCAGCAGATCCAAAGCCGCCAGCGCCGCCTCGGCCCAATGGCCCGCCGTCACCTCCGGCGCGGCCACCAGCGCGTCCAGATCCCGCGCGATCAGCCCGGTATCGACCTCGCCGCGCCCGAACCCCTCGTGCTCGGCCAACGCGCCCAGAAACGCGAGGTTCGTCACCGTCCCCGCCACCCGCGTCGCTCGCAGCCCAGCCGCCAGCTTGCGCAGGGCCACAGCCCGGGACGGCCCATGCACAACCAGCTTGGCAATCATCGGATCGTAGTGGGGCGAGATCACGTCCCCGGAGCGCACCCCCGTCTCGGCGCGCACACCATCCGGAAAGGCCAGTTCCGCCAGCCGCCCCGTCGCGGGCAGAAACCCCGCCGGGACATCCTCGGCGTACAAACGCGCCTCGAAGGAATGCCCCATGATGGAAAGATCTTCCTGCCCACACGGCAGCGCTTCGCCCCCCGCAACGCGCAACTGCCATTCGACCAGATCGACGCCGCAGATTTCCTCGGTCACCGGGTGTTCCACCTGCAACCGCGTGTTCATTTCCATGAACCAGAAGCCATCCTCGCGCAGCCCATTCGCGCCGTCTACGATGAACTCGACCGTCCCGGCGCCACGATAACCGATCGCCTCGGCGGCGCGCACCGCCGCCGCCCCCATCGCCGCGCGCATACCTTCGGTCATGCCGGGCGCGGGCGCTTCCTCGATCACCTTCTGATGCCGCCGCTGCAACGAGCAATCCCGCTCGAACAGGTGCACCGCGCGCGTCCCGTCCCCGAAGACCTGTACCTCGATATGCCGAGGCCGCTGGATGTACTTCTCGATCAACACCGCATCATTGCCAAAAGCCCCGCGCGCCTCGGCCTTGGCCCGCTCCAGGGCGTCAACGAAGTCCTCCGCCCGTTCCACCAGCCGCATCCCCTTGCCGCCACCGCCCGCCACGGCCTTGATGAGCACCGGGTAGCCGGCCTTCCCAGCCTCCACCTCGAGGTGGCCGGGGTCCTGATCCTCGCCCATGTAACCCGGCACCACCGGCACGCCTGCATCGGCCATCAGCCGTTTCGCGGCGTCCTTCAGTCCCATCGCGCGGATCGCGCTTTCGGTCGGGCCGACAAAGACCAGCCCCGCCGCCTCCACATCCCGCACGAACTCGGGGTTCTCGGACAGAAAGCCATAGCCCGGATGGATCGCCCCCGCGCCGGTTTCCAGCGCCGCCGCGATGATCCGGTCCCCGCACAGATAGCTGTCCGCCGGAGCCGCGCCACCGATGCAGACCGCCGTGTCCGCCATGGCCACATGCATCGCCCCCGCATCCGCCTCGGAATACACCGCCACGCAGCGCAGCCCCATGGCCCGCGCCGTGCGCATCACCCGGCAGGCAATCTCGCCCCGGTTGGCCACCAACAAAGTGTCAAACATCGTCATCCCTCTCTTGCTGCGCGGCCGGGCGTGCCCGGGACAACGCCTTGCGACCCACCCGTGCCTCGCGCCGCTCCGCCTGCCGCCCGACCACTTGGCCCAACGGCGCATCCGGCGCCTTCTTCCATCGTTTCAGCATCTTCGCCCGGTGTTGCGCACAGGCCGCATCCGGGTCCTCAACCAGCAGCGCCATCCCCGCCCGGCGCGCGGCGCGGTTCGCCCGCGCCTTGGCATTCGGCACTGTCTTGCGCCGCCCCTTGTCGTTCTCGCCATATGCGTCGCGACAGTCCAGGGCGTAGGACAGCCGTTTCTTCTCCTGTGGGTCACGGCGTTTGCGGGACATGCTCAGGACTCCCCCCGCCCCGACGCTGCGCCCGGGCGCGTCCGGCGCTGCCTGGGCCCGGCACCGCCACCGCCGGCGTAATCCTCCACCACGCGGAACCGCTCGCACATGATCTCCATGTCCTCGGAGACCCCTCCGGTGCGCGAGAAATAGGCACGGTACGCCTTGCGCCAGTGCGCCAGGTCGCGGAATTCCCCTTGCGCCGCCACCAGTTCCTCGGTCATCTCGTCCATCCGCATGGTCAAAACCTCGACCGTCTCGAGCATCACCGCCGGACGCCCGTCCCACTCCAGCGCCACATCGCGCCGCCCGACCTCAGGCAGCGCGTCGGCCCCTTTGCCACGGTAGACGCGCATGGCCTCGACCGTTGCTGTTTTCTTTCCTGACCGTACAAGTGCGAGGATTTCCCGGCTGAGCCGCTCCGAGTCGCCAAATCGAAAGGTTTCCGACTCCGGGTTCTCGTCGATGATCTGCTGCAACGTCTTCCGGCTCATGTCGCCAACTCCTTCATGTCCAACGGCCATGCCTTTCGCCGCCAGAACAACCCAATCTGGCAGTGCCTGTCGCTCCTGGCAGAGCCCCCCCGGCGAAGACCGATAGCTCCCCACCATTGCGCGCGCCATTCGCCGGACCACACCATCGCCTCGCCCAGATGGACGACAGCAGAGCGCAGGCATTTCACCGTGTGATCACGCATGCGCAGCACCCGAAATGCTGCACATGCGATATGTATGTGTTGTGCACGGTTTGTGCATGGATTGTGCATCCACCTTTTTTGCCGATTTTCTGCGTATGCTCACATCCGGAAAACGCCAAAGCGTGTCTCCTCCACAGGGGCATTCAGTGCCGCGCGCAAGGACAGAGCCAGCACTTCGCGCGTCTTCCTCGGGTCGACGATCCCGTCGTCCCACAGGCGTGCCGAAGCATACAGAGGGTGCGATTGCTCCTCGAACATCTCCAGCGTCGGACGCTTGAACTCGGCCTCTTCCTCGGCACTCCATGTGCCGCCGGCGCGCTCGATCGCATCGCGTTTCACCGTCGCCAACACCCCCGCCGCCTGCGGCCCGCCCATGACGGAAATGCGGGAATTGGGCCACGTCCACAGAAAGCGCGGCTGATACGCCCGCCCCGCCATACCGTAATTGCCCGCACCAAAGGAGCCGCCCACCAACATCGTCACCTTGGGCACGCTGGTTGTCGCCACGGCGGTCACCATCTTAGCTCCGTGGCGTGCGATTCCCTCGTTCTCGTACTTCCGCCCCACCATGAAGCCGGTGATATTTTGGAGGAAAACTAGAGGGATACGCCGCTGCGAGCACAACTCGACGAAATGCGCCCCCTTCTGCGCGCTCTCGCTGAACAGCACGCCATTGTTGGCGATAATCCCTACATCCATACCACAGAGCCGGGCAAAACCGCAGACCAGAGTCTCGCCGAAGCGCGGTTTGAACTCGTCGAAATACGACCCGTCGACCACCCGCGCAATGACCTCACGGATGTCATAGGGCGTGCGCAAATCCCCCGGCACCACGCCGAGGATCTCGTCCGGATCATAGGCCGGCGGCTCGCCCCCCAAAGACTTTTCGACGAAAAGTCTTCCAGCCCCAGAGTTTTCCGCGACAACTCTGCCCAGCGATCGCACCGCCCGCCGCGCCAGCGCCAGCGCATGGCCGTCATCCTCCGCCAGGTAATCCGCCACGCCGGACAAGCGCGTATGCACGTCCCCACCACCCAGATCCTCGGCACTGACCACCTCTCCCGTCGCTGCTTTCACCAGCGGCGGACCGGCAAGAAAGATCGTCCCCTGTTCCTTCACGATGATGGAAACGTCAGACATGGCCGGGACATAGGCCCCGCCCGCCGTGCAGCTCCCCATGACCACGGCAATCTGCGCGATGCCCTTCGCGCTCATCCGCGCTTGATTGTAAAAGATGCGGCCAAAGTGGTCGCGGTCGGGAAAAACCTCATCTTGGTTGGGAAGGTTCGCGCCGCCCGAATCCACGAGGTAGATGCAAGGCAGATGGCACTCCTCGGCGATCTCCTGAGCGCGCAGGTGCTTCTTTACCGTCATCGGGTAGTAGGTGCCACCCTTCACCGTGGCGTCGTTGCAGATCACCATGACCTGCCGCCCCTCGACAAGGCCGATGCCCGCGATCACCCCGGCACAGGGTGCCGCACCCTCATACATGCCATGCGCCGCGACCGCCCCCACCTCCAGGAAGGGAGAGCCCGCATCCAGCAGGTTTGCCACCCGCTCGCGCGGCAGCATCTTGCCCCGCGACACATGCCGCTCCCGCGATTTCGCACCGCCGCCTTCCGCTGCCGCCTCCGCCGCGGCGCGCACCACGGCCAAGGCCGCCTCATGCGCCGCAACATTGGCCCGGAACGCTTCCGAACCCGCCATCACGCCAGATCCCAGTTTCATCTCTCGTCCTCCCGCGACACGGGCCTCAGCCCCGCCGTCCTTCGTCCCCCGGCCATCGCTGGCCGTCAGTTGTCCTCAACCTCGCGCGCCCTCGGTCGCTTCGGCGGAGGCTCCTGTGCCCAGCCTGCAGCAACGGCCGTCTCAGCCGCGCCCAGCCAGCGCGCCAACTGCCAGGCCAGAACCGCGTTGGACAGCCGGTTATTGGCCTCCCAGGCCTCGCACCAGGTCTCGCGCTGCGGAATGTCCCCAGCGCAATCCGGCCCCGCCGAACCGCCCAGCGCCAGCGCATGCAGACGCGGGTAAAGCGTCTGTTCAAAGGCGTCGCCCTGTCCCTCCAGGGACTCCGGCGTGGGCAGTCCTGCCCGCACCTTCACGGCCAGCGCATCCTGCTCCGCTGCCAGCGTCAACTGGCAGGCCTGAACCGCCTCCAACCCCTCAAGCCGATCACAATGAACGAACCCCACGGACCCGCAGTAGCCCGTGCCACGCGTATCACCGATCTCGAACTCCTGCGCCTCCGGCATTTCGCGCAGCCGCTTCAGCGCGCGCTCGAACCGCGCGGCTTCCTCGTCCATGCACGCCGCAAAACTTGGCAGAAGCTGAACTTCCTCGGCCAATGCAGCAGAGCCGCAGGCCACCAGTGCCAAGACCAGCCCCCTCACGCGCCGTCCTCCGCCGCCCGGCGCTTCAGCTCCTTGCGGATCACCTTGCCGGTCACCGTCATCGGCAATGCGTCGACAAAGGCCACCTCGCGCGGGTAGCTGTGCCCGGCTAGCCGGTCCCTCACCCAGTCCTGCAACTCTGCCGCCGAGGCTGTCGCACCCGGTTTCAGCACCACATATGCCTTCACGATCTCTGTGCGAAGCGCGTCCGGTTTGCCCACGACACCCACCGTCACCACCGCCGGATGGGCCATCAGGCAATCCTCGATCTCCGCCGGCCCGATCCGGTAGCCAGCGGATGTTATCACGTCATCCTCGCGGCCCACGAATCGGATATACCCGTCTTCGATGACCCCGCGATCTCCGGTCAGCAGCCAGTCGCCGCGAAACTTCTCTGCCGTCGCCTCGGGGTTCTGCCAATACTCCAGCATCATGGAGGCCGCCCCCCGCCGCACTGCGATGTCCCCCTCGCCGTCACAGGGCAGACCGTCCGGGCCGATCACCGCGACCTCGAACCCCGGCACCGCGCGCCCGATGCAGCCCGGACGGGCCGGAAACAGCGCGCCACAGGACGAGGCCACCATGTTGCATTCGGTCTGGCCGTAAAACTCGTTGATCTCCACGCCAAGGTTGCGCCGCCCCCAGGCCAGCATCTCGGCCCCCAAAGGCTCCCCGCCCGAGGCCACCGACCGCAGCCCCTTTACAGCCATGTCCTCGGCCTTCAGCATCCGCAAGACGGTCGGCGGCAGAAAGACATTGCGCATCCCGTCCGCCACGCGCGCAACCAAATTTTCCGAGGAAAATTTGCCCGCCCGCGACGCCACCACCGGAACGCCCAGCGCCAGGCCGGGCATCAGCACGTCGAACAACCCGCCGATCCAGGCCCAGTCCGCCGGGGTCCACAGCATGTCGCCCTCCTGACCAAGGAAGTCGTGCGAGACCTCGACCCCCGGAAGATGCCCCGTCAGCACCCGGTGGCCATGCAGGGCGCCCTTAGGCTTGCCAGTCGTCCCGGAGGTGTAGATCAGCACGGCAGGCGTCTCGGGTCCCGTATCGGCAACCGCCCCCTCCGCCCCCGCCTCCGGCAGATCAGAGCGCAGCACCGGCGCCACCTCGAAGGGCGCCAGCATCCCGGCTCCCTCGATATCCGTCACCACGATCCGGGCACCGCTATCCTCCAGCCGCGAACGCAGCGCGTCCTGGCGGAACAGCTTGAACAGCGGCACGCTGATCGCGCCCATCCGCCAGGCCGCGATATGTGCAGCCGCGCAGAGCGCTTCCTGAGACAGCAGGACCCCCACACGGTCGCCAGCCTTAACGCCCCGCTGCACGAGCGCCGCCTCCACCCGCCGTGACAGGTCGTAAAGCCGCCCGTAGGACACCCGCTCGCGCCCCTCGCTCAAATCGAGGATCGCCAGCCGCTCCGGTTCCCGCGCGGCCCACTCGTCGCAGACCTGCACGGCCATGTTCAGCCGCTCCGGGATCTCCCAGCGGAAGCCATCGCGCAGCGCGTCGTATGAACCGGCGCGTCCCAGCATCAGCGCACGTAGTTTTCCAGGTAAAGCGCCTGCTCGCCGGTCGTCAGCATCAGGCAGCCGATGGTCGCGGGCCCGGCCCCGGTGCCTCCGCCCCAGAGCGACGCCGCATAGGCGCAGCGCGCATCGCGAAAGCCGATCCACGCCCGCTGCATGGTCCGCAAGGCCTCCTCCTGCGAGGGGGCCGTCCAGCCGCCCGCGCGGGCTTCTGCATCCGCAGCCTTGGCCGCCGTCATCCGCGCCCCATAGGCCGCGTTCAACCGCGCGTCCCAAAACGACAGCTCCGCATCGAGGCAGCCGCCCATCCCCACCGTCGAACCGCCGCCCTCGGTATCGGCCATACATTCATCTGCCGATACCCCGATGCAGGACACCTCCATCCCGGGGTTCTCCATCATGCATTGCATCGTCCCCTCGGGGCTGAACACCAGTTCCTGTGCCGCCCAAGCGCCAGCCAACGGAACTGCCCCCACGACCAGCGCCGCCATCAACATGATCCGTTTCATCTGTCCCTCCCCGAAGCCTTCCCGTCCTGAACAACCCGCCAGCCGGACCCGCGTTCCCCGGTCATCGCGCTCACGCCCCCGGCTCCCACCGTTCGCTGACCAGACCGCCAAACCGGTTGATCCCATAAACCATCACCCCACGCTCCGACCCATGCTCCCCATCGGCAGAGGCACAGCGCAGCTCCAGCCAGGTCCGTGCGCCCGGGGTCGCCGCACAACTGGACTGCCCCCCGTGCACCTGCGCGTGCCTTTGCGCGTAATGCATTATGGCGTCGCCCTCCGTCAGATGGGCGTCGATAAACCCCAGGCGAAAGGCGATCAGCGCACCCACCAGAACGACAAGCCCCAGCGGACCCCACCACATCCAGCGTGGCATCCCGACCTCCAGATTGACTGCCCCCAAGCTGGGGCAGTACGGGACAAAGGTCCAGAGGACGGATCACATCGTCGCCATCAGCTCGCGCCCGACAAGCATCCGCCGGATCTCGGACGTGCCTGCGCCGATCTCCATCAGCTTGGCATCGCGGAAGATCCGCGCCACAGGGGCATCGTTCAGGAACCCTGCACCGCCCAAGCTTTGCACCGCCTGATGCGCCTGCACCATGGCCTGCTCACTGGCATAAAGACAGCAGGCCGCCGCGTCCTGCCGGGTCACGTCGCCCCGGTCACAGGCCTTGGCCACCTCGTAGACATAGGCGCGGGCCGAATTCATCGCGGTATACATATCGGCGATCTTGCCCTGCATCAGCTGGAACGACCCGATCGGCTTGCCGAACTGGTGGCGGTCGCGCAGGTAAGGCATTACTTCGTCCATGCAGGCCGCCATGATACCCAGACCAATGCCCGCCAGAACGACGCGTTCGTAATCCAGCCCCGACATAAGCACCCGCACGCCCTTGCCTTCCTCGCCGAGGATGTTCTCGAACGGCACCTCGACATCTTCAAAGATCAGCTCGGCGGTGTTCGATCCCCGCATCCCCAGCTTGTCGAAATGCTTCGAAGTGCTGAAGCCCTTCATGGACTTCTCCACGAGAAAAGCGGTGATTCCCTTCGCTCCGGCCTCGGGATCGGTCTTGGCATAGACCACCAGCGTGTCGGCATCCGGCCCGTTGGTGATCCAGTACTTGTTGCCGTTCAGGACAAAGCGGTCGTTGCGCTTTTCCGCGCGCAGCTTCATCGACACCACGTCTGACCCCGCCGAGGGTTCCGACATAGCCAGCGCACCTACGTGCTCGCCCGAGATCAGCCCGGGCAGGAACTGCCGCTTCTGGGCCTCCGTCCCATTCAGGTTGATCTGGTTCACACAAAGGTTCGCATGTGCCCCGTAGGACAGCGACACCGAGGCCGAGGCCCGCGCGATCTCCTCCACCGCGACGGTATGGGCCAGGTATCCCATACCTGCGCCGCCGAACTCCTCGGGGACCGTGACGCCCAAAAGGCCCATGTCTCCCATCTCGCGCCACAGCGGCGCGGGAAAGTCGTTGTCGCGGTCGATCTGCGCCGCCATGGGCTTCACCCGCTCCTGCGCCCAGCGATGCACCGTCTCACGCAGTGCTTCGACGTCTTCGCCAAGGTCGAACTTCATGCTGGCCAGGAACATGGCCCCTCCTCCCTATTCTCTCTCCCAACGTCCGATTTATTGAACGCTCGTTCATTAAACGGCGAGATTCGCGTTTCGTCAATGGGAACGCGCAGCATCCCGCTCATGCCCGCATCGGTGACAAGCATATCTTAACCCGTCACGGCGCATTCTCTTCCGCGAACACCCACCAACGGCAGGACACCGCTCGCGCTCATGCCTCTCGCCACGCGTCACAGCCTCATCGGCCTCGCCATTGCGTGCGGGATTCTCGCCAGCGGGGTCGCGTCTACTTGGTTCTGGTTCCGCCACGATGCGCTGCACACCAAGCAAGCCGAGGTCACGAGGACTATTTTGAGTCTGGAACACGCCACGGGCTACTCAGGCTTCATCCACGATTTCAAGAATGCCGTCCTGCGCCCCTTGGAACCTGTCTACATTCAACGCGCGCTCTCTGACTATGACATGACCTTGCAGGCGCTTGCAGAACTCGAAGGCCTTGCTCAGTCCGAGGGTATCTCCATCGACCTGACTTTTTATCGAAAGACGCTTCAAACATATCGCGACAAACTCGAGATACTCCGCGATCACGAATACGATGCACAACAAATCGCCGAAACAGACGCATTGGTGCGTGTCCCTGACGATGCTGCCCGCGCCAGTCTGGACCAGGTCACACAAAAACTGACCCGTGCGCTGTCGGACAAAATCACACCGATCCGCCGCGCTCTCGCGGCATCGCTGGCCGTATTTGTCGCTCTGGTTACCCTGCTGATCAGGGAACAGGCCTACAGCGCGCGGGTGCGGGAACAACGGGCCCTCGTCCTGAACCAGCAGAACCTTTTGGAGGTCGAGCGCCGCCACCGGCGCGAGCTGTCTTCGTCACTCAACCAGCTCCGCCAGACCACCCGCGAGCAGGCAGAATTCACCTATGCCATTTCTCATGACCTAAAAGCCCCGACAAACACGGCGCTCATGCTGGTACGCGCATTTCGCGAAGACCTCGACATCAAGGCTACCCCTGAAGAGACAGAGATGCTTGACGACCTCGAAGCAGTCTTGATGCGCATGAATGGCCTGATTGAGGACATGCTTGAATACACCCGTACGCTCAGTAGCGAATTGCCCCGCTCCGACGTTTCGCTCGACCGCGCGTTGGACGAAGTGCTCGACAACCTGCGCGCCGACATTCGTGACAGCGGTGCCAGCATCCGCCGAATGCCCTTGCCACATCTTCGGGCCAACCCCATGCAGATGCGTAATCTTCTCCAGAACCTGTTGCAAAATGCCTTGAAATTCCACCTCCCTGACTGCCGCCCTGACATCGAAGTCGGGAGCGCGGAGGCGGACCATGGCGACGTTGCATTCTATGTCCGCGACAACGGAATCGGTATTCCCAAGGATCAGTCCAAAAAGGTCTTCAGTCTCTTTGGTCGCCTGCACGGCCGCGAGGTCTATGAGGGCTCTGGACTTGGCCTGCCCATATGCCTTCGTATCGCCCAGACCCATGGCGGTACGATCTCTGTCGACAGCACCGAGGGCGTAGGCACCACATTCACAGTCACCATGAGGTCCGCCTGACATGATCGACCACCTGATGACCATTGACGACGAACCTATCGACCAGAAGCTCTACAAGCGGATGATCGAACGCTCTGGCCTCGTCGGCACTCTGCACCAGCACCTCAACGCCAGTTCCGCGCTCGACTTCTTTTCCCAACCGGATCATCCGCCAATTGACGTGATCCTTCTGGACATCAACATGCCCGGCATGAACGGCTTTGAATTTCTCGAAGCCGCGACCGCCGCATATGGCAACGAATTTGTGCGGTACGCAGTGGTGATGTTGTCCACCTCCACCCGCCCAGAGGATGAGGCCCGTGCCATGGCCTTCGACGTCGTACGCGAGTTCCTGCACAAGCCGATGACGTTGCAACACCTACAGGAAATCGACCAAAAGCTGCTGCAAAGCAAGGACTGAGGCGCCGCGCTCCCATTCCACACCTCTTGCCACCTGCCTTCCATCGCGCGAAAAGCCTTCCCGTGACACGCGGCAGGAGGCCCTACATGAGCGCAGATGCACCGGCTTCACAGGATCAGCCAGCCTTGTTGCACGCGGAGACCCTGCTGGCCTCCGGTAACCTAGAAGAGGCGCGGGCCGCGCTGGCCGGACTGCCGCCCGAAGTCATGCATACGCCGCGTGCCTACGCCTTGCGCCACTCGCTGCGCCCTTCCGTGCTGCCCGGCCTGGCTGCACCAGTTCCGCCCACGGAAGCACGCCGGATTGAGGCAGCCCTGAACTCAAATCAACCTGAAGCGGCACTGACCATGGCCCGCACCCTTGCCGCTCGCCTGCCCCACGCGGCCATGCCCTGGCGTGCGCAGGCCCTCGCCTGCCTTGCGCTTCACCGATATTCCGAGGCATGCGACGCGGCGTCCGAGGCACTGCTTCGCAGCCCTGACCAGCCGCAGCTCTACGCGGACCTCGCCCGAGCACTTTATGAACTGGGCGAGGTCGAAGCCCTCCGCGCGCCCGCAGAAGCCGCGGTTGCCGGCCTTCCGGACGACCCGCAGGCCGTGCGTCTCGCCGCCGTCGCGGCCCATATTCATGGCGACCGCAGCACGGCACGCCGGCATTTTGCACACCTCGCCAAACTTCAACCCAACAACGGTGCTGCCCACCGCGCCCTCTCCGAACTCACCCGCTACAGCGACCGAAAAGATGCGCATGTCACCAAGATGTTGAAGCAGGTAAAGTCGGGAAAGCTCACGCCCTTCGAGGAACTGGAGTTCCACTTTGCCCTGGGTAAGGCCTACGGGGATCTGAACCGTCCGCGGGATGCCTTTCGCCATTATGCCCGAGGCAATGCGTTGAAAAAATCCGCTTACGGCCTTTCAGTTGTCCGCTACCGTGAGGAATGCACGCGCCTGCACGCACCTTTCGACGCGCCACCCGCGATCAAGGCGCGGATCGTGCCGATCCTTATCGTGGGATTGCCCCGCTCCGGCACCACATTGGCAGAGACGCTGCTGTCGGCCCATTCTCAGGTCGGCACTGTCGGGGAATGTCCCTACCTGCGCCAACACCTGCTGCCTGCTCTGATAAACGGCACTACGCCAGAGGCGCTGGCGAAGGTCCGAGACGGCTATCTGACCACGCTGGCCAAGGCAGACGCGCCCTTCGTCGTCGACAAAATGCCGTTGAACTTTCCGATGATCGGCGCCCTGCACAGCCTTTTGCCAGAGACCCGCATCATCGCGATGCGCCGCGATCCCATGGCGCTTGGCTGGTCGCTATACCGCCAGTGTTTCGTCAAGGCAGGCAATGGCTTTGCCTATGACCTGAAAGATATTGCTGAAGCGCAACGGCTATACATAGATACGCTTGATCATTGGCGCATCGCGGGCGTCCCTGTGCGCGACCTGTCTTACACTGCGCTCACTGAGGCTCCGGAACCAACACTTCGTACCATGCTCGACGATCTCGGCTTGCCTTGGGAGGACGCTTGCCTCACCACCGCGCGCAAGAACCGCGCCGTGGCAACAGCGAGTTCGCTGCAAGTCCGCGACGGCATCTACACCGGCTCGGACGCCGATTGGCAGCCCTACGCCAAGTATCTTGAACCGCTGCGGAACAGTCTGACCGACTTGAAACTCTTATGATTGGTAAACCGCGCCCACCTCGGCGCGGATGATCCGGGCGATCAGGGCGCAGTCGTCCTCCGAGAAGGTCAGCGGCAAACGCATGTCGACAATCCCGCGCAACACCCGGTCGGTCAGCGGCATGGGCGGCGCTTCGACATATCGCCAACTGTCATAGCGCGAAGTGAAGCCAACCGGCTCACCGCCGCCGAACCACTTCAGCTCGACCCCACGCGCCGCACAGCGCTCCAGCACGGTCCGCACCCTTGACGGTGCCCAGTCCAGCAGCAGGAACTGGATGGACGAGCCGACGAATCGCCCGCGCGGGTCGCGTTCGATCACCGTCAGCCCCGGCACGCCGCGCAGGCCGTCCTCGACCAGCGCATACCGTGCATTCCATCGCGCGACCTGACCTTCCAGCGCGCGCAACTGCGGTCGCAGGATCGCCGCCCGCAGGTTGTCCATCCGCCCCGAGACGTTGGGCGTATGATATTTCACCCGCTCGAACACCTCCGGCCCCGGCGCAGCAAGGTGGCGTTCATAAAGCATGTAAGACCCGGACAGGATAATGGCGCGTGCGGCCACCTCCTCGTCATCGGTGACCAGAAGACCGCCCTCACCGGAATTGGCGTGCTTGTAGGTCTGCGTGGAGTAACAGCCCACCCGTCCGTGCCGTCCGCTGGGCACACCGTCCCACGCTGCCCCCATGGTATGGGCGCAATCTTCGATCACGGTGACCCCCGCGGCGGTGCAGATCTTCATCAGCCGGTCCATGTCGCACAGATGACCGCGCATGTGGCTCAGCATCAGCACCTTGGCGCGCGGGTCACAGACCTTCTCGGCCAGGTCCGCAAGGTCGATGGTCAGGCTCTCTGTCACTCCGACAAAGACCGGCTCGGCCCCCAGCGCCGCGATCGCCCCCGGCACCGGCGCCAGCGTAAAGGCATTGGTCAGCACCCGGTCCCCCGGCTTCACCCCAACGGCCCGCAGGGCGCATCCCAAAGCGTAGCCTCCCGAGGCCACCGCGAGGCAGTATTTTGCCCCCACCAGTTCGGCGAATTCCTGCTCCAGCAGCGCCGTCTCGGCGGTCTCGCCCGGCGCGGTGTTGTAGCGATGCAGCCGCCCGTGGCGCAGCACGGCAAGCGCTGCCTCGATGCCCTCCTCGGGGATCGGTTCCTGCTGGGTGAAACTGCCGGTGAAGCGTTCGGTCATGGCGCTATCTGGCGTGGATTGTCGGGCAAGGTCAATGACGAACGGGGGAAGCGCCGCGTCCCCCGCCCCCATGGAGGTTTTTGCACCAAGATGAAGGAGAGTCAGCCGATCAGCTGGCGCACCGTAGCAGGCAGTTCCGCGAAATGGTCGATGGTGGCCTCAGGCTCCAGCGCTTTCACCGCGTCGCCCTCGGGGGCAAAGGTCACGAGGATGCAAGGCCGGCCCGCGGCGGCTGCGGTCTTGCGGTCAGTGTCGCTGTCGCCCACCAGCAGGGACGCATCGCGCGCACCTCCGCTGGCCTCGACCGCCGCCCAATAGGGCGCGACGTCCGGCTTGCGCGTCGGCAACGTATCCGCGCCGATCAGCGCGGCGAACAGATCGCGCACCCCAAGCGAGCGCAGCAGTTGTTCCGCCAGCCCCTCGGGCTTGTTGGTGCAGATGCCCACGGCATAGCCCGCCCGGCGCAGCGCCTCGACCTCGTCGACCGCACCCGGGTACATCTGCGTGTGCACGTCCAGCGCCGCACCATAGGCCTCCAACAGCGGCCGGTACCATTGCTCAACCCGCTCTGGCGTATACAGCCCGGCGCGTTCCAGCCCGACCGTCAGCATCCGCTTGCCGCCGCGCAGCGCGACACCCGCGTCCGCCACCGGGTCCAGCCGCGCCTGTGCCAGCGCCTCGGCCTCCAGCCCCATGGCGTCAAAGCAGGCATTCGCCGCCGCCACCAGGTCGCCGCTGGTGTCCGCCAGCGTCCCGTCGAGGTCGAATATCACGCAGCGCGTCATGGGGCCGTCTCCTGTCATCGTTTCGTCATGACATACACCGCAATCAAGCGTGAGGCCGGGTGGCTTGCCATGTTGCGGCAAACCTATAAAACGGCGCCGACCCGAGAACAAACCGGATTGAGTTTATGCCCATTGCCCTGATCGTCCTTGGTGCCGGAAAAGGCACCCGGATGAACTCCGACCTGCCGAAAGTCCTGCACAAGATCGCCCACGCCCCCATGCTGTGGCACGCCATGCGCGCCGGGGCCGTGCTGGAACCCACCGCGTGCGTCGTGGTGGCGGGTCATGGCGCCGACCAGGTCGAGGCCAGTGCCAAGGCCTGGGACGAGGACGCCGTCGTCGTCCTGCAGGAGGAACAACTGGGCACCGCACACGCCGTGGCGCAGGCCTTCCCGGCGCTGGACGGCTTCGAGGGCGATGCCATCGTTCTCTATGGCGACACGCCCTTCATTTCCGAGGAGACGCTGAACGCCATGGCCGAGGCCCGCAGCCGCCATGACGTTGTGGTGCTGGGCTTCGAAGCTGCCGATCCGGCCCGCTACGGTCGCCTTGTGACCGAGGGCGACACGCTGCTGAAGATTGTCGAGTTCAAGGACGCCACCGAGGAGGAGCGCGCCATCACTCTCTGCAACTCCGGTGTCGTCGCAGCCGATGCCAACGTTTTGAAGGACCTCATCACCGCCGTGGGCAACGACAATGCCTCGGGCGAATACTACCTGACGGATATAGTGGAAATCGCCCGCAGCAACGGCCTGTCAGCCACCGTGGTCCGCTGCCCCGAAGCCGAGACCATGGGCGTGAACTCGCGCGCCGACCTCGCCGCCGCCGAAGCGGCTTTCCAGGCGCGGATGCGCGCCGAGGCACTGGAAACCGGGATCACCATGGCCGCGCCCGAAACCGTGCATTTCGCCTGGGACACCGTGATCGGCCGCGATTCCGAGATCGAGCAGAACGTGGTCTTTGGCCCCAATGTGACCATCGAATCCGGTGCGCGCATCCGGGCATTCTCCCATCTCGAGGGTTGCCACGTCTCGCGCGGGTCCATCGTCGGCCCCTACGCCCGCCTGCGCCCCGGCGCGGAACTGGCCGAGGACGTGCATGTCGGCAACTTCGTCGAGGTGAAGAACGCCATCCTGCACGAGGGTGTGAAGGCCAACCACCTGACCTACATCGGCGACGCCGAGATCGGCGAAAAGACCAACATCGGCGCGGGCACCATCACCTGCAACTACGATGGCGTCTTCAAGCACAAGACCACCATCGGCAAGAACGCCTTCATCGGGTCGGACACCATGCTGGTTGCCCCCGTGACCATCGGTGACGGCGCCATGACCGGCTCCGGCTCCGTCATCACCAAGGACGTGCCCCCCGGTGCGCTGGCGCTGGAACGGGCGGACATGACCGTCAAGGACGGCCTCGCCACCAAGCTTTTCAACATGTTGAAGGCCAAGAAGGCAAAACAGCAGGCCGCCAAGGCCGCGCAGGACACGTAAAGAGGACATCGAGCAATGTGTGGAATCGTCGGCGTTCTGGGCACCCACGAGGTCGCCCCCATCCTGGTCGAGGCACTGCGTCGCCTCGAATACCGCGGCTATGACAGCGCGGGCATCGCCACCGTGAACGACGGTCACCTCGACCGCCGCCGCGCCGTGGGCAAGCTGGTGAACCTGTCTGACCTGCTGGTGCACAACCCGCTGGCGGGCAAGTCGGGCATCGGCCACACCCGCTGGGCCACCCATGGCGCACCGAACGAGGGCAACGCCCACCCGCACCGCTCCGGTCCCGTGGCCGTGGTGCACAACGGCATCGTCGAGAACTACAAGGAGCTGCGCGCCGAACTGGCCGCGGCGGGCCTGCATCCGCAGACCGAGACCGACACCGAAACCGTCGCCATGCTGACCCAGCTGCACCTCGACCAGGGCTTGGCCCCGGTCGACGCCGCCATGGCCACGGTGGACAAGCTGCACGGCGCCTTTGCGCTGGCCTTCCTGTTCGACGGCGAGGGGGACCTGATGGTCGCTGCGCGCAAGGGCAGCCCGCTGGCCATCGGCCATGGGGATGGCGAGATGTACGTGGGTTCGGACGCCATCGCGCTCGCCCCCATGACCAACCGCATCACCTACCTCGAGGAAGGCGACCGCGCCGTCCTAACCCGCGCTTCGGTGGTCATCACCGACGAGGCGGGCCAGACCGTGACGCGCGAGACGCGCACCATTTCGATGGATGCCGCCCGCGTCGACAAGGGCGGGCACAAACACTTCATGGCGAAGGAAATCGCCGAGCAGCCCTCGGTCCTGTCGGACACGCTGAACGCCTACCTGACCAAGGACGGCATCACCCTGCCCGGCGAAGGCATCGACTTTGCCGCGCTCGACCGCCTGTCCATCACCGCCTGCGGCACCGCCTATCTGGCTGGTTTCACCGCGAAATACTGGTTCGAGGAGCTGGCCCGCCTGCCCGTCGACATCGACGTCGCGTCGGAGTTCCGCTACCGTGAGCCGCCGATCCCGGCCCGCACCGCCGCGCTGTTCATCAGCCAATCGGGCGAGACCGCCGACACGCTCGCTGCCCTGCGCTACTGCAAGGACCGCGCCAGCGCGCTCTACTCGGTGGTCAACGTGCCGGAATCCTCCATCGCCCGCGAAAGCGACCTCGCCCTGCCGATCCACGCAGGCGTGGAGATCGGCGTCGCCTCGACCAAGGCCTTTACCTGCCAGCTGACCGTCCTGTTGCTGCTGGCATTGAAGGCTGCCGAGCAGCGCGGCCACCTCGACACCGCCCGCCGCGACGAGATCATCACGAAACTCCGCGCCCTGCCCGGCGTCTTCAACACCGCGCTTGGCAGCGATCAGGTCATGGAATCGGTCTCGCACGAGCTGGCCGAGGCGCGCGACATCCTCTTCCTTGGCCGCGGCGCTATGTACCCGCTCGCCCATGAAGGCGCGCTGAAGCTGAAGGAAATCAGCTACATCCACGCCGAAGCCTATGCCTCGGGCGAGCTGAAGCACGGCCCCATCGCGCTGGTGGACCAGCATGTCCCGGTCATCGTCCTCGCCCCCCGCGACAAGCTCTTCGACAAGACCGTGTCGAACATGCAGGAGGTCATGGCCCGTGGCGGCAAGGTGGTTCTGGTGACCGACGGCGCCGGGGCGCAAAGCGCAGGGACCGAGTGCTGGAAGGTCATCCAGATGCCCGAGGTCGACGACCTGCTGGCGCCAATCCTCTACGCCCTGCCCGCGCAGCTCTTGGCCTATCACACGGCGGTGGCCAAGGGCACGGACGTGGACCAGCCCCGAAACCTCGCCAAATCCGTCACCGTCGAGTGACCGACAGGCCCCGCCCGAAACGGCGGGGCCTCTTCACATCCCGGAGGTCCCGATGGCCCAGCAACACCCCGCCTTCACCGACGCCCTGACGAAGTTCGCCCACCAGCAGCACATCTTCTTTGTCGCAACGGCGGCCGAGGACGGCCGCGTGAACCTCTCGCCCAAGGGCATGGACAGCCTCCGCATCCTCGGTCCCAACCGCCTGATCTGGCGCAACCTCACTGGCTCCGGCAATGAAACCGCCGGTCACCTGAAGCGGGTCAACCGCATGACCGTCATGTGGTGCGGCTTCGAGAAGCTGCCGATGATCCTGCGCGCCTATGGCACCGCCCGCGCGCTGCACGAGCGTGACGCCGATTTCGCCACGCTGAACGCCCATTTCGCCGAGGACCCCGGCGCCCGCCAAGTCTACGACATGACCGTCGAGATGGTACAGACCTCCTGCGGTTATGCCGTGCCGCATTTCGACTACGCGGGCGAACGCCCCGTCCTGCACGATTGGGCCGAAAAGAAAGGCCCCGAGGGCATCCGCGCCTATTGGGACGAAAAGAACCGCACCACCATAGACGGTTTTCCCACCGACGTGCTGCCCCCGACTGACTGACCCCCGACTGAGCGGCCCCCGACCGACCGGCCTATGCCTTTGCACTTGGTGAAAGCGGCGGATTTCCGCTTTCCCGAGTCGGAAACAATGCCTAACCTGTCCGCCATGACGACCGAGGACACCACTCTCTCGCCGGGCGACCTTCCGGCCAGCGGCATTGGCGGCTGGCTTTTGTTGCTCGCCGTGGGCATCGTCATCGCGCCCATCAATGCTGGGCTCAGCCTGTTGGGCATCTGGCAAAAGGTCTTTGCCTCCGGCCTCTTTGCCCAGCTGACCAATCCCGCTGACCCCGACTACAACCCGCTCTGGCGCGTGGTCTTCCTGTCGGAAATCCTGTTTCACGCCACCCTGATGCTGGCGCTGCTGGTCCTCGCCGTGCTGTTTTTCAACCACCACCGCAGCGTACCGAAATTCTACTTCGCCATCAGCCTCGTCTCGGCGCTGTTCATCGCGGCGGACTTCCTCGCCGTGCGCTCGCTGGTGCCCGATGCGCTGTTGCTGACCGACGCCATGCTGAAAACCCTGCTGGGTGTGGCAATTTCCCTCGGGGTCTGGACGCCTTACCTCTTCCTGTCCGAACGAGCGCAGCTTACCTTCGTGCGATAAGAAGGAAGCCTCCCCCATGTCGGAACTCACCCTGGAACAGGCGCTGGACGCCCTGCTCGCCCATGCCGACCCCGAGCGTGCCATGGGCATGGCCAGTTATCACAAGGCCATGCGCACCTACCTCGGCACGCCCAACCCGGCCATCAACGACCTGGTCAAGGACTGGCGCGCCGACCTGTCGCTGGAGGATCGTCTCGCGCTGGCCTCGGCCCTCTGGGAAACCGACATCCACGAGGCCCGCGTCGCCGCCGCCAAGCTGCTGGTCCAGGCCCGCATCCGTCCCTCGGATCGGGCTGTCTGGGATCTCATATCCTCATGGGTGCCGCAGTTCGACGCCTGGGCCATTGCCGATCACGTCTGTTCTGCCGGTGGTCGTCGCGTCATGGCCCACCTCTCTCGCCTGGATCAGATCGAGACCTGGACCCGGTCTGAGCACCTCTGGACACGACGCGCTGCATTGGTCATCACCCTGCCGCTGGCGCATCTGAATTTCCCCAGCCCCGAACAACAAGCCGCGCGTGAACGCGTGCTGGGCTGGGCCGCCGACTACGCGAAGGACCAAAGCTGGTTCATCCAGAAGGCTGTCGCCTGGTGGCTGCGCGACCTGTCAAAGCACGACGCCGACCGGGTGCGCAGCTTCCTGGACCAGCACGAAAGCGTCATGAAACGCTTCGCCGTCAAGGAAGCGCGCAAATACCTCGCGCCCACGCGCTAGGGCGAGACTTCACCCCCCGGCAAAGACCTGGATCGTCGGCAGATCGGTCAGCGGCGCGCCGATCAGCTGCATTGCCGACAGCGAAATCCGGCTGCCCGCCGTCTTCGGCCCGTCAATCGGGATCAGGTCGACCTTGGCGCTCTTGCCATTGAACGCGACCCGTCCCGTCTGCGCCTTGGACACCAGCGGCGTCTCCAGCCATAGGCCCGGCTTCGACGGATCACCTAGGCTCGCAATGGTATCCCCCAGCGCCTTCTCGGCAGAAGGGTCCTCGGGGGCCGCTGCTGCCGCCTTCTTCTCCTCGACCGACACGGTATCGAACTGCGCCGCCGTGCGGGCATTCGCCGGAGGCTTCGGAGCAGCAGCCCCCTCAGGCCGCGCCTGCGGACGCGCCTGATCTGCCGCTACCTGTTGCGCCGGAGCCTCTGCAACCGTCGCCTTCGGGGCAAAGGGCCCACCGGACCCACAGGCTGCCAAAGCCAGCGCCGACACCAGCCCCACCGTCATTCCAACACGCATGTCATGTCTCCGTCCTGCTCGCCCACCTCCTTACACGCATCCGCCTTTCGTACACAATCGCGCGCACGCCCTTGCTCAAACATCCGCCGACCTCTACCTTCGCCCGCATGACCACGCCCCTCATCGACCCCTTTCAGCGCCCGATTTCCTATCTTCGGGTTTCCGTCACCGACCGCTGCGATTTCCGCTGCGTCTACTGCATGTCGGAGAACATGACCTTCCTGCCAAAGAAGGAACTGCTGACGCTCGAGGAACTGGACCGCATGTGCTCCACCTTCGTCGGACTGGGGGTCGAGAAACTGCGCATCACCGGGGGCGAGCCGCTGGTGCGTCGCGACATCATGACATTCTTCCAGCGCATGACCCGTCACCTGGACTCGGGCGCGCTGAAGGAACTGACCCTGACCACCAACGGCAGCCAGCTGGAACGCTTCGCGGAGGGCCTTTACGCCGCCGGTGTGCGCCGCGTGAACATCTCGCTCGATACGCTGGACGAGAAAAAATTCGCCGACATCACCCGCTGGGGCCGCCTGCCGCAGGTGCTCAAGGGCATCGACGCCGCGCAACATGCAGGCCTGCGGGTTAAGATCAACGCCGTGGCCCTCAAGGGCTTCAACGACGACGAACTGATCCCGATCACCGAATGGTGCGCCGAGCGCGACATGGATCTCACTTGGATCGAGGTCATGCCAATGGGCGACATCGGCAACGAGGACCGGCTCGACCAGTACTGGAAGCTCACCGACCTGCGCGCCAAACTGGCCGGGACCTACAGCCTCACCGACCTGCCCGAACGCACCGGCGGCCCCGCCCGCTACGTCCGGCTCGAGGAAACCGGGCAAAAGATCGGCTTCATCACGCCGCTCTCGCACAATTTCTGCGAAAGCTGCAACCGCGTGCGCCTGACCTGCACCGGCGAGCTGTTCATGTGTCTCGGCCAAGAGGATAACGCCGACCTGCGCGCGGCGCTCAGGAACCACCCTGACAGCGATGCCGCGCTGGAGGACGCGATCCGCGCCGCCATCCGGCTGAAGCCCAAGGGCCACGATTTCGACTACTCGCGTCAGACCGTCGACGGCCGCGTCTCGCGCCACATGAGCCACACCGGGGGCTGACCGCAACAGCAGGACGGCTGCCTCGACACTGGGCTGCGCCCCAATCCCCCACGGCTCCATCGCCACGAAGGGATAGGCACGCGCGTGCTTTCACCTTCTCCTTTGCGCAAATACCCCGGGGGAGACGCTCCACAGGAGCGGCGGGGGCAGCGCCCCCACCTGCACGCGACAGCGTGCTCCCCTGTGCAGGCGCAGCCTGCTTCTCTGGGTTACGCCCTCTTCAGTCAGACAGCTTCCGCAGCCGCGCGAACAGCGACGAAGTATCCCAGCGCCCGCCACCCATGTTCTGCACATCCTTGTAAAACTGGTCCACCAAAGCCGTCACCGGCAGCGATGCCCCGTTCTCTTCGGCGGTCTTCAGGCAGATGCCTAAGTCCTTGCGCATCCAGTCCGTGGCAAAGCCATGGTCGAACTTGCCGTCCAGCATGGTGCCGTGGCGGTTCACCATCTGCCAGGACCCCGCCGCGCCGCCGCCGATCACCTCGACCACCGCGCGCCCGTCCAGCCCCGCCTTCTCGGCGAAATGCAGCCCTTCGGACAGGCCCTGCACCAGCCCGGCGATACAGATCTGGTTCACCATCTTGCAAAGTTGTCCCGCGCCGGAATCCCCCAGCCGCTTGCACAGCTTGGAATAGGCGGCGATGATGCCCTCGGCATCCGTATAGGCCCCCTCCTCGCCGCCGCACATCACCACAAGCTGGCCGTTCTCTGCCCCGGCCTGCCCGCCGGACACCGGCGCGTCGACAAAGGAAATGCCCCGCTCCTCGGCCGCGTCGTGCAACTCGCGCGTGACCTGCGCCGACACCGTGGTGTGATCGACAAAGATGCAGCCCTGCTTCATCCCGGCAAAGGCCCCGTCCTCACCCATGCAG
Source organism: Sagittula sp. S175 (assembly GCF_049800975.1). NCBI lineage: Bacteria > Pseudomonadati > Pseudomonadota > Alphaproteobacteria > Rhodobacterales > Roseobacteraceae > Sagittula > Sagittula sp. S175. The sequence goes on from NZ_JBNAGB010000001.1 coordinate 307,961, forward strand.
ACCGACCGCAGGTCATCGTCGTTGCCCACGCAGGACATGACAAAGGCCGCGCCTTCGGCCGCCTCGCGCGGGGTCGCGGCCATCTTGCCGCCGAATTCCGCCACCCATTTCTCGGCCTTGGCGGCGGTGCGGTTGTAGACCGTCACCTCGTGCCCAGCCTTCACCAAGTGGCCCGCCATGGGATAGCCCATCACGCCCAGGCCCAGAAACGCCACTTTTGCCATTGTTCACCTCCCGTCACGCGGGCAGGCGCGCCCCTTGGCAATCCGCCCCCCGCAAGTTAAGTCCCGTCCCACTCCAACTACCCCAAACGGACGGAGAGGGAAATGGCCGGACTGTTCCGCTGGCTGGTGCGTATCGTGACCGCCGCGTTGATCCTCTCGGTGGTGGGTTTCATCCTCGTCCGCCATCTCGCCCTGCGCTCGCTGCCCGAGTACGACAAGACCCGCCCAACCGACGGGATCACCGCCGACATCGAGATCGTGCGCGACAACAATGCCGTTCCGCATATCATGGCGCTGTCGGACCGCGACGCGTTCTTCGGCCTGGGCTACGTACACGCGCAGGACCGCCTGTGGCAAATGACCCTGCTGCGCCGCACCGCGCAGGGCCGCCTGTCCGAGCTGTTTGGGAGCCGCACGGTGCGCACGGACACGCTGCTGCGCCGCCTCGATCTGTATCCGCTGTCCGTGGCCTCTGTCCCGCATCAGGACCCCCGGACCCTCGACGCGCTCGAGGCCTACAGCGCCGGGGTGAACGCCTATATCCAGGAGATCAATGCCGACGCGCTGGGGCGTGGCGCGCCGGAATTCTTCCTCTTCGACGCCGCCATCGCGCCGTGGCAGCCTGCCGATTCCATCGCCATCGTGAAACTCATGGCGCTGCAACTCTCGGGCCAGTTGGGCGAAGAAGTCATCCGCGCCCGAACCTCGCTGCTGCTGGATGACGAGCGCCGCGTCTCCGACATCTTGCCCGACATCCCCGGCGAGGGCATTGCCGCGCTGCCGGAATACGCCAGCCTCTTTCCCGATGCGGAGCTGCCGAAATACGCCGACGGCAGCACGCTGCAGAACCCCTTCCTGCCCGCCACACCGCGCCGGGGGCTTGCAGGCGCGTCAAACGCGTGGGCCGCGGCGCCCGACCGCTCTGCCTCGCGTGGGACGCTTTTGGCCAATGACCCGCACCTCGGCCTGACCGCGCCGTCGATCTGGTATCTGGCGCGGATGCAGCTGCAATCCGGAGGTGTCATCGGCGGCTCGATCCCCGGTATCCCCGCGATCATGGTGGGCCGCTCGGATCGCCTTGGCTGGGGCCTGACCTCGTCGTACCTCGACGACCAAGACCTCTTCGTCGAGCAGCTCAATCCCGACAATCCCGAGCAATACCGCACCCCCACCGGCTGGAAACCCTTCCGTACCCGCAAGTCGATCATCGACATCAAGGACGAACAGCCGATCACCATCACCCTGCGCTTTACCGACAACGGCCCCGTGCTGCCCGGTTCGCAGTTCGACCTCGACACTGTGACGCCGCCGGGGCACGTCATGTCGCTGGGCTGGACGGCCCTGTCACCGCAGGACACCTCGATCTCGGCCGCCGTCGGTCTGATGATGGCCGAAGACGTGCCGCAGGCCATCGAGGCCTCGCGCGCCTATGTCGCCCCCTCGCAGAACCTGACGCTGGTGGACCGCGACACCGTTGCCCTGCAACTGGTCGGCGCCATGCCGAAACGCGACCCTGCGCACCAGTCCCAAGGTCGCCTGCCCGCCCCCGGCTGGATCGCGCAGAACCGCTGGCAGGGGATGCTGCCCTACTCGGCCAACCCCGCCTTCATCGCGCCCAAGGGCGGGATCGTTGGCAATACGAACAACAAGGTGATCGACCGCCCGTTTCCGCTCCATGTCTCCTTCGACTGGGGCGACTCCCAGCGCGTGCAGCGTTGGCGGACCCTGATGCAGGGCCGCAAGGTCCACACCCGCGACAGCTTCATCGAAGCGCAGCTGGACACCGTATCCCCCGCCGCGCGCACTCTGCTGCCGCTCATTGGCCGCGACCTGTGGTACACCGCCGAGGCCGCCCCCGAGGGCACCCCTGAACGCCAGCGCCAGCGCGCCCTTGCCCTGCTCGCCGACTGGAACGGCGAGATGAACGAACACCTCCCCGAGCCGCTGATCTACGCCGCCTGGCTAAAGTTCCTTCAGGAACGGCTGATCCAGGACGACCTGGGCAAGCTTGCGTCCGAGTTCACCCATGTCGAGCCGCTGTTCATCGAGCGCGTCTTCCGCAACATCGACGGCGCTGCGGGCTGGTGCGACGTGATCCGCTCGGCCCGCATCGAAAGCTGTTCCGACATTGCCCGCCTCGCGCTGGACGACGCGCTCGTCTGGATCGGAGAGACCTACGGCACCCAACTGGAATCCCTGCGCTGGGGCGACGCTCACGTGGCCATCCACGAACACAGCGTGCTGGGCGACGTGCCGATCCTGCGCACCATCGTGAACATCCGCCAGAACACCTCAGGCGGGGACTTCACCCTGCTGCGCGGCCGCACTGCCGGTGACGGCGCAGAGCCGTTCAGCAACGTCCACTCCGCAGCCTACCGTGGCGTCTACGACTTCGCCGATCCCGACAGTTCCGTGTTCATCTCCTCGACCGGGCAATCCGGCCACCCGCTGTCGCGTCATTACGACGACCTCGGACAGCTGTGGCGGCGCGGCGAATACATCCCCATGTCGCTGGACATCGACCTCGCCCGCGCCGCGGCCACCGGCGTGACCCGCCTCGTCAAACCGTGATCTCCCAACGCGAGGCACGCCACCTCGCGGCGGGTGCCTTGCGCGCCCACGGGCTGCCGGGACGACCCAAAGCGCTGAAATGGCGCAGCGCCCCGGCACAGGCACAACTGTTCACCGCGGGCAACCTTCTGCTGAAGGTCTACGCCCCCGATGCCCGGGCGCGGGGCCAGCGTCAGGCCAGCCGCCAGACCGAGGTGGCCAGCGCGCTTGCCCAAGGGCCCTTTCGCGCGCCACCCGTCGCCTTTTTCGACGGCCAGACCCTCGCCATGCCGCGCATCGCAGGCCCCGACCTCGCGACGCTCTGGCGCGACGGCGATCCGACGGTCCCCACCCTCGCGGGTCTTTGGCTGCGCGCTTTCCACGACCTCAGCCAACACCGCTTCCCGTTTCAGCCCGTGCCACATGTCAAATGGCTGCGGCATGTGGCTGGACAGGTGGAAAAGCAAGACAGGCTGGTCATAGACCCGAAGGCTTTTACCGCAGTCTGCGCCGAGGCCATTAACCAAGCCCACGCCCTTCGCAGCCAACCCTCAACACGCGCGATTATCCACCGCGACATGACCCTCGCCAACCTGCTCTATGACGGCAGTGTCACATGGGGGATAGACTTCGAAAATACGAGCGAGGATGCGCCTCTGCGGGATCTCTTCACACTCGCTCTGGATTTCGTCACGCTGTGCCGTCGCAATGGCTGCGATGATGGTCGCGCTCTGACTGACCTGCGCGCCGCCTACGGAGACAACCGCACAGCTCCCCGGGTACGTGAGTTCCTGACCAGATGCTATGCATTGCACGTCTGGGCCAATACGCCCTTGGCGCCGACCCCGATCCATCACGCCCGCCTTGTTGCGGTGCGCCGCCTTCTTGCTACAGGCGAACAACTGATTTGATTAGCGCTGCGCACGTACCTTCCTCTTGGCCAAGATACCGCAGAGAAGCCGCTCGAAACGAATGGCGGAGGCAACTCCAAATCCTGATTTTTCTAGAAGAAATCGACTGTTGAGCACATTCGTCCCTACAAACCTGAAAACCTGAAAACTTGAAAAAACTAAATGTGCGTAACGTGATCCGTCGATGATGACCCTAAGATCTCGCATACAAAGCGCCAGCGCGCACTGCATTAAAAACGGCGCCCGCAATAACTATCCGGTCTGGCGTCAAAGTTTGGCAAAGCGTTCCCGGTCCCGCGCCGACCAATCGACGGTCAGCAGGTACCCATCTTCGTCTTGGACCTCGCTTTCCACGAGCCCTTTGTCGAACAACCAGGCACGCTGCCGTCCATTTCCGTATCCAAGCCGCACTTCTTCTGTGCGCCGCTCCTCACCAAGCGCATCCGTGACAGCCTGAAGGAATGCGTCCAGCCCCTCGCCAGTCAGAGCAGAGACGGCGTAAATGCCCTCTTCCCGATCGGCCCGAAGCGCCAGTGCAGCTTGGGCATCTTCGTCCACCCTGTCGATTTTGTTCCACAACTCCAGCTGCGGTGTTTCCTCGTCTACTCCGAGGCTGTCGAGAATCGTCCTGACATCCTGCGCCTGGGCCTCGCTCTCGGGATGCGAAATATCGCGCACGTGAACGATCACATTTGCCGCGAGAACTTCTTCCAGCGTCGCCCGGAAAGCCGCCACCAGTTCTGTCGGCAAATCCGAGATGAAACCCACCGTATCAGACAGGATCACGTCCGCGCCGGCGGGCAGTCTCACTGCTCGCATGGTCGGGTCGAGCGTGGCGAAAAGCATGTCTTTCGCCAGCACCTCGGCGCCCGTCAAACGGTTGAAAAGTGTCGACTTTCCGGCGTTGGTGTATCCTACAAGGGCAACAATCGGATAGGGCACCTTGGCCCGCGCTTTGCGGTGCAATTCGCGTGTCTTGACGACCTTCTCCAGCTGTCGGCGCAACCTGACCAGCTGTTCGTCGATCGCCCGCCGGTCCGCTTCGATCTGGGTTTCCCCGGGGCCACCCACGAACCCCAACCCGCCCCTCTGGCGCTCAAGGTGTGTCCAAGCCCGCACCAGACGAGTCCTCTGGTAGGACAGCGCCGCCATTTCCACCTGCAAGCCCCCCTCCCGGGTCGCCGCTCGGTCCGAAAAAATCTCGAGAATCAAACCCGTCCGGTCCAGCAGCTTGACGCCCCATTCCTTCTCGAGGTTGCGCTGCTGCACTGGCGTAACCGGCCCATCGACAAGCACCAGTTCGACCTCGTTCTCATGGAACAGGTCTTTGAGTTCCTTGATCTTTCCGGTTCCAAACAAATGGCCGGGATGTGGATCGCGCAAAGGAACAACTGTTGCTCCCAGAACCTCAAGGTTCGGGAGCGCCACAGCCAGAGAAACGGCTTCTTCGAGCGCCAGCCCGGCATCACGCCGCGGACCGGGGCCTTTCAGGTCGGGATGCAGGACCCATGCACGGGTCACTGGCGTCGCGTGTTCCTTCAGTTGTCTTCACCGTCGTACAGGTTGATCGGCTGACCCGGCATAATCGTCGAAATCGCGTGTTTGTAGACCAGCTGCGACTGGCCGTCGCGGCGCAGGAGCACGCAGAAGTTGTCGAACCAAGTGATGACGCCCTGCAATTTCACGCCGTTGATCAGGAAAACCGTCACCGGCACCTTCGTCTTGCGCACATGGTTCAGGAATGCGTCCTGTAGGTTCTGTCTGTCGGAAGCCATTGGTTTGCCTTTATTCTTGCCTTTGGCCCGTCCCTCGGGGCCGCCCACGCGAAATGGAGTATGTCGCGCGCGCAAAGGAGTTTCCAGACGTAAAATAACGCTTTCTTCACTCTGTGTGGCGCTTGTGCCGACGCAGGCAGAACTCTGGCCTCAGGAACGCCAGCTGTCCGGGCTCAGCATGACAATGACCGCGAGCAATTCCAGCCGCCCCAGGACCATTGCCGCGCAGAGTAGAACCTTGGCGTGCCAGACATGCGCGTTGAGGTCTATGGCAGCTTCCGGCGCCACCGAGATCAGCGGCCCGGTGTTTGCCAGCGTGGCAATGGTCAGCACGGTGGCGTGTTCGAAACTCAATCCATAAAGGCCAAGGATCATGGTCAGCACTGCCAGGATGACGGCAAAAAGCATGAAGAAGACCCAGGCGATAAAGGCACCCTCCTTGCGGAGCCTGCGCCCCAATAGCCCCGCACCGCCAACAGAGGACGGATGTACCAGTCGCTCGATCTCGCGAGTGCCGTTAAGATAGAGTGCATAAACCCTGAGCAGCTTGACGCCCCCGGCGGTCGTCGCCACGCCTCCACCCAACAGCGCGAGTCCCATCAGGATGATGCCAGGCGTCGACAGGCCGGACCAGCCCTGCGCCGTATCCCACTCCGCGCTGACAAAACCATTTGTTGTCAAGAAATTAGCGGCAGTGAACAGTCCACCCCAGAGTGCACGGAACCCTGCAATCCAGTCCTGCTCCTCACCGACTTCGAAAGCCGCGATCCAGTGCCGGAGGAAGAGCGCAAAGGGCACGACGAGAACCAGCAGAAGGCCCAGCCGGAACTCCGGATCATACCACAAGCCCCGCTCGTGGCGGGTGTCATTCGAAAATGTTTGCCGCGAAAATGCAAATGCCAAAAAAAGGAACAGGATGACCTCTCCCCACATGCCGCTCGGGGCGCCCTCAACTCCACCCAAGGGCGATATGCCGGAGGTGGACATCACCGCCATGGCATGTGTCAACGCGATCAGCGGCGGATCGCCGGCCACCAGCAGCATCACCGACAGCGCCAGCGTCAAACCGATGTAAAGCGGCACCAACGCCTCGACACTGCGCCATAGGCGCTGTTGCGGGTCAGAAACCTCCGACGCCGCGGCCCCCGATAGAATCGCCTGCCCCGGCTCACCGCTCGCCGTGACCTCGAAACCACCTAGTGCCAGAGGCGCCATGATCGCCGAGGCCGCAATCCACATCAGCATCCCGCCAAACCAACCAACCTCAGACCGCCAGAGGTGTTCCGGACCAGACAGCCGCGCGGGGTCGAAAAGCGTCGCGCCCGTGGTTGTAAAAGAGGACACCATCTCGAAGTAGGCGCTGGCAAAGGTCGTGGTACGCACGGCCTCTTGGAAAGGAATGGCCATGAAAACAGGAATGAATACAAAGGCCGCTGCCAATGCCAAAAGCTGCCTCAGCGCACTGGTATTATGGGCCCGGTTCGACATCGCAATAGCAACCAGCGCTGTCAGCACCAAGCCGATCACAGCGCCATAGAAGAAGCTGCGGGCGTCGTGAAATTCCTCGATCGCTAGGGCATATCCCGCCGGCAGCAGCATCGCCACCGAGGTAAACCCGGTCAGCGACAAGAAGAGCGGCAGGCGAGCCAGCGCGTGCATCAGAAGAAGTCGATGGAGACCTGCAACAGGCGCTCCACTTCGGGCACGTCGCCAGACAGGCAGAAAAGCACGATCAGGTCGCCGTCCTCGATGCGCAGGCTGCCGAGTGGCTTCATTACCTGATCCCCTTTGCGCACAGCTCCCACCAGAACACCTTCGGGAAAGTCGATGTCGCGGATCAAGGCCCCAGCGATCGGCGATGTGGACAAGACTTCGGCCTCGATCACCTCGGCCTCGGCGTCGCCAATGGAGTAGACCATCCGCACCTTGCCATGGCGGATGTGTCGCAGGATGGAGGACACCGTGGTCGAGCGCGGATTGATATAAGCGTCGATCCCAAGTGGCTCCATCAGCGGCACCAGCGTCGGATCATTGATGAGCGCAATGACCATGGGACAACCGGCGGCCTTGGCCCGCACGGCGGCCAGCATGTTGACCTTGTCGTCATCGGTTACACAAAGGGTCGCGTCCGCGCGTTCGACACCGGCCTCGGTCAACAGGGACTGGTCCAGCCCGTCGCCATGCAGCACGATGGTACGCTCCAGTTCCTCCGCCGCACGCTCCGCATTCCTCCGGTCCCGCTCGATCACCTTTGCACGCACCCGTTCGGTGCGTTTCTCCAGCCGCCGCGCGACCGCCAGGCCAACGTTGCCCCCGCCGACAACAACGACGCGCTCTAGCTTGCGCGCCGTCTTGCCAAAGATCTCCAACGTCCGCTGAATATCCTCGAAGTGCACCATCACGTAGCAATTGTCGCCCGGAAACAGCTGGTCGCCGCTTTCGGGTGCAAACAGCGTGCCCTCGCGCCGTACTCCCACGACAACCGCCCGTAGGGTCGAAAACAGGTCTGACAACTGCCGCAGCGGCGTGTTCACAATAGGGCAATCCTCGTCGATCACGAGCCCCATGAGCTGCGCCTTGCCGTCGAGGAACTTCTCCGCATCGAACGCTACCGGCGAGGAAAGTCGCTGCAATGCAGCCTCTGCGACCTCGCGTTCGGGACTGATGACCACATCGATGGGCAGATGATCGCGGCGATAGAGATCGGAGTAAATCGCCGTCAGATAGCTTTGCGCCCTGAGGCGGGCGATCTTGCGTGGTACAGAAAACACCGAATGCGCGACCTGACAGGTCACCATGTTGACCTCGTCCGAATGAGTTGCGGCGATAATCATGTCGGCGTCTCGGGCCCCTGCCCGGTCCAGAACGTCCGGGTATGACGCAAACCCGGCGATCCCCTGCACGTCCAACGTATCCGTCGCACGACGCACGAGGTCCGGATTGCTGTCCACGACGGTGACGTCGTTGCGTTCTCCCGCCAGGTGACGGGCAATCTGCCAACCGACCTGCCCCGCCCCACAGATGATGACCTTCATGGACGCTTTCCCTAACCTTTGCCACGGCATGGCACGCGCGCCTACCGTCGTCAACGCCAACGCGCCAGTGGTCCTACCGGATTGCCCCAGCATCCGGCGGCCAACGATTTTTCGCCGAAAAATCGCAGCCAACAAGGACAATCCGTTCAGAGCAAAGCGTCACCGCCCCTCTGCCACACGCGCCTTCCATTCCCGTTTCCAAGCGAAAACGTCTTCGCGCGCGTCCCAATGGTAACGAGGATCTTCCAGCGTCTTGGACCACCAGAGGCGCCCCATGCCTTGCCGCCAAGGATCCAGCACGATGCCTTGTTCCATCGGCGCGCCCTTGGCCGATACAATCAATACCGAGTGCTCCAACTTGACGTTGCGCGAGTTCGCAATGGCTCGATGGAGATCGATGGTCTTCAAGTTCAGTCCCCACATGGCGACTTGCAGGTCATCCGCCCAGTCCTTGCATAGCCCACGTGGGCGTAGGCCATGGTTGACTTTCATGTTGTGAACCAGAGGCGGGTCCACAACCTGCCATTCCTTGGCCCAACGCAACGGCTCTCGCACCGCAGTTTCTGCGACCCGCTGCGCTTCCACCGGGTCAATCCCCGGCCCCAGCGCGAGAATATCCGCCTTGAGTGCCGCGATCTTTGCCGCCTCCGGTGTTTCCGCCCCCGACGTCGCGAGGTCCGGCTGAAGCGTATCAACCGCTGGCATCGAACACCCCGCTGCCAGCCCCGCCATAAGCAGAGCCGCGACAGTCCTGATGAATTTCATCGGTTTCATCCCAAGTGTCTCAGGAGGCATCCTGCATCCGGTCTTCGTCGACATGGGCGAAGCGCGACCCCGCCTTGGCCGAGGTCACAACGCCCAATGACTTCAATTTTCGGTGCAGCGCCGACCGCTCCATGCCTACAAACGACGCGGTACGCGAGATGTTCCCGCCGAAGCGGTTGATCTGCGTTAGTAGGTACTCGCGCTCGAATGCTTCACGCGCCTCGCGCAAAGGAAGGGTTGCCAGCGTCCCCGACAGCACGACACGTCCTTCGGCATCTGTTTCCGGACCGGCGTCTTGCGGAAGTTCCCGCGCTTCGATCGGTCCGTGGCCGTCACCGAGAATGAGCACCCGCTCCACCAAATTCTTCAACTGGCGGACGTTTCCGGGCCAAGTCATTGTTTGCATGAGCGCCACCGCATCCTCGGTCAATTCCCGCAGCGGCAGACCTTGCGTTGAGTTGCAAGACTCAATGAAATGCTTCGCCAGGACCGGGATGTCCTCGCGCCGTTCGGCCAGGGACGGTACGGCGATCGGAACAACATTCAACCTATGATACAACTCTTCGCGGAAACGTCCCAATGCGATCTCTTCTTGCAGGTCGCGCCCAGTCGAAGAGATAACGCGCAGGTCAACCCGCACCTTGTCGGCACCTCCGACACGCTGGAACTGCTGGTCCACCAAAACGCGCAGAATCTTCGACTGGGTGCCCACCGGCATGTCGGCCACTTCATCAAAGTAGATCACGCCGCCATGTGCCTGCTCCAGCAGCCCCGGTTCGATGCCACGCTTCGCGGATTCCCGTCCGAAGAGCATCTCTTCCATCATATCTGGCTCCACGCCAGCACAGTTCACCGTCACGAAGGGCGCACCGGCGCGGTTTGAATTCGAATGTATGTAGCGCGCGGCGACTTCCTTGCCCGAGCCTGCGGGCCCCGACAGCATCACCCGTCCGTTGGATTTCGTCACTTTGTCCAATTGCGCCACAAGCCCGCGGAACGAAGCGCTTTCGCCGATCATCTCGGCCTGTTTGACTTCTCCGCGCTTGAGCTGCTGGTTCTCGCGCCGCAGCATGGACGCCTCCATGGCGCGGCGTATCACGACCAGCAACTGGTCGATGTTGAACGGCTTCTCTATGAAGTCATAGGCGCCTTGCTTGATGGCTGCGACCGCGATTTCGATATTTCCATGGCCCGAAATGATGACCACCGGCACGTCAGGGTTGTCCCGCTTGACCGACTTCAGGATGTCGATCCCGTCCATCTTGCTGTCCTTCAGCCAGATGTCGAGGATCAGCAGCGCCGGGGGTTCGGCGTTGATCTCGGCCATGGCGTCGTTCGAATTGCCCGCCAGCCGAGTGGTGTAGCCCTCGTCTTCGAGGATGTCCCCGATCAATTCCCGAATATCACGTTCGTCGTCGACAATCAGAATATCGCTCATGCCGTCTTCTCCATGGTTTCGTGCTCAAAGCCTGTTGTGTTTGTTGCCTGCGCTTCGACAGGATTCAGCGGCAGCCGGATGACCGCCATCGCGCCGCGATGGGCGCCCTCCGTAAACGGCGGCGCGTCGTCCAGAGACAGCGTGCCGCCATGTTCCTCGATGATCTTCTTGACGATGGGCAGTCCCAGGCCCGTGCCTTCGCTGCGCGTTGTCACGTAGGGTTCGAACAGCCGCGCGCGGTCCTCGGGCAGGCCGATGCCGTTGTCCATGATGCGGATGAGCGCGTCGGTGCCGTCCACCTCGGCCTCGACCCGGATCTGCGGCGCGTAGCCCTCCGGCGCGCCCTTGGCGATCAGGCTTTCGGTGGCCTCGCCCGCGTTCTTGATCAGGTTGGTAAAGGCCTGCCCGATCATCCCCGCGTCCAGCTCGGACGCCATCTTGTCACGCGTGATCTTCGTCCTGAAGGTCACGCCGGGCTGGCCGCTGTCCTGCAAGAGGACCGCACCGCGTAGGAGGTCACCAAGGTCCTCGGGGCGTCGCTCAGGTTCCGGCATGCGGGCGAATTTCGAAAATTCGTCCACGATCCGGCGCAGGCCGTCGGTCTGACGGATGATGACACCGGTCATCTCCTCCAGCTTGTCCGCGTCGTCCTCGTCCAGCTGGCGCCCGAACTTGCGCTTGATGCGCTCGGCGCTCAGCTGGATCGGCGTCAGCGGGTTCTTGATCTCATGCGCGATGCGCCGCGCCACGTCGCCCCAGGCGGCCATGCGCTGCGCGCTGACAAGGTCGGTCACATCGTCGAAGGCCACCACGTAGCCCTCGAGGCTAGCGTCCTGCCTGCGCCGGGTCGAGACACGGACCAGCAGGTGTTCCAGCCGCCCTTCACGCACGACCTTGACCTCTTGCTGCACCATCTCGCGGCCCTCTGCCCGCAAGCGATCAAATACCTCGCCGAACTCCGGCACCGCCACCATGATCGGGTCGGTGCGATGGGTTTCATGCCAGCCCAGCAGGCGCTCCGCCGAGCGGTTGACGAAGGTCACCTTGCCATCGGGGTCCAGACCCACCACGCCCGACGTCACCGAGGTCAGCACCGAGTCGAACAGCCGCTGGCGGCGCTCGATCTGGCGGGTGTTCTCCAGCAGCGTCTCGCGCTGGACCTTCAGCTGCCGGGTCATCTGGTTGAAGTAGCGTCCGAGCATGGAGATCTCGTCGTCGGTTTCCTCCTCCGGCACCTGGACGTCCAAATCTCCCGCGCCCACTTCCTGAGCGGCCCCGGCCAGACGCCCGACGGGACGTGACAGGCGCTCGGCGAACCACAGCCCCGCAAGCGTCGCCGCAAGGATCAGCAGCACGGCAAACCCAAGGTACAACAGCGCAAAGTCAAACAACCGCCGACCACGCTCGCTTTCCTGTTGCTGGTAGAAGCGCGCGGTCTCCTGCGTCTCGTCCAGAAGGTTCAGGATCGCACCATCAACCTCCCGGCTGACGTAAAGGTATCTGTCCACGAAGGCCTTCAACGGCACCAAAGCCCGCAACTCATTGATGTCATAGTCGCGAATGACAGCGACACCCGTCTCATCTGCATCGGAAAAATCTCCGGCTGCGGGCTTTTCGAAGTCAAACAGATAGGACCGCTCGCCTCTCGCCCGGATTTCACCGGCACCATCGACAACGAATGCCTCTGCAAGTCCACGCTGGATCTGCGCCTGCCCCTGCCCAAGCAATCGGCGCAACGCACCATCATCGACGATCACCGTCGCTCTGCGGTTGGCGTCTAGGTAATCCGCCAAAGCCTGCGCATCCTGCACCAAACCGTCCCGGGTCTGCGCCTCGTAGGCTTCGGCAGCCGCGCGCGAGGCACCGACAACGTTCTGAACCCGTGTCGAAAACCATGTTTCCAAGCCGATATTGATCGTCAGGACCGCGAAGACGGCGACAGTGATCGTGGGCAGAAGTGCCATCAGCACAAAAGCCGCCGTCAGCCTCAGGTGCAAGCGTGACCCGGCGGACTGTTGTCGCCGCGCAGCAACCATCCGCGCCACCCGAGCAAGAACCAGCCCAGCGAGCAGCAGCACGTAGACGAGGTCTGCCAACAAAACCAGACGAAGGCTGAGCGTCGAAGAGCCTTGATCCAGGGGGCCCAGAACCATGAAGGTTGCAAGCGCCAGCACTGGCCCCAACGCGACCAGCAAAAGGGTCATGAGGTTGTTGAACCACCGCTTCCGGCGCATCCGCATGAGAAACTCCCACGTCGGAGACCGGAAGGTAATACGTGCCCGCGTGGCCACAGCCTACCCTCGTCAATGTATCGCATCGCGCGCCTGCTTTGCAGGTCGCCGTGCGAAGACCGCCATATATCGTGCGCCTTCTCACCATGCTGAACCGAAACCTTCCGGACCATTGCGGCGGGGTCACACCTACTGTGGTCTTTTTACATCAACTTGCGCCGCCGTGTCACGCGAATATCGAGGTCGGTGATCTTCTTGCGCAAAGTATTGCGATTGATGCCAAGAAGGTCGGCACATTTCGCCTGATTTCCGCCGGTTGCCTCCAGTGCGATTTCGATCAGGGGCGCCTCGACTTCTCGGACGATACGACCGTGCAGCCCCGGCGGCGGCAGCATGGCGCCGTGGAGATCGAAATATCGACGCAAATGCCGCGCAACGCTTTCACCCAGCTTGTCACTGTCCCCGCCGCGCAGCACCGGACCGGTCTCCGGCTGGTTGCCCAGAACTGCTTCAACTTCCGCACGGGTGATTTCTTCGGAACGCGACGTCAGCGACAGCCGACGTACCGCGTTTTCCAACTGCCGAACGTTGCCGGGCCAGCTGTATACGCGGAACAGGTCCTGCGCCCCTTCCGACAGCCAACGCTTGGGGGCACCCTCGCGCTCCGCACGAGCAAGGAAGTGCTCCGTCAGCAAGGAAATATCCTCGACCCGCTCACGCAAAGACGGCACTTGGATCGCCGCCCCGTCAAGGCGATAGAACAGATCCTGACGCACCTTGCCACCTTCGATCAACGACTGCGGGTCCAATTGGCTGGAAGCGAGGAAACGGGGAACGTGATCGCCCGGTACATCCATCATGCGCACAATACGAGCCTGAATTTCGTCGGGCACGTCCGCAATCTCGTCGATCAGAATTGTGCCGCCCTTCACTCTGGCCAGAACCCGTGCCGGACCGTCGAGATCCGACAGGTCGCTTGCAGTGACCGTGACGAATGGCAGTGTGCGGCGATCCGAAAAGTCATGCAGCGCCTTGGCGATCAGGGACTTCCCGGTTCCGCTCTCGCCTGTAATCAGCACCGGCAGGTCGGTGTTCATAACCTTGGCCACCAACCGGTACAGGGCCTGCATCGCTGGCGTCTTACCCACCAGCGGCAGTTCGTCAGGCTCATCCGCTCCGACCACCTGCTCTTCGCGCCGCGGCGCCCGACCCCGGTTTTCCAGTGCCTTGGCCGTCCGCTTCATAAGGTCAGGCAGGTCGAAGGGCTTGGGCAGGTAATCGTAGGCTTCTGCCTCGGCAGCCTGGATGGCGGTCATGATTGTGTTCTGCGCCGATATCACGATCACCGGCAGCCCCGGACGGTCCTCCGCGATTTTTGGAAGCATTTCCAGTCCGTTGCCGTCCGGCATCATGACGTCCGAGATGACCACGTCGCCCTTGCCCTCGCCGACCCATCGCATGAGCGTCGTGAGGGAAGAGGTTGCATGCACCTTGCAGCCCGCGCGCGTCAGCGCCTGGGTCAAAACGGTGCGGATCGTGCGGTCGTCATCGGCGACGAGTACGGTGCCGTCCATCAATTGCTCTCCTTCTTCGCCCGGGGCGCCCGGGGCAGCGACATGCGAAAGACCGTGCGGCCGGGGACGGACTCCACCGAAATCCAGCCGTCATGGTCGGAAATGATCTTGGACACCAAGGCGAGCCCAAGGCCCGTGCCGTTCTCCTTACCCGACACGAAGGGATCAAAGATGTCCCCCTTGATTGCCTCTGGCAGGCCGGGACCATCATCAATGATCTCGATCTGAAGCGGCAGCGTCTGACCGGAGCCGTCGGCGCGGCGGAGACGGAAGCTGTGCTCGTAGTAAGTGTGCAGGGTGATCGTGCCACCGTTTATCGAATCGGCCGCCTCAGACGCGTTTTTTACAAGATTGAGAACCACTTGCAGCAGTTGATCCGGATCTCCCCAAGCCATTGGCAGAGATGGATCGTAGTCCTCGATGATCTTCATATGGGCGCCAAAACCCAGGAGCGCAGACCGCCGCGCGCGGTCCAGAACATCGTGAATGTTCACTTCACGCCGATCAGGTGCACTGAGGTTGCCGAACTGCTCGACCTGCTCCAGCAATTTCACGATGCGGCGCGTCTCGGCAACGATAAGGTCGGTGAGTTCGAGATCTTCCTGCGGCAGGTTCATGCTCAGCAATTGGGCTGCACCTGTTATCCCCGCCAGAGGGTTCTTGATCTCGTGGGCCAACATTTCGGCCATACCGATGGCCGATTTGGCTGCGGATTTCACACTGTGGGACTGCGTCATGCGACCAGCCAGCTCGCGTGGCGAAATCAGCATGACCATCCAGCCATCGCGCCCCATTACCGGAGCAATTTGAAGATTGCAGACAAGGGGCGGACGCGCACCGGTGCCAACATCCACATCGTTGACGAACAATGGCGTGCCATGTTCCCGCGCGCGCTTGAGGCTTTCCTCGAGCGGTGCATCCACAGCGAGGCGATCCCAAACTGGTTGCCCTTGCAGCCATTTGGCCGAGTTGTTCAGAAAGCCCTCACCGGCGGGATTGAGGTCTGCGATGCGTTCGTCGGCGTCGATCAGGATCGCAGGCACCGGAAGCGACGACCAGATCATCATGTCCATGTTCTCGGCCATCACGCCACCGCCATGTCGCGACGCGCGATTGCATCCGGCAACAGATGCAGCACTCGTGTGGTGTTCCGCTCGGTCAGAATTGCCTGCCTCACGTCGGCGGGTGTACCCGCACGATCCATGTACCAACCCAGATGCTTGCGCGCGACACGGTTACCCAACTGAGATCCGTAAAAACTCAACATCGCCTCGTAGTGTTCTGAAATCATTGAAATCAGATCGTCCCCTTCAGGAATAACCGGCGGCGTTCCGCCAAAAATATCGGCTGAGATCTGCGCCAGCACCCAAGGTGCTCCCTGAGCACCGCGCCCCACCATGACGCCATCCGCGCCAGACAGCCCAAGTGCGTCCCGCGCCGAAAAACCGTCGACGATATCGCCATTGGCCACCACCGGAATATCAACTGCGTCCTTGACCGCCTGTATGGCCTTCCAGTCGGCCCGCCCCTTGTAGAACTGGCAGCGTGTACGGCCATGGATCACAACCATGCGGACACCGGCGGATTCCGCCTTCTTGGCTAGCTCCGGCGCATTCAGGGAGGCATCATCCCAGCCCAGCCGCGTTTTCAAGGTCACGGGCACGTCGACTGCCTCGACCACGGCCTCAATCAGCTTGAGCGCGTGGTCTGGCGCCCGCATGAGCGCCGAACCTGACCAGCCCCCGGTGACCTTCTTGGCCGGGCAGCCCATGTTGATGTCAATGACTCTGGCGCCCATGTCGGCTACCATCCGGGCCGCTTCGGCCATGGGGCCCGGCTCGCGACCGGCAATCTGCACCGACGTATTCTCGATCTGCGCGCCCAACTCCGCCTTTTCCCGCGTACCGGGACGCGCGGTCAGGAACTCACCCGATGCGATCATTTCTGACACCACAAGACCCGCACCAAAGCGCGAGACCAAATTGCGAAACGGCAAGTCGGTGATTCCTGCGAGAGGGGCCAGCATGACCGGTGGATCGATGGGGCGTTGTCCGATGGCGAAAGGCAAATGCCTAGTCCTTGTGCGTCAAAGCAGATCTGCGTCGTTACAAGCCCGAAGTAGCCTCTCCCTTGTAATTCTTCAATGTTTCCTCGGGGTATTGCGCCACATGCGCGTGCAAACGCACATTTTTTAATCAATCACGTCAGCAATTGCGCCTTGCGACCGTGCCGCTTATGAACAGGAAAACTAGGGATTTCAGTCGCATGAACACAGCCATCCTCATCGTTGCCGCAGGACGGGGGACCCGGGCTGGTGGGGTGCTGCCGAAACAGTGGCAGAGGCTTGCCGGAAAAGCCGTAGCACGATGGACGATCGAAGCCATGGCCCCGTTCGGGCGGCTCGTAATGGTGGTGCATCCGGACGACCGAGAGATCGCCACAGAGGTATGCGCCGGACTCGATGTACTGTTAGTGGATGGCGGCCACGAGCGCAGCGACTCGGTGCGGCTGGGGCTGGAAGCGCTGGAGAACGAAGGCTTCGACAGCGTCCTTATCCACGACGTGGCGCGCTGCTGCATACCGGCGGAGGTGGTCGACAACGTATTGGTTGCATTGCAAAATGCGCCATGCGCTGCACCAGCGCTGGCCGTCACCGATGCGCTATGGACCGGCGCCGAAGGGCTGGTCACCGGGGTACGCGACCGCGCGGGGCTGTACCGCGCGCAAACCCCGCAGGGGTTTCACTTTGACGCGATCCTTGCGGCGCATCGCGCCCACAGGTTACCAAGCGCCGACGACGTAGAGGTTGCCCGCGCGGCAGGCTTGCCGGTGAGCATCGTACCCGGCTCTGAACGCAACATGAAGATCACGACGCCCGAGGATTTCTCGCGCGCAAGCAAACTGTTACGAGGCGATATGGATGTAAGACTGGGCAACGGCTACGACGTACATGCCTTTGAGGACGGTGACCATGTCATCCTGTGCGGGGTGCGCATCCCGCATGACCGCAAACTGAAGGGACACTCGGACGCCGATGTGGCGATGCACGCCGTCACGGATGCGCTGTATGGGGCCATGGCAGAGGGCGACATCGGTCGACACTTCCCTCCCAGCGATCCACAGTGGAAAGGCGCGGCCTCCGAGATATTTCTGAAACATGCGGTCGACTTGGCGCGTGCAAATGGCTTCACGATCAGCAACATCGACGTGACGATCATTTGCGAACGCCCGAAGGTCGGCCCGCATGCCGCTGAAATGACACAGGAAATGGCACGCATCATGGGTTTGGACGCAACGCGCATCTCGGTCAAGGCGACGACCTCGGAACGACTGGGCTTTACCGGCCGCGAGGAAGGCATCGCCGCCATCGCGACCGCCACGCTGGTGGCGTCATGAAGTGGGTCGCCTCTTTCGCTGGCGTGGGCTTTCTGAAGCCGGCACCGGGCACCTGGGGCTCGCTGGCGGCTCTGCCGGTGGCCTATGGGATCATCCTGTTGGGTGGCTTTTGGCTGCTCCTGGCACTATCGGTCGTGGTTTTTGTGATCGGGCTCAAGGCCACGGAATCGCTTACGAAAACCGGGGATCATGACCCGTCCTGGATCGTGATTGACGAGGTGGTCGGCCAGTGGATCGCACTCTTCCCGGTCGCCTATGGCGCGGGCATGATGGGTGTCGAAGTCTGGCGGCTGTGGCCGGGCTGGGTGTCCGGCTTCGTCCTGTTCCGCCTGTTCGATATCTGGAAGCCTTGGCTGGTGGGCCGCGCAGATGCGCGGGGCGATGCCATGGGCGTGATGCTGGATGACGTGATTGCCGGGGTCTTTGCCGCCGTGGTGTCGATCGTCCTGGCAGGACTCGCGCATGGATTCTTGATGTGAGCATCGCATCGCAAATACTTGATAAGGCGTCGAAAGACGGGAAAACTGTGACCTGTGCCGAAAGCTGCACCGGCGGAAAGGTCGCGGCGGCCATCACTGATTTGGCCGGGTCGTCAGCGATCTTTGAGCGGGGCTTTGTCACTTATTCCAATCAGGCCAAACATGAGATGCTGGGCGTGCGGACCGAGACGCTGGACGCGCATGGCGCGGTCTCCGAGGAGGTCGCGCGCGAGATGGCGGAGGGCGCGCGGCGCGCGGCGCAGGCCGATGTGGCGGTGGCGATCAGCGGCATCGCTGGCCCCGGAGGATCGGAGTTCAAGCCCGAAGGCCGGGTCTGTTACGCAGTCAGCAGTGTGGCCGGAACGCGGTCCGAGACCATCGAGCACGGTGCGCTTGGGCGGGCGAATGTGCGCGAAGCAGCGACGCAGCACGCGCTGGAAATGGTCCTGAGGGCGCTGGAATTTTAACCCTTCTTTTACGCGACCGGCCGGTTTTCCCCGGTTTTCCGGCCGGTTGTTAACCATCGTTCGCCGCGTTAACCGGGGCGGATACGATGAGTCGGATGCATGCCGGTGACAGGTTTCGCGCGAAACGCGAGACGAGGAATGCTAAGTCGGGCGAAAGACCGGCCCAATGCGTGATGAATTATTAGGCAGAAATTTCCACCTCTGCTTACCGAAACCCTAATTTATCACCATACATGAATCGCACAATCATTGGGCATTAACTGAATATTCAGCCCATAGACCGGGCTATTTGCAAAATGCCAACCAAATAACCGCCCTGAAACTCAATTGACCGTTTGTCGTGCGGAAGAATCCCCGCATAGGCGCGCACGGACAAGAATGCGCGCCGTCGGGCGCCTACGAGGGAAGGAGAACTTCATGGTTGGAGCGGATACCGCCTGGATCATCGTCGCAACGGCACTGGTGCTGTTCATGACGCTGCCGGGCCTCGCCCTGTTCTACGGTGGTCTGGTTCGCGGACGCAATGTGCTGAGCGTCTTCATGCATTGCTACGCCATCGCGTGTCTGATGAGCATCCTGTGGTTTGTCGCGGGCTATTCGATCGCCTTTGGCGGCGAAGGGGCCTATTGGGGCGGGCTGGGCAAGATGTTCCTGAACGGCATCGACGCGGACACCGTGGCCGGGACCATCCCCGAAGTGCTGTTTTTCGCGTTTCAAATGACCTTTGCCATCATCACCCCGGCGCTGATCGTCGGTGCATACGTGGAGCGGATCGGCTTTGGCTTTGTACTGCTGTTCTCGGCGCTGTGGATGCTGGCGGTCTACGCGCCGGTGACGCATTGGATCTGGGGCGGCGGTTTCCTGGCGGATGGTGGCATCTTTGGCGAGACCGGCGTGAAGGATTTCGCGGGCGGCATCGTGGTGCACGAAACGGCCGGTTTGGCGGCGCTGCTGATCGCGGTCTTCCTCGGCCCGCGCAAGGACCATTCCAAGCCGCCTCACAACCCCGGATACGTCATGATCGGCGCGTCCATGCTGTGGGTCGGCTGGTTCGGCTTCAACGGCGGTTCGCAGCTGGCGGCAGACGGTGGCGCGGCCATGGCGATGACCGTGACGCATATCTCGGCGGCGGCGGCTTCGCTGACTTGGGCGCTGTGGGAAAAGATCAAGTTCGGCAAGGCCTCTCTGGTGGGTATCGTGACCGGGACCATCGCGGGTCTGGCCTCGATCACCCCGGCGTCGGGTTTCGTGACCCCGGTGCAGGCGCTCATCATCGGCCTGATCGCGGGCATCCTGTGCCAGGAAGCGGTGAACCTGATCCGCAACAAGCTGAAGATCGACGACACACTGGATGTCTTTGCGGTGCACGGCGTGGGCGGCATTTTCGGCACGATCATGATCGCGGTGTTTGGCGCCGGGACCTGGGCCGCGCAGTTGGGATCGCTGGCGATTGTCGGCGTGTTCACCACGGTGATGACGGTGGTGCTGATCTTTGTCGTGAAGGCCGTGACGCCGTTGCGCGTGGATGCCGAGACCGAGGTCAACGGTCTGGACCTGATGGTCCACGGCGAGCGGGCATACGATCATGCCTCCTGAGGGAAGGGCATTTTGAGGACGAAAGCGGGCCCTTCGGGGCCCGTTTTACATTTGTCCGGTAATTTCGTGCAGGTTTTGCGTCTCGATCGCCTGCCAGAGCTGGTGCGCCTTGCTGGTGCCAAGCAAGGCTGCGGCCTTACCCAGGAGGCGGTCGGCGCGCTGTTCGAGCGGCTGGGGCGCGTCGAGGTCGTGGTGTGCCTCGAAAGCCCCTGCCGCGGTGTCGATCCGGACGAGGGATTCGGTTTCGCTGAGCGTGGCGTCGTGGTGGACGGTGGTGCGGTCGCGGAGGTGGATGAGCGCAGGGTCAGCGCAGAGGGCGTCGGTGTAGGTAGAGAGCGCGGCGGTTTCGTGGCCAAGCAGCGCGGCGGCGGCGATGGCGCGGTAGGAGAACTTCAGCTGAAGGCCTGTGCTGGGCTCGGGGATGTTGCAGACGGTCAGCCAGCGCGGATGGGTGGTGATCGTGATGGCGGTGATCTGCGCGGGGTCAGGGCGCGGCAGGGTTGCGAGGGCTTCGAGCGTGGCGTGCAGGCCGTGGCAGCAGGCGTGGTACTTGTGGCTGATCGACGTCATGAACGGCGTAGTGGGCTGGTCGGCGGTGCCGTCGCAGTGATGCGTGGCGAGGAAACCGTTCACGCCGTCCAGCGCCTCGGGGTTGGAGGTGAAACCGTGAGAGGCGAGCAGCGCAGCCTCGACCCCGTTCGAGGCGGCAATCCCGGCGTTGAAGGGTTTGCCCATGGTGCCGAACTGCGATTTCAGGCCGGCGGCGCGGGTGGACACCAGCGACAGGGCGTGGCGCATCTGCGCGTCGGTCAGACCGAGGATATGCCCCGCCGCAACAGTCGCGCCGAAGGCACCGGCGGTGGCGGTCTGGTGGAAGCCGACCTGATAATGCGAGCGCCCGAACAGTACGCCAAACCGGATCGACGCCTCGCAGCCCATAAGCGCCGCGTCGAGGATGCGGGAGAGCGGCGCGCGTTCGCGCTCTCCCACGGCCATGGCGGCGGACAGCGCTGCGACAGACGGGTGGCCGATATGGGCGAAATGGGTGTCGTCATAATCGAGCGCGTGCGAGGCGGCCCCATTTGCAAGGGCCACGGCACGGGCCGGGGCGCGCGCTCCGCCGAACAGTGTCGCCTGCCCTGCCCCACCTTCGTCCGAGATCAGGGCGCGGGTGGCAACGGCGACAGGCTCGTCCTGTCCGGCAATGCCGCAAGCGAGCCAGTCGAGCAGTGACAGGCGCATGACGGCACGGGCGCGAGCATCCTCCGTCGCGGCGCGGGAGACGGCAAGGATTTGGTCGATCAGGGACATGGGCGGCCTCCGGCAAGACATTGTTCACGGAGGTTATGTCGAACGGCAGACCAAATGGAATGCCTGCGGTCCGAGGCTTTGAAACAAATCCCAAAGCACAACGCGGGGGGGGCGCCGGTCAAAGACCGCGCCCGGAGAGGCAACTTGACGCGCCCGCGAGGGCCGGGACCAGCGGACAGGCAATGCCCAACCTGCTGAGTCGCTGTCCCATTGGCGCTGGCTGGCCGCGGTCGTGGCGCGGTGCAAATGCGATCAGGCGTCCATCAGGAGCCGACCGGGATCGGCAGCGGAGGTCGTCTCATTGGCGTCACGATATTTCTCGGCCGCCTGTCGCGCGGGATCGGCCTCGACCGGGTCGCCCGCCAGGGCGTTCGCCGGGCCGTCCTCTTCGCGCATCTCGGCGCGTTTCTCGCGGATTTCAACGGTTTGCTGTTCGGTGCCGCGCGGTTCGGCGGCCTCGCGGATGGCTTCTGCCTGCGTCTCGCGGGCCTCGATGTCCTCTTCCTTTTGGGTCGCGGCCTCGTCGCGGGCCTGAAGCGTGATGACCGTCGCGGTCAGTTTCGCAGCCTGAGACGTGGAGACCACCGGAGGGGCCGAGGGTTGCGGCTGGGCCGCCGTGGGTTCTGCCGTGGCGCCGGTGGCTGCCGGAGCCCCAGCCCCCTGAGGCGCATCGCGGAAAGCCGCGCCGCTGGCTGCCTCGCGCGACTGCGCGGCGGGTGTGCGATCCAGTTCCTGCACCGAGCGCGGCGGCAGCGATGCCCCCGGCGCGTATGTCGGTATCGAAAACAGTGAAGGCATCTGTTCATCCCTTCGTAAGCTATGTCACTCGTCCGTTAGGGATGCCTTCGGAATCGGGCCAAAAGGGGGCAAGTGCCGGAATTCGTGTCAGGATTCGTTCTGATTAGTTAACGAAATGTTCAGGCCGCCTGCCCGTTTTGCTTACACCGCTGCGTTTACCACGGGTTGTACCGGAGGCACGGTCACGGCCCCGGCCTGCGCGTAGGAGGTGGCCGCCTTGAGCATCGCCAGCTTGCGGATCTGGGTGACGGCGTCGTTGTACTCGCGCTTGCCGTTGTTCTCGGTCGCGGTGTCCTCGGCCTGACCGGGCGCGCCGCTGGTTGCGGTGGGGTTGGAATAAATCCCCATGGCGGCGAGATTTGGCACATCGCCCGCGGCCGACATGGGCTTTGGCGGCGTGGGATCGGGTTTGACCTCTGCGAGCTTCTGCTCGGGCGGGGCGACGCGCGCGGCGTAGAGCGAAGCCGTTACCGCCGTGGTGGTCGGGTCGATCATCTTGGACTCCTTCTGTGGCATCGCGGAGAGCGAAGCATCTGACCGGGAGACCGGAAATGATCCTCAAATGTGACTCAAATCGGGCAGACCCCTGCGATTTCCGCGACAGGGTTAACCGCCCGTTTGGAAATAAGTGTCAGCCGTAGAGTTCCTCGGCCCGTCGCTCGAAGGCGCGCACGATTCGCTGCATCGCCTCGAAGAAGAACATGCCCGCCGCGCCCTGCAGGATGCGGTTCTTGAACTCGAAATCGACCGCAAAGGAGACCTCGCAGCCGCCGTCCACGTCCTTGAACCCCCAGTTGGAGATCAGATGGTGGAACGGACCGTCGAGGTATTCCGTGTCGATGCGCATGTCGTCGGGGTAGAGCGTGACCTTGGAGCCGAACTTCTCTCGGAAGACCTTGAAGGAGATCACGAGGTCCGCAAGCATCACCTCGTGGTCGCCCACCTGTTCGCGCGACCTGATCCGCGCCGCTGCCGTCCAAGGCAGGAACTTCGGATAATTTGCCACATCCGCCACCAGATCGTACATCTGTTGCGCGGTATAGGGCAGTTTGCGGGTCTCGGAGTGCTTGGGCATCGGGCTTCTTCAGGTGACAATGGGCCAGCATGTCGTATGCTGCGCGCGAGAAATCAAGGGGTTGTCATGGCAGAATCCGGTCAGAAGCGTCCATATGTCGTAGATGAAATGATCAGCGCCAAGGCCATCGCGGCCCGGATCGAGGCGCTGGCCGCCGAGATCAAGCGCGAGTTCGACAATACGGACAAGCTGGTGGTGGTCGGCCTCTTGCGCGGGTCCTTCGTGTTCATCGCCGATCTGGTGCGCGAGTTGAAGCTGGACGTGGAGGTCGATTTCCTCGAGGCGTCGAGCTACGGCGACGGCATGGAATCGAGCCGCGAGGTGCGTATCCTCAAGGACCTGCGGTCGGGGATCGAAGGGCGCGACGTGCTGGTGGTCGAGGATATCGTCGACACCGGCCACACGCTGAGCCATGTGATTCACCTGCTGGAGAGCCGCCACCCGAAGCGGCTGAAATCCATCGCGCTGCTGGACAAGCCCTCGCGCCGCGAAGTGGATTTCCGCGCCGACTGGATCGGTTTCGACATCCCGGATGAGTTCGTGGTGGGCTACGGCATCGACTTTGCCCAACGGAACCGGAACCTGCCCTTCATCGGCAAGGTGCGGTTCACGGATGCGTCAGACTGAGGTCTGATCAGGCACTCGCGGCTTGCCTTTGGGGAAGGATTGTTCCTCACTGGGGATACAACCGGAATGTGATCGTTACATGCGGCGGTCATGGTGGACCGGCTGAGATTGATAACAGGGAGAGACTTTCCATGAAAAAGGTGATTACCGCTGTTGCCGTGCTGGCGACGCTTGCCACCGGCGCACTGGCCGAAGAGAACCGCGCGCTGGAGGGCCGCAAGGGCCAGTTCAACATCCTCGCGCTGAACCTGGGCGTGCTGGGCGGCATGGCGAAGGGATCGGTGCCCTATGACGCCGCGGCGGCGCAGGCGGCGGCGGATTCCATCGTCGGCGTGTCGATGGTCCATCAGGCGACGCTGTTCCCCGAGGGCTCGGACAACATGTCGATCGACGAAACCCGCGCGCAGCCGAGCATCTGGGAAAACTGGGCGGACTTTGAGTCGAAGTGGGCGGATCTGGGCACCGCGGCGAAGGGTCTGCAGACGGCGGCCGCCGGTGGGCAGGAAGCCATCGGCCCGGCCATGGGTCCGCTGGGCGGCGCCTGCAAGGCCTGCCACGACACCTACCGCGCGCCGGAATAAATGCGCATCGTCAAGGTATTGGTCCCGGTGGCGGTGGTCGCCGCCGGGGTTGCATGGTGGCTGACCGCGCCGTCTCATGTGGATGAGGTGGCGTTCGACGGGCTGACGGGTGATGCTGCGCGCGGCGAGACGGTGTTCACGGCGGCGGGCTGCGCCTCGTGCCACCATGCACCCGAGGCGGAGGACAAGCTGATTCTGGCGGGCGGGCAGCCCTTTGCCTCGGACTTTGGCACGTTCTACGCGCCGAACATTTCGCCATCGGGCGAGGGTCTGGGCGGCTGGACGCTGACGGAATTCGCGGATGCAGTGACGCAAGGCACGGGCCGAGAGGGAGAGCACCTCTACCCCGCCTTCCCCTACACCGCTTACACCAAGATGCGTGCGCAGGATGTGGCCGACCTTTGGGCCTACATGCAGACCCTGCCCCCGTCGGATGTCGCGTCAAAACCGCATGACGTGGGATTTCCGTTCAACATCCGCCGCAGCCTTGGCGGCTGGAAGCTGCTGTTCTTCACCGATCAATACGTGATGCCGGAGGCGGAGGACCGCGGGCGTTACCTGGTGGAAACGCTCGCCCATTGCGGCGAATGCCATACGCCGCGCAATGCGTTGGGGGGTCTGGACACATCGCGCTGGCTGGCGGGGGCACCGAACCCGTCGGGGCAAGGGACCATCCCCGCGCTGACCCCGGACAAGCTGAGTTGGTCCGCCGAGGACATCTCCTATTACCTCGAAACCGGGTTCACCCCCGATTACGACAGCGTCGGCGGGCATATGGCCGAGGTGGTGGACAACTTCTCGAAGCTGAGCGCCGAGGACCGGCAGGCCGTCGCGGCCTATGTAAAGGCGCTGCCGGCAGCGGAGTGATCCCGTCGCAAAGGGCGCGCCCCCGCACAGGCGCGCCCTTTGCAATCAGCGTCCGAACTTGCCGGTCAGGGTCGCCTTGGCCGTGGCAGTGGCGTTCACCATGAAGCCGACAACTGCCTTCGACTGTGCGCCAGAGACATCCATGGGCCCGGGCAGCGCATAGAGCGTAAAGTTGTAGCGATTCGGATCATCGCTCTCGGGCGGGCACGGGCCACCCCAGGCTTCGGCCCCGTAGTCATTGGCCAGAACGGTGGCGCCTTCGGGCATGTCCCCCTGCGCCAGTGACGTGGCATCGCCGGGGATGTTGACCACGATCCAGTGCCAGAAGCCCGCGCCACCGGTCGGCGCGTCGGGGTCATGCACCATCAGCGCAAAGGCCCCGGTGCCCTCGGGCGCACCGGACCATTCTAGGGCGGGAGAGACGTTTCCCCGTGCAGCCGAACACGTCGGCCACGTGTTTCATGGCAATATCACCGCCCTCGGCAAAATCCGGGCTGGTCAGATCAAAAGCCTGCGCCGTGGTGCCCGCCAGCAGGGCGAGTGCAATCAATGATGTTCGTAACGTGCTGTTTTCTCCAAAATAAAAGTGGTTGAATACGGGGAAAGGGTGCCCCGCGCTTCATGACACTTCACTGTCGGAGAGACGAAATAACGGGCCAGTCACGTTGGCCCGATCTGTTTGCGCCAGAAGCGACTAGTTCTGCGCCAGCTTGGCCTCGCGCGCCGCGCGCAGGCGGGCAAAGTCGTCGCCCGCATGGTACGAAGACCGCGTCAGCGGTGTTGCCGAAACCATGAGGAAGCCCTTGCCCATGGCCGCCTTTTCATAGGCCGCGAATTCCTCGGGCGTGACAAAGCGGTCGACGCGGTGGTGTTTTGGCGTCGGCTGCAGATACTGGCCGATGGTCAGGAAATCCACGTCGGCGGCGCGCATGTCGTCCATGACCTGCCGCACGGACTGCGCATCCTCGCCAAGGCCCACCATGATGCCGGACTTGGTAAAGATCGACGGGTCCAGTTCCTTCACCCGCTGCAGCAGGCGCAGCGAGTGGAAATACCGCGCCCCGGGCCGCACCGTCGGGTAAAGGCCCGGCACGGTCTCGAGGTTGTGGTTGAAGACATCCGGTTTGGCCGCGACGACAATCTCCAGCACCTCGGGGGTGCATTTCAGGAAATCCGGGGTCAGGATCTCGATCGTGGTGCCGGGGGCGCGGTGACGGATGGCGCGGATGGTCTGGGCAAAATGCTCGGCCCCGCCGTCCTCCAGATCATCACGATCCACAGAGGTGATGACCACGTGGTTCAGCCCCAGCTTTTGCACCGCATCGGCCACGCGCCCCGGCTCGAATACGTCCAGCGCATCGGGCCGCCCGGTGGCGACGTTGCAGAAGGTACAGCCCCGGGTACAGACCTCGCCCATGATCATCATGGTGGCGTGACCCTGGTTCCAGCATTCACCGGCGTTGGGACAGCCCGCCTCTTCGCAGACCGTCACGAGGTTGTGCTCGCGCATGATCCGCCGCGTCTGGGCATAGCCCTCGCCGCCGGGCGCCTTGACCCGGATCCAGTCCGGTTTCTTCGGCTGGGCATTGTCGGGGCGATGCGCCTTTTCGGGGTGACGTTCGCCGGGGATCTTCAGGTCACGCATGGCTCGGAGCCTCTCGCAAAAGCAGATTGCCCCCTCCTACGCCTGTCGGCGCAACAAATCCACCCCGCGCATCACACAGTTCGGCCTTGCGTCCCACGCATGATGAAGCCACCGGCGACCTGCTTCATCTTGATGAAAATACCGCGATGGGGGTTGGGGGGAAGCAGCGCTTCCCCCCATGCGCGCCCCCGCCAGGGGGCGCGCCGGTCGCCGGGCCGCAGGCACGGCGAAACCGATAACCCCAGCCTATCGCGGCTTCCGCAAAGTTTCATGGAACGGATCGACGCCCGCCCCGTTGGTCGGACAACCACACCCGAAAGGAAAGCCAGCATGTCCGACAAACCGCAGATGAGCAGCCGCCCCGTTCAGACCACCTCGGCCGGCGCGCCCGTGCCCACCAACGAGACGTCCAAGACCGCGGGCGCCCGCGGTCCGGTGCTGCTGGAGGACTACCAGCTTATCGAGAAACTTGCCCACCAGAACCGCGAGCGCATCCCCGAGCGCACGGTCCACGCCAAGGGCTGGGGTCTTCAGGGCACTTTTACCGTCACCCATGACATCACCAAATACACCCGGGCCAAGCTATTCTCGGCGGTCGGCAACACCTGTGACGTGCTGTCCCGCTGGTCTACGGTCGCTGGCGAGGCCGGTGCCGCCGATGCAGAGCGCGACGTGCGGGGTTTCTCGCTGAAGTTCTACACCGAGGAAGGCAACTGGGACATGGTGGGCAACAACACGCCCGTGTTCTTTGTCCGCGACGCCTACAAGTTCCCGGATTTCATCCACACGCAAAAGCGCCACCCAAAGACCAACCTGCGCTCGCCCGAGGCCATGTTCGACTTCTGGGCCGGACAGCCGGAATCGGTGCATCAGGTGACGATCCTGATGTCGGACCGGGGGATTCCGAAGAACCCGGCGCATATGAACGGCTATGGCTCGCACACCTATTCCATGTGGAACCACGCGGGCGAGCGGGTCTGGGTGAAGTTCCACTTCAAGACCCAGCAGGGCCACGAGACCTACACCAACGAGGAAGCGAAGAAGCTGATCGGAGAGACGCGGGAAAGCTATACCGAGGATCTCTGGAACATGATCCACGAAGGCAAGCACCCGAAGTGGACCATGTACATTCAGGTCATGGAGGAAGAGGACGCGGCGAACTGCGCGTTCAACCCGTTCGACCTGACGAAGGTCTGGCCGCATGGTGACTACCCGCTGATCGAGGTGGGCGAACTGGAAATGCACACCGTGCCGGAGAACTATTTTCAGTTCGTCGAGAATGCCGCCTACTCGCCGTCCAACGTCGTGCCGGGTATCGGATTCTCGCCTGACAAGATGTTGCAGGCACGGGTCTGGTCTTATGCGGATGCGCATCGCTACCGTCTTGGGACGCATTACGAGGCCCTGCCCGCGAACGCGCCGCAATCGGGCGTGCGACACTACCACAAGGACGGCGCGATGCGGTTCTTCCAGAACGACAGCGGCAATTCCAATGCCTACTATGAGCCCAACCAGTACAAGGACGCCCCCGTCGCCGACCCTTCGGTGATGGAGCCGCCGCTGAAGATCGACCCGGAGGCCTATCGCTATCCGCAGGAGGTCGAGGAGGTGGACTTTGTCCAGCCGCGCGCGCTGTACAAGGACGTGCTGAACGATGCCGAGCGGGAGCGTCTGCACCAGAACATGGCCGGGGCCATGTCGCCCTGTTCGGATGCGGTGAAGGAACGCTGGTACGCGGTGCTGGAGCGGGTCCACCCGGATTACGCCAAGGGTGTGCGCGAGGCCTGCGAGAGCGCGCCCGCCCTGCCCGTCACCCCCGATACGCCGATCAAGGCGGCGGAGTGATCCAACGGGCACCGTGATGCCCACGAAGCGGTCGGTCCGGAGTGACCGGCCGCCTTCGCGGCGACGGGAGCACCGCCGCATTGCGTATCAGTCCTGCCAACACGGGAAAGACAATATGAAACGACGCACTCACCTTCCCATCCTGACCTTTGCCCTGATCGGGCTTGGCGTGACGCTCGCGGCCAGCGTTCATGCGCGTCTGGACAGCGCCGACGAAGCGCGCGCTCTGGACGCGCCCAGCACTGTCGAGACACAGGTGCTCGGGCTGTAATCAGCCCAAGAGGTCGCCACCGGCGCGGCCACGTTCCTCGTAATGTCGGCGCAGACGCTGAAGCGCGATGCGCAGGACGATCTTGCCGGACCGGGCCGACCAGCCGAGCTGCTTCTCGGCGGTTTCCAGCCCTTCGAGATAACAGCAGCAGCGCAAGGCGACGTCGCCGAGACCGGCACCCAGATCCTTCAGCGCCGCTTGCAGGCGCTCCTGAGCGGCGGTCGATCCACCCCCTGCCCCGGGATGCGTCGAAACACCAGCCGTCAGGAACTGATCCCAGTTCTGGGTGGTGCGTGGGCCCATCTGCGCAAGCTCGAAATCCTCGCGCAGGCGTTCCCCCGCCGCGATGAGCTCTTCGTTCAGGAAGGCCTCTCCATCCTTGTCGCGACGGCGCCCGAGCGCGGTCAACGGGCTTTCCGCGAGCGCATAGCGGCCCTTGCGGATTCGCGGGTCACGTTCGACCTCTTCCAGCGCCGCTTCTGCTTCGCGTCCGGTGTCAAACCCCGCCTGCGCCTCGGCAA
Organism: Sagittula sp. S175; assembly: GCF_049800975.1. Lineage (NCBI taxonomy): Bacteria > Pseudomonadati > Pseudomonadota > Alphaproteobacteria > Rhodobacterales > Roseobacteraceae > Sagittula > Sagittula sp. S175. The sequence continues at coordinate 337,943 of NZ_JBNAGB010000001.1, forward strand.
AGCCGCGCACACGGTTTTCCTGTTCCGCCATCAGCCGGTTCAGCGCAGCGCGTCCGGCGGCAGTGATGCGGTATTTCGAAATGCGTGCGGGAGCGGTGCAGGTGATCCACTCCTTCAGCGCCATGGCCTGTGCTATGGCCACGTCCACCACGGCGGTACGGGTGTTCCCGCCATCTCCGGTGTCGCGGACCACCACGGCCTTTTCCATCTCGGCGGCCACAGCCAGCACGGCACCCGGTTCGCACAGGCGCCGCAGGATCCGTCGCGCCTCGCGCGAGAGAGTGGTCTCATCCGGTGGTGCCGGCATGTTCACGGCAGCAGTCATTGGCTCATCGTCCTTTCTGGTCGCAGGTGCCGGGTCCCCACACCCGACAGCCCCCAAGTTGCAAAGAGCTGCATCGACTAACGGGTCGTCCCTGCGCGTTTCGACCTTGCGTACCTGTCTCAGAACGGTGGAGGCATGACAGCCCGCGACGCGCGCCAGTTCACGGATCGACACCCCCGTTTCGGTATGCGCGATGTACACGCGCACCTCTTCGGGCACCCAGTCGGGCAAGTATTCGATCCTATGTCCTGGCGTCACAGCCATCATCCGCGGGTTCCGTTCCGGGGCCAAGTTATCAAGGTTTTTTGCACAGACTTATCCCCATTTACTAAATCGCAACCTATGGGTGTGCTGGTTACTCTTTGGTTAACAAAACACACCGAGGATGATCTTTCATAACAATGGATAACCAAACATGAAGGCTTCGTGCGGTGCCCCTTCGGGTACGCAACACCCCCTATGGATGTGCTCTTTTATCCACAGCCGGAGGTTTGTCCGGCCCCTGTAGAGGAGACAGAGCATGAAGGATATCCTGGGACAGTTGAACGATCTCCGTCGCCCGCGTCTGCTGATCCGGGCCGCCCGGATCGGCGTGCAGGAGTACCGTCGCGAATTGCACCTGAAACGGTTGCTGGGACAAGCGTCCCTGCCGCGTCCGGGAGCCGCGCTGATGCAACTGATGGAGATCGAGGGCGCGCTGGATGACCGGCGCCGTACAGACAGCGCAAGTTACTCGGTCAGCCGTCACGTCGAGGTGCTGACCGCCATGATGGGCGAGGCCCGCAACATGCAAGAGGCGGCCCGCTGAGGCCGCCTCTGTCGTTTGGGGTCGGACCGTTGCGGCCCTGCCCCTGACATTGTCTGCGCCCCTTGTGAGGGGCCCATCCCGTCAGCTGAAAGCGTCCGGCATAGAGGCCTTTTTCTCGGCCACATAGGCATTCAGCGCCTCGCGGATCGCGGGATCCATGGCCGGTTCCTGATAGCTGGCGAGCATCTTGTCCATACGAGCCCGCGCGAGGGCCACGGTGTCCCGCGCGCCTTCCTCGCTCCAGGTCTCGAATGGTTTATAATCAAGCACTTCCGAGCGCCAGAACGCGGTCTTGAAGTTCGCCTGAGTGTGGGCGCAACCAAGGTAGTGACCGCCCGGGCCAACCTCGCGAATGGCGTCCATCGCCTGCGCGTTGTCGTCGTAGGCGATACCTTTGGCCAACCCGTGCAGGGCTCCCAGCTGGTCGGCATCCATGACGAATTTCTCGAAGCTGGCGACGAGGCCACCCTCGAGCCAGCCACAGGCGTGCAGCATGAAGTTCACGCCCGCCAGCAGGCCCATGTTGAGCGAGTTCGCGGTCTCGTAGGCCGCCTGTGCGTCGGGCAGTTTCGAGCCGCAGAACGACCCGGCTGAACGGTACGGCAGGTTCAGGCGACGGGCCAGCTGACCGGCGCCGTAGGTGATGTGCGAGGCCTCGGGCGTGCCGAAGGTCGGGGCGCCGGAGTTCATGTCGATGGAGGTCACGAAGGCCCCGAAAATGACTGGCGCGCCCTTGCGGATGAGCTGGCTGTAAGCCACCCCGGCGAGCACCTCTGCCAGCACCTGGGTCAGGGTCCCGGCGACCGAAACCGGCGCCATGGCACCGCCCACGATGAAGGGGGAAATGATGCAGGCCTGGTTCGATGCGGCGTAAACTTCGAGGGCGCCCATCATGACGTCGTCAAACGTTAGAGGCGAGTTGATATTGACCAGCGAGGTCATCACCGTGTTATCGGAAACAAACTGTTTCCCGAACAGGATCTCGCACATTTCGACGGAATCCTTCGCGCGGGACGGTTCGGTGACCGAGCCCATGAAGGGTTTGTCCGAGAGGGTCATATGCGCCATCAGCATGTCGAGGTGACGCTTGTTCACCGCGACGTCTGTCGGTTCGCAAACCGTGCCGCCGGAATGGTGCAGCCATTTGGACTGCTGGCCGAGCTTCACGAAGGTGCGGAAGTCCTCGATCGTGGCATAGCGGCGGCCACCGTCGATGTCCCGCACGAAGGGCGGGCCGTAGACCGGGGCCAGCACGAGGTTCTTGCCGCCGATCACGACATTGCGCTCGGGGTTGCGGGCGTGCTGGGTGAACTGCGAGGGCGCAGTCGCGCACAGCTGGCGGGCCAGGCCGCGCGGGATGCGGACGCGTTCGCCCTGCACATCGGCACCGGCTTCCTTCCACAGCGCGAGGGCACCGGGGTTGTTCACGAAGTTGACGCCGATCTCTTCCAGCACGGTCTCGGCGTTGTGCTCGATGATCTCGAGCGCCTCGTCATTCAGCACTTCGAAGTTGGGGATGTTGCGTTCGATGAACTTCGCCACGTCGACTGCGGTCGAGGTCCGTTCGGCCCGGCGGGCCGCGCCACCGCCACCCCTGCCGCGCTTGCGTGCTGCTGCTTCTGACATCTTTGTCGTGCCCTCATGGCTGGTGGACGCGCCAATCGCGCCCCATGGATAGACAGGTTTTAACCGCTGGGTCCCCGTCGCCCTGTGACGATTCCGGCGGATGGATCGTGAAAACGACATGGAACACCCGTGGCGCTTAGCGGGTTTGGTCTGCGAAAGCATCGAAGAAATGAGGTGAATCGTGTCATATGTTCCTCCGAAGACATGGAAGATGGGCGCTGTGCTGGCGCTTGGCGCGGCGGTCGCGGTGGCTGGTTTCGTGAGCGGCGTGCTGTTGTTCGGCCTGTCGCTGGGGGTGTGCTTCCTGATCTGGATCGTGGGCGCGTTGATGGTGAACCGGTGGAAATACCCCAGTTCTGACGCGCATTCCGGGCCAGGTCCTCAGACAAATCCGGAGAATTGAGCGAATGTGCCAACGGCCCCACCGGATCGGTTCAGGGATCGTTAGGACATGAGGGGATAGCTTGGTTATCGGGCGCCGTGCGCTGCGACATGGACACGGGGGCGTCCTGCTTCGCGGCTGGCGCAGATCAACGTGACAGTCAACAGGACCCCCGCAATGCTCAAGTCGCTCTCCTTGTCGGCCCTGCTCGCCGCCGTCGTTTCCGCCCTGCCCGCTTCGGCAGAGAATATTTGCGAGCACTACGGCCCGCAGACGCCCCGGGATCTAAACAGCGTGATCGGGATAAACCCCCGCGTGTTCAACTTTGCCCCGCCGCCGACGCAGATGAACCTTTGCAACATCCACACCCACACAAATGCCGAACACCGTGGACCCGGTTTTACCATTTCCGGCGGCCCCGGCGAGCATGGCGGATGGAAATGCAATGAAACACCCAATCTGACGCATGAAGAGCTGGAAGACCCTTATCATGGCCACGGCGCCTATCACGGGGTCAAACCCGGTGATACGATCGAGGTGCATTGGGTGCATACATCCTGTGACGTCGGTCCTGGACCGGGCCTTGGATCTTGCCTGTCTGACGCCTGCGCCAATCCGCAACTTCGGGTGGAAACTCAGGTCTTTTTGGTCGTGAACGATCCGACTGCACTGAATTTCATGGATTTCGTCTATGGCGGCGAGATCAATGGCAAGCATCAGGCCAAGGCCATCCCGACCGGCACAGGCCGTCCCATCGTGTTCCACGGCTCGACCACCGGACCGAAGTACACGCAGGAAGTCTGCTCACCGTTGCAGGTGACGTGGTCTGTCCGCCCGAACTGCGCGCGACTGGACATAAGGTCAATCAATGAGTGGGCGCAGCAGGGCAACATCTTCGAGGAGGATCACAGCCACGGGGTGCGGCAGATCGTGACCGCACCCGAATTGCTGGCTCCGATCAACTGACGCTCTGACATCGGCTCTGCGAGTTATTCTTGCGCGAGCGACACGACGCTGCACTACGTGCCGCAGTGCAGCGTCTAAAATAGATGACACGTAACATTCCCAAATACTAATATAATGATTCTGGAATACCTCTCGCGCGCGAACGAGGGGACCAGGCTCATAGACGCCAGACCACTCTCTGGCGACGAACGGGACCAAGGAGGATATCCCGAGATGACAGTGTTGAAGAAACGCCTTCTGGGCGCAGGGTCGGTTGTTGCCTGCTGCCTCGCCGCGCTGCCGGCGCAGGCGACGAACGGTTACTTTGCAAACGGATACGGCGCCGGGTCGAAAGGCATGGCCGGTGCGGGCGTTGCGGTGCCGACGGGTGTGCTGGGCCTCGCCCAGAACCCGGCGATGGGCCACAAGGTCGGGAATATGGCGGGGTTCTGCCTGACGTGGTTCCGCCCCGACCGGTCGAGCGAGATAAGCCCCGGCGGCCCGCTGATCCCCGGTGAGTACACGAGCAACAACGACAACTTCCTGATTCCCTGCGGCGGGGCCAACTGGGTCATCAACGACCGGTTAACTTTTGGTGCCTTCATGACCGGCAACGGCGGCATGAACTCGGAATACAGTCCGAATTTCTTTGCCGGTTTCGGCGCAGGGAGCGATCCCGCCGGGGTCAACCTCGAGCAGGCGTTCATAAACCTGAACCTCAGCTACAGGCTGTCGGACAAGGTGTCCGTCGGGGTCGCCCCGGTCTTTGCCATCCAGCGGTTCAGCGCCACCGGGTTGGAAGCCTTTGGCGGCATGTCGATGGATCCGGCGCATGTGACCAATCAGGGAGACGATTGGTCGACGGGCATGGGCGTGAATGTCGGCGTGCTGTGGGAACCCACGAGCGAACTGGCTTTTGGCGCGTCGTACCGGACGCGGATCGACATGGAGCCCTATGACAAATACGCGGGGCTCTTTGCCGAGAAAGGCGATTTCGACATCCCGGCAACCGCTTTGCTTGGCGTGGCCTATACCCCGGCGAGCGAACAGCGACTGACGCTGACCGCCGAGGTGCAGCGGATCTTCTACGGCGATATTAAGGCGCTGGCCAATCCGAATGACCCGGCACTTGGTCCGCTGGGGGCGTCGAACGGCCTGGGGTTCGGATGGAATGACATGGACATCCTGCGGGTCGGCGCGGTCTGGCGACACAACCCGAAATGGACGTTTCGCGGCGGTGTGAGCCATGCCACGGCGGCGTTCGACGGCCCGGATGCCGTGGTCAACACGCTCGCCCCGGCAACGCCGCAATGGCACGCCTCGGTCGGCGCGTCCTACAGGATCAACGACCGTTGGGGGCTGACCGGATCCTACACCCATGCCTTTGACGCATCCGTGTCCGGGACGAACCCCGCCCTGACCGGCATGGCGCAGCCCGTAAAGGTGCGCATGTCGCAGCATGAAACGTCGTTGGGCGTCACTTACCGCTGGTAAAAGGCCGGAGGGCGGCGCTGTGCGGTGCCGCCCTCTTGCGCGAAGCGCACCCGCGCCCTAAGGGAAGCGCCATGACCCAGCATCAGCGCCTCCTCATCATCGACTTCGGGTCGCAGGTCACGCAGCTTATCGCGCGCCGCCTGCGGGAACTGAACGTCTACTGCGAAATCCACCCCTATCAGAACGTGACCGACGCGTTTCTGGCCGATTTCGCCCCCAAGGCCGTCATTTTCTCCGGCGGCCCCGATTCGGTGACCCGTGAAGGGTCGCCACGCCCCCCCAAAGCCGTCTATGACCTCGGCGTGCCGATCCTTGGTATCTGCTATGGCCAGCAGGTCATGATGCAGGACCTCGGCGGCCGCGTCGAAGCCGGCGAGAGCCACACGGCGGAGTTTGGCCGCGCCTATGTTTCGCCCACAGACAAGACGACCGATTTCTTCAACGGTTGGTTCATGGATGGATCGGGCCGCGAGCAGGTCTGGATGTCGCACGGCGATCACGTGGCCGAGCTTGCTCCGGGCTTCGAGGTTTACGGGACCTCCCCGGGCGCGCCCTTCGCCATGACCGCCGATTTGTCGAAGCGGTTCTACGCCGTGCAGTTCCATCCGGAAGTGCATCACACGCCGAATGGCGCGACCCTGTACGAGAACTTCGTCCGGCTGGCGGGCTTCACCGGCGACTGGACCATGGGCGCTTACCGCGAAGAAATGATCGCCAAGATCCGCGAGCAGGTCGGCGACAAGCAGGTGATCTGCGCGCTGTCCGGTGGCGTGGATTCCTCGGTGACCGGTATCTTGCTGCATGAGGCGATCGGCGACCAGCTGACCTGCGTGTTCGTGGACCACGGGCTGTTGCGGCTGAACGAGGCCGAGCAAGTCGTGAAGATGTTCCGCGAGAACTACAACCTGAACCTGATCCACGCCGACGAGTCGGACCTGTTCCTTGGCGCTCTGGAAGGGGTTTCCGACCCGGAGGTGAAGCGCAAGACCATCGGCAAGCTGTTCATTGACGTCTTCCAGAAATACGCCGACCAGATCGAGGGCGCCGAGTTTCTCGCCCAAGGCACCTTGTACCCGGATGTCATTGAATCCGTGTCATTTTCTGGCGGGCCTTCAGTGACGATCAAGTCGCACCACAACGTCGGCGGCCTGCCCGAGAAGATGGGCCTGAAGCTTGTGGAACCGCTGCGCGAGCTGTTCAAGGACGAGGTGCGCGCGCTGGGTCACGAGCTGGGCCTGCCCGCGTCCTTCATCGGGCGCCACCCCTTCCCCGGGCCGGGTCTGGCGATCCGCTGCCCCGGCGAGATCACCCGCGACAAGCTGGAGATCCTGCGCAAGGCCGACGCGATCTACATCGACCAGATCCGCAAGCACGGTCTGTACGACGAAATCTGGCAGGCCTTCGCCGCGATCCTTCCGATGCGGACAGTTGGCGTGATGGGCGATGGTCGGACCTATGATTACGCGCTGGCGCTGCGAGCGGTGACCTCGGTCGACGGGATGACGGCGGACTACTACCCGTTTACGCATGAATTCCTGGGCGAGACCTCGACTCGGATCATAAACGAGGTGAAGGGCGTGAACCGGGTGTTCTACGACTGCACGTCCAAACCGCCGGGCACGATCGAGCTGGAGTGATCTGCTCGACAAGATTGGCACTTCAGAGGCGGGCCTGTCGGGCCCGTCTCTTGCGTTTACAGACAGGTTTTTCGCCTTGAACCTTGCGGGATGTACCGCCAATCATGCGCGAAACCCCGTTGCCCGAGACCAAAGCCCTCATGACCTCGCTTCGCGTCCTGTCATTCTGCCTGGCATGCGGCCTTTTGACAGGCTGCAAACCGGACGTGGAACAACTGGCACGTCTGGTGCCTGAAGGCGTGACGATTACCGAGGAGGTCAGTGCCGAAGCGAAGGCGGTCAACTGCGAGCGGGCGACTTTCATCGCCAAAGCCGAGCCCGACGCGCTGAAAAACTGGACCCGACTGGGGCGGCTTTTTGACGCCAAGCTTTCGGAGTGCATCGATGTCGAAGAACAGGTGCGCTGGAAGCAGGCCATTGCGCGCGGGACCGCGTGGTGGCTGATCGTGCAGCGGCCAAGGCGGGCGCACCTCTGGTACGACACCGAAACCGGGCGGCTGCAAGTTCTGACGCTCGCACAGGACGACTGAGACAAAGATATGCGCTTGCTTCGTCCCGTGCGCTGGCTAGTCCGGCTGACAACTTATTTCCTGCTGGCCTGCACGGTGCTTGCCTTGCTTTCGGTGCTGACCAGTCCGCGCTGCGAAGAAGTAACGGAGGCCTATGATACGGCCGTCGTCCTCGGCGGCGGCACGCGGGCGGAACGGTTGTCGACGGACACGCTGTCGCGTGTCTCGGCAGGTGTCGTGTTGTACCAGCGCGGCCTGGTACAACGGCTCCACATGACCGGCGGCGGCGATGTCGCCGACCATTCCATCGGCGAGGAAATGGCGAAGGAAGCTGCACGTGCCGGCGTCCCGGATGCGGCGATCAGCTGGGAAGGCACCTCGCGTTCGACCTTGGAGAACGCGCTGTTTTCCGCCCCCATGCTTCCACCACCGGGAGAGGGCAGCCTGATCGTGGTGACGGAACCGTTCCACGCGCTGCGCGGCGCGGCGTCCTTCCTTTGGGCCGGTTTTCCGTCATCCTTCTGCGGCAGCCCGGATCAGACGCGCTCGGACGGAGGACTATTCAAGGCGGTGGTCCGCGAAGTGGCGGCCTGGGCCTTCAACATCCTGCGCGGGGCGGTGTGGTCGTTGGCTTCTGTTTTCGGCGTCGCTGGCGCTCTGCCCAAGACCTTCCTGCACTGATTGCGCCGCGCGGTTTGGCGCGTTGCTCATGACGATGATGCAGATTATGCGTTTGCGTCATATGGCAGGGTGTGGAACACCGGCCCGTAAAGCCCCCCGATCAGGCCCCAAGGAGGCAGGATAGATGACTGATGCTCTGACCCGTGCGCTGAGTGAGCGCGACTGGCTGCTGGCCGATGGTGCCACCGGCACCAACCTTTTCAACATGGGTCTGCAGTCTGGCGACGCACCCGAGTTCTGGAACGAGACCGAGCAGGACAAGATCCGGGCCCTGTATCGCGGAGCCGTCGACGCTGGGTCGGACCTGTTCCTGACGAACTCCTTCGGCGCCAACCGATCGCGGCTGAAACTGCACGATGCCGGGCATCGCGCGTATGAACTGTCGAAACTGGCGGCAGAACTGGGCCGGGAAGTGGCAGACGCGGCCGGGCGCGAAGTGATCGTGGCCGGTTCTGTCGGGCCGACCGGCGAGATCATGGGCGCGGCTGGCACCCTGTCACACGAGAGCGCCGTCGAGATGTTCGAAGAGACCGCCAAGGGCCTGATGGATGGCGGCTGCGACGTTCTGTGGGTCGAGACGATTTCCTCGCCCGAGGAATATCGCGCGGCGGCAGAGGCGTTCGGAAACATCGGCGCGCCGTGGTGCGGGACCATGTCCTTTGACACCGCCGGGCGCACGATGATGGGCGTAACGGCTCCGGCCATGGTCGAAATGGTCGAAAGCCTGCCCAACCCGCCCATCGCCTTTGGTGCGAACTGCGGCGTTGGCGCGGCGGACCTGATGCGCACGGTCATGGGCTTCATAGCGACGGGTACCGAGCGCCCGCTGATCGCCAAGGGCAACGCGGGCATTCCGAAGTATGTCGAGGGTCACATCCACTACGACGGCACGCCAGAGATGATGGCGGATTACGCATGCCTCGCACGCGATGCCGGGGTGCGGATCATAGGCGGCTGCTGCGGCACCATGCCGAACCACCTGAAGGCCATGCGCGAAGCGCTGGAGAGCCGTCCGAAGGGGCCGCGCCCCACGCTGGAAGAGATTGCCGCGAAGCTGGGCGGGTTCTCGTCAGCCTCGGATGGCACCGGCGAAGGCGATGGCAAGACGCGCGAGCGTCGTGGTCGCCGCCGCGGCTGAGGATGCGTGGGTCGGGGATGTTTCCCGACCTCCCTTTGCACCGTTCAGAACAAGGACAGCTGGTCGCCCTTCCGGGGCGGCACGCGAAACAGGTCGCAGCGCAGCGGGGGATGCGCCACGTCCAGACCGAGCGCCTTTATCGCGCGGCGAAATCGCTGGCCCACGAGGTCGGCGTAGACCCCCTCGCCTTTCATCCGGCGGAACCATTTGGCGGAATACACCTCGCCCCCGTGCATGTCGCGGATGTGGCCCATGATCCGGTTTGCCCGGTCCGGGTAATGCTCCTGCAACCAGCTTTGCCAGAGGTCCGCGACCTCGCGCGGCAGGCGCAGCATGATGTAGCTGGCGGCACTGGCTCCGGCGTCCCGACCCGCACCGAGGATCTTTTCCAACTCGGGATCGGTCAGCGCAGGGACCAGCGGCGAGGCCATGATGCGGACGGGAATCCCGGCGTCAGACAGGCGTTTCACGGTGGCCAGACGGCGCTGAGGGGATGGGCAGCGCGGCTCCATCCTTCGCGCCAGCCCGGCGTCCAGCGTCGTGACCGAAATGCCGACCCGTACCAGCCCCTCGGCGGCCATGGGCGCGAGAATGTCGAGGTCGCGCTCGATCAGCGTGCCCTTGGTCACGATGGCCACTGGGTGACGGAAGTCGCGTAGCACCTCGAGACAGGCGCGCATGACGCCCCGCTCCTTTTCCAACGGCTGGTAGGCGTCGGTGTTGGTCCCGATGGCGATGGGCGCGATCCGGTAGCGCTGGGACGACAATTCGCGGGCGAGAACCTCGGCCGCATTGGGGCGGGCCACCAGCCGGGTTTCGAAATCCAGCCCCGGTGACAGGCCGAGGTAGGCATGAGAAGGCCGCGCGAAGCAGTAGATGCAGCCGTGTTCGCATCCCCGGTAGGGGTTCAGCGACCGATCGAACGGAATGTCCGGCGAATTGACGTAATTTATGACCGAACGGGCACGTTCCTCGCGCACTTCGGTGCGCAACACGCCGCGCTCCTCGGGGATGTCCCAGCCATCGGTCACTTCGACCCGGCTAAACCGTTCGAATCGCCCGACTTCCGAGGACAGTGCCCCGCGCCCGCGCCGACGTTCAGCCGCCATGATGTGTCGCTCGTTTTCCATTCAGAAAAACTAGAACATTAAGCGAACATTGGCAATGGATGCGTAAGTTCCGTGCATCAGGTCGGAATGTCTGCGCCCAATGTCGCAATCCGCCAATTGACCTTGGGGGAAAACGACGATTAGTCGCAGTAATGGCCCGCCCGGCTGTCCAGGCCCCTGCGCTTGCAGAAAGGAAACGTGAAATGTCCGACGAAGACGACGAGATCATCCTCTCCGAACTCGACGACGAGGAACTTGTCCAACAGATGTTCGACGACCTCTACGACGGTCTCAAGGATGAGATCGAAGAGGCCACCAACATCCTGCTCGAGCGCGGCTGGGAGCCCTACGACATCCTGACCAAGGCGTTGGTCGGCGGCATGACCATCGTCGGCGTCGATTTCCGCGACGGCATCCTGTTCGTCCCCGAGGTTCTGCTGGCCGCCAACGCGATGAAGGGCGGCATGGCCATCCTGAAGCCGCTGCTGGCCGAAACCGGCGCACCGCGGATGGGCAAGATGGTCATCGGCACCGTGAAGGGTGACATCCACGACATCGGCAAGAACCTCGTCGCCATGATGATGGAAGGTGCCGGTTTTGAAGTGGTCGATCTCGGCATCAACAACGCAGTCGAGAAGTACCTCGAGGCGATCGAAACCGAGCAGCCTGACATCCTCGGCATGTCCGCCCTGCTGACCACCACCATGCCCTACATGAAGGTCGTGATCGACACGATGGTCGAGATGGGCATCCGCGACGATTACGTCGTGCTGGTCGGTGGCGCGCCGCTGAACGAGGAATTCGGCAAGGCGATCGGCGCGGACGCTTACTGCCGCGACGCAGCCGTTGCGGTCGAAACCGCGAAGACCTTCATGGATCGCAAGCACAACCAGATGGCTGCGCGCTGAACTCGACCAGAGATGCAACCCCTAGGGTTGTATCCAGCGGAAAAATACTGCAAAAGGCTCCTTTCCCGCAGAGGGGCCTTTTTCTTTTCATCTCTTTGCACCATACTTGAGCTGAAGAGGAGATTGGTCATGCCCGTCACGTCTGTTGCCCTTCTGGTTCTCACGGCCCTTGCCGCGCTGGTTCTGGCGCTCTGGGCCATGTCCAGCTGGGGCGTTCTGACGGTTCTTGCCGGTCTCTTCCTGATCGCGGCATTTGGCCTTTGGGCTGCCGCGCCTGTTCCCAATGACGACAGCGCAACCTGACCGTTCTCCCGACGACGCCACGCTGACCACCGAGGGGCTTGCGCCCTCCGGGCTGGGTCGCGTGTTGCTGATCGCCTGCGGCGCCTTGGCGCGCGAGATCCTCGCGCTGATCCGGATGAACGGCTGGACGCACATGGACCTGACCTGCCTTCCGGCCATCCTGCACAATCACCCTGAAAAGATCACGGATGCGGTGCGCACCGCCGTGGCCGAGCATCGTGGCGACTATGCCCGCGTGGCGGTGGTTTATGCGGATTGCGGCACCGGCGGGTTGCTGGAGCAGGCCTGCGCCGACATGGGCGTCGAGATGGTCGCCGGGCCGCATTGCTACGCCTTCTTCGAAGGTCTGGACAGTTTTGCCGCGCGGGACGAGATCACCGCATTCTACCTGACGGATTTCCTTGCCCGCCAGTTCGATGCCTTTGTCTGGAAGCCGCTCGGTCTGGACCGCCATCCCCAGTTGCTGGCGATGTATTTCGGCCATTACGAGAAGCTGGTCTATCTCGCACAGACGGACGATCCGGCCCTGACCGCCAAGGCGCAAGACTGCGCTGCCCGGATGGGTCTGGCCTTTGAACGCCGCTTTACCGGCTATGGCGAATTGGCCGAAACCCTGGAACGGTGGGCCTGACAGAGGGCGCAATCACTCCGTTGCCGGGGCAGTGCTTTCCTTCAGGACGGTCGAGATCGGGACCAGCGTGATGGTGTTGCCCCGATCCTGAAGCCCCCAGAGCACCAGCGCCGAGATCGTGCCGGCACGAATACGGCCCAGCATGACGACGCTGCCCTCCTGACGGGCCCGGAACGCGGCCTGATCGAGGGTGCGCCGGATCAGGCTCTCGTCCTGACCTTCGCCGTCAATGTCGCGGAACAACGTGACCGAGGGCACGCCTTCCTTGGCGGCCAGTTTCTGCGCTGTGTTCAGGCCGTTGGGTTCCATGACCAGACCGTGACCCGAGGCACCCAGATAGGCGGCGGCCTGAGACGCCACCTCGCGGCTGCTTTGCAGGCCGGGGCCTGTGGGGTCTTCGAGCACGCCGACTGCGCCGGGCACAGCGGAGAGGAGACCGGCCATGGTGACCTCGACATCCGAGGCGGTCGCACCTTCGGGAACGTCCGCCAATGCCAGCACCTCGAAACCACGGTCGCGGTAGCCTTGCGCGACGCCAGCCGCGTAAGGATGGCCGGGTGCGATGGCGAAGGTCACCGGAAAGGGAAGCGTTTCCAGTTCCGCCGGGCCCATGGGGGCAGAGCCGTCGTCGATCAGCACCAGAGCCATGCGGGGCACGTCTGCGGGCGGCGTAACGGCGGTGGAGTAGCGCATGAGCGGGCTGTCGGGAGACAGGGTCGCCGTTGGCGCAGCGGTGACAGTCTCGGGCGTCGCAGCCGCGCCAATTGTTGGCAGGCGGTTTTGTTCCACCGCAGGGTTGCGGTCCACGAGGGACCCGGCGGGCGTACCGAAGCGGCGCTCATCGGTCTGCTGTTCCATGATGGATGCCACGGCAGGTGTTTCGGGCGCAGGTTCGGGTTCGGGTGCAGTTTCCGGCGCGGGCTCCGGCATCGCTTCGGTCATCTCGACAGGCTCCGGCGCGCTGTCCTCCACTATCTGTGGTTCCTGTTCGGGATCGGGCGCCTCTGGCGTGGCGTCCGGTTCATTGAGTTGCACCGGCGTCTCGGGGCTCAATGACACCGCCACGTCCGCATCCACCGGATCGCTGCCGGCCAGCGCCTGGGGCGATTCCCCGACCAGAGGCGCGTCCATGGGGTCCCCCGCCGAAGCTGGCGTATCCTGAACCGGTTCGGTCACTTCCGGCACGACGGCCACCACATCCGGTGCGGCATCGTCGATCACGGCAACAGGCGGCTCACTCTCGACCACCTCTGGGATCGCAACGGCAGGCGCGCTGACGTCGGCCTCGGGCGCCGGGGCCGGTTCCGGCAATCCTGTCGCGACCGACAACGCGCCAATGCCCACGCCGGAGACAACCGCGCCCCAGATTACCCCTGCCAAAAATCCCCGTGCCATCGCCCGTACTCCCCACTGCCCGCTTTCGCGTCCTTCAGAGACATGTCGCCCGGCTTCATGCGTCCCGGCCTGACCATGCCCCTCCGCCCCTTGACCTCGCAAGCAGCGCCTGCGCATGTATACCGCGACCGGGGGTTGGCTTGCCAGCCCCAAGTACCCGCTACAATTCAAAGGCCTGCGATGCTGCTTCTGATCGATAACTACGACAGTTTCACCTATAACCTCGTGCATTACCTTGGCGAACTGGGTGCCGATGTGCAGGTCTGGCGGAACGACGCGATCGACGTCCAGCAGGCCATGGCGATGAAACCGGCGGGGATCGTGCTGTCTCCGGGACCGGGCACGCCATCGCAATCGGGCATCTGCTGCGCGATCACCGAGGCCGCCGCCGAGACCGAGACGCCTCTGTTTGGTGTCTGTCTGGGGCACCAAACCATTGGCCAGGTATTCGGCGGCATCGTGCAAAGACATACTGAAATCGTGCACGGAAAGATGGGTGCGATTCATCACACCGGGAAATCGGTCTTCACGGGGCTGCCGTCGCCATTGCAGGCGACACGCTATCACTCGCTCGTTGTGGATCGCGCCACCCTACCCGACTGTCTCGAGGTAACTGCCGAACTTGAGGACGGAACGATCATGGGCCTGATGCACAAGACTCTGCCGATCCATGGCGTGCAATTCCATCCAGAGAGTATCGCGTCCGAACATGGTCACGCGATGTTGCAAAACTTCCTCGACATCCTGCCCGCGACCCAAAAGGTGCCCGCATGAGCGACGATCTTCGCCCGCTGATCGGCACCTCCGCCGACCGCCCCCTGACCCGTGAAGAAGCTGAACGCGCGTTTACCATCCTGTTCAACGGCGAGGCAACGCCCGCACAGATCGGTGGCCTGCTGATGGCCATGCGCACGCGCGGCGAGACGGTGGACGAATACGCCGCCGCTGCCGCCGTCATGCGGTCGAAGTGCAACAAGGTCATGGCGCCCGAGGGCGCCATGGACATCGTTGGCACCGGCGGTGACGGCAAGGGGACGTTGAACATCTCGACAGCGACGGCATTTGTCGTGGCGGGGGCCGGTGTTACGGTCGCCAAGCACGGCAACCGCAACCTGTCGTCGAAATCCGGGTCTGCCGATGCGTTGAGCCAGATGGGGATCAACGTGATGATCCCTGCCAACAAGGTCGAAAAAGCGCTGAACGACGTCGGAATATGTTTCATGATGGCGCCGATGCACCATCCGGCCATGGCGCACGTGGGGCCCGTGCGCGCGGAACTTGCCACACGCACGATCTTCAATATCCTCGGGCCGCTGACCAACCCGGCAGGCGTGAAACGCCAGTTGACCGGGGCCTTCACCCGCTCGTTGATCCGCCCGATGGCGGAGGTTCTGGGCAAACTCGGGTCCGAACATGCGTGGCTGGTACATGGCTCGGATGGCACCGACGAGTTGACCATCACGGGCGTGTCCTGGGTCGCCTCGCTGGAAGAGGACGGGAGCATCCGCGAGGTGGAACTGCACCCCGAGGATGCGGGTCTGCCGGTGCATCCCTTCGAGGCCATCGTCGGCGGAACGCCAGAGGAAAACGGCCGCGCCATGCGTGCCCTGTTCGACGGTGAAAAGAGCGCCTATCGCGACGCTGTGCTGCTCAATTCCGCTGCGGCCTTGACCATTGCCGGCAAAGCCGTTGACCTGCGCGAAGGGGTGGCCTTGGCGGCAGAGGCCATCGACAACGGGGCGGCCTGGGCCAAGGTTCAGGGTCTGGCCAAGGCAACACAGACCGCATGATCCCCCCGCACGCGTGGCAGCACCTGCCGTTTTTCGCGCAGGATCTGCCCCGGATCGAGGCTGTTCTTGCGGATCAAGCCGACATTCTGCCCCCAGCACACCAACGCTTTGCTGCGCTGGAGGCTTGCCCACCCGACGCGGTTCGGGTCGTGATCCTGGGCCAGGACCCCTACCCTACGCCCGGCCATGCACATGGGCTTGCGTTCTCGGTCGAGGCGGACGTGTACCCTTTGCCGCGCTCTTTGAAAAATATCTTCAAGGAGATGGACGAGGACCTCGGCGGACACCCTGCCACCGGTGATTTGCACGGTTGGGCGCATCAGGGCGTGCTGCTTTTGAACACGGCGCTGACGGTTCCGGCGGGCAATGCAGGTGCGCATGCGCGGCTCGGGTGGTCCCGGCTGACAGAGCAGGTCCTGCCGTCCCTGTCGGATCGACCGCGCGCCTTCCTGCTTTGGGGCAAACATGCGCAGGGGTTCCGTCCTTTGATCACCGGTGCGGGACACCTCGTGATCGAGACGGCCCATCCATCGCCACTGTCAGCCCGGCGTGGCTTTTTCGGCTCGCGCCCCTTTTCCCGCATCAACGAGTGGCTTACACAACAGGGCCAAACACCCATCGACTGGACCGGAGAGGCCCCATGACCCAAACGATCCTCGACAAGATCAAGGCCTACAAGCTGGAAGAGGTCGCCGCCGACAAGGCCGCGAAATCTTTGGCGGAGGTAGAGGCAGAGGCGCGTGCCGCCTCGCCGGTCCGTCCCTTTGCAGCGGCGTTGACGCAAGCCGCCGCCACCGGCTATGGACTGATCGCGGAAGTCAAGAAAGCCAGCCCGTCCAAGGGGTTGATCCGCTCCGATTTCCATCCGGCGCAACTGGCGCAGGCTTATGAGGCGGGCGGCGCAACCTGCCTTTCCGTGCTGACGGACACACCCTCATTCCAGGGGGCAAAGGACTTCCTTGTCGAGGCTCGGGCGGCAACGTCCCTGCCTGCACTGCGCAAGGATTTCATGTACGACACCTACCAAGTCGCCGAAGCGCGGGCGCTTGGCGCTGACTGCATTCTCATCATCATGGCCTCGGTGTCCGATGCACAGGCCGCCGAATTGGAAGCGGCAGCTTTCGAATGGGGCATGGACGCTTTGATCGAAGTGCACGACGGCGAGGAACTCGATCGTGCGCTGACGTTAAAATCACCGCTGATCGGGGTGAACAACCGCAACCTGAAGACCTTTGAAACGACGCTCGACACCACGCGGGATTTGTCCCGGCGGATCCCGGAAGGGCGTTTTCTGATCTCTGAGTCCGGTTTGAATACGCCCGCTGACCTCGCGGACATGGCGGCCCATGGCGCGCGCGCGTTCCTTATCGGGGAAAGCCTCATGCGTCAGGCGAACGTGCAGGAAGCGACGGAAACCTTGCTGAAAAACCCGGTGCCGGCATGAGCGAGTTGACGCATTTCGACTCTGAGGGCGCGGCGCACATGGTCGACGTGTCTGAAAAGGCTGTCACCTCGCGCATCGCTACAGCTGCGGGCTGGGTCAGGATGGGCCAGGAAACCTTCGATCTCATCACCTCTGGCACTGCCAAGAAGGGCGACGTGATCGGCGTGGCCCGCCTTGCCGGGATCATGGGGGCAAAGAAGACGCCTGACCTGATCCCGCTGTGTCACCCCCTGCCGGTGACCAAAGTGTCGGTCGATCTGGTCCCGGATGCCGCCCTGCCCGGCCTCCGGATCGAGGCGACCGTCAAGACCACCGGCCAAACCGGGGTCGAGATGGAAGCCTTGACCGCCGTCAGCACCGCCGCCTTGACAGTCTACGATATGGTCAAAGCTGCAGATAAGGGCATGGAAATTGGCGGCATCCATGTCACGTTGAAAGATGGTGGAAAATCGGGGCGTTACGAAGCGGAATGATTACGGTAACCGAGGCTCTGGACCGCCTGTTTGCCCTCGCGGCCCCTCTGCGCGTCGAGGATGTGCCGCTGCTGCAAGCGGCGGGACGGACCTTGGCGCACCCAGTTATGGCCCGGCGTACGCAGCCACCGTTTCCCTCGTCGGCCATGGATGGCTATGCGGTGGTCGCGGCTGCCCCCGGAGAGCGCTTCACCGTCATCGGAGAAAGCGCGGCAGGTCATCGGTACGACGGCGTCGTGGGTCCGGGACAGGCGGTCCGGATCTTTACAGGAGCGCCGGTTCCCGAAGGTGCCGCCCGAGTCGTGATTCAGGAGGACGTGTACCGCGATGGTGACACCATCACCGTGCAGGAAAACCTTGATTCCGGTGATAATATCCGTGCGGCTGGGACCGACTTTGCAGAAGGTGCCGTTATTGATGCACCAAGGGTCCTCGGTCCGAATGACGTTGCGCTGCTGGCCTCGATGAATATCGCGCGCGTACCGGTGGCGCGCAAACCACGCGTTGCGCTGATCTCGACCGGCGACGAGCTGGTCATGCCGGGGGAAACGCCGGGGCCGGACCAGATCATCGCGTCGAACACCTTTGGTTTGCACGCATTGCTGTCGGCACATGGTGCTGAACCGCGCCTGTTGCCCATTGCCCGGGATTCACGCGCCTCGCTGGAGCACGCCTTTAGCCTGATCGCCGACGCGGATCTTGTCATCACCATCGGCGGAGCGTCTGTCGGGGATCACGACCTCGTGGCATCCGTGGCCAAGGCCTTGGGGATGGAGCGCGCCTTTCACAAGGTCGCCATGCGACCGGGCAAACCGCTGATGTCCGGGCGTCTGAATGGTGCCATGATGATCGGCCTGCCGGGCAACCCGGTGTCGGCCATGGTCTGCGGCCATGTTTTCGTGCTGCCCGTGATCCGCGCCATGCTGGGACAGGCGGCGGTCCCGGCAACGCGGCTGCGGGCACCTCTCGCCCGCGCGATTTCGTCGAATGGCCCGCGTGAACACTACATGCGGGCGATGCTTGGGCCCGAGGGGCTGACCGCTGCAGAGCGTCAGGATTCGAGCCTTTTGAGTGTTCTGGGCGCCGCCAACGCGCTGCTGATCCGGCCAGTGGGCGATCCCGCGCGTCAGGCCGGTGAGATGGTGGACTACCTGCCGTTGTAGGCTCTTGCGTCAAAACCGTTGACACAAAACAAGAACATGCGTAGAACAAATGTTAACGATTTGCGCGCTAAGCATGACAAAAGACGGGGCAAGAGAGCGATGCTGACCAAGAAGCAACTGGACCTGCTGGAGTTCATCAACAAGCGGATGCAGCGCGATGGCGTGCCTCCCTCGTTCGACGAGATGAAGGACGCGCTGGATCTTCGGTCAAAGTCAGGCATTCATCGGCTGATTACCGCTCTGGAAGAACGTGGTTTTATCCGGCGCCTTGCCCACCGCGCCCGCGCCATCGAGATCGTGAAACTGCCCGAAAGCCTCGGTGGCCAGCCCGCTGGCTTTACGCCGCAGGTGATCGACGGCGACCGTCCGGACCGTATTCCCGGCACCGCCACGGAAATCAATTCAGGCGGCGTTGCGCAACTGCCCCTCATGGGGCGTATCGCCGCCGGTGTACCGATCGAATCCATCAACGATCAGCCGCCGGGCATCTCTGTTCCCGGCAGCATGTTGCAGGGAAGCGGTCGGCATTACGCGCTTGAGGTTCGGGGCGATTCCATGATCGAGGCCGGGATCAACGATGGCGATGTCGTCGTGATCCGCGAAGTCTCTGACGCTGCGGACGGGGATATCGTCGTCGCGCAGATCGAGGGCTATGAGGCGACGCTGAAGCGTTTTCGCCGGAAGGGTGACATGATCGTGCTGGAAGCCGCCAACCCGGCCTATGAGCCACGCGTGCTGCCGCGCGGTGCCGTAAGCGTGCAGGGACGCCTCGTCGGCCTGATCCGCACCTACTGATGGGCGTATTGGACGAGGCGCCGGAACTTTGGCGCCCCGTTCTCAACGGTCCATTCTCAAGGCCCGTTATCAAGGCCCGCGCCACAAACGGCGGCCGGAAACATCCGCGGCCGTGACGGCTTCATACCCGTTTTCCGCCGCCCATATCGCGACCGAACCCGTCTGTGCCAGGCGCTTCGGATCGAAGATGTCGCAGTCTCCGGACAGGGTCAGATCGACACTGGATACGACGATCTGCCCGGCAAGGCACTCTGTGACATTGGCCGCAGCTTTCTTGCCCTGAATATGAACAAGGTCCACCCCGGCGGCTGATGCCCGCGCCACACGCCCGGCCATCGGACCCGGCCAGCGGGTCGCGGCGACCTCCTGCGTGACCGCGTCGCCATCGTTTTCCAGCCAGTTCCCGGCGATGAATCCGGCCCCCTGAGGTTTCGACAAGGCCCGTCCGGCGGGCGTCATGATCCCGACCAGCGCGCCTTCGTCGGAGATCAGGATCGGCGGGCGCTCGGCCTGAAACCATAACGTCAAGGCCAGGGTTAGAGGGAGCAGCCCCGCCAGACGGCCCAAACCCCGCCAGAGGCACAGGAACAATCCCCCCAGAGCAATCAGCGGCAGCACCCAAGGTCCTGGGGCAACGACCGGGCGGGTGGCTCCTCCCCAGTCGGCGATGGTGTGTGCAACGCCGAGAATCCAGTCGAGACCGAGGGCCATGATCCACAGGGGCGCGGCCTCGAACCCCAGCGGCATCAACAGGGCCGCGACGACCGCAAGCGGCATGACGAGGATCCCCATCACAGGAACAGAAACAAGGTTTGCCAGCAAGCCGTACACCGACGCCTGATTGAAGTGCGCCATACCGACCGGAGCGGTCGCGGCCCCAGCCACTGCCGAAGACAGGACCAGCGACAGGACGGGCATGGCCCAGCGTGGCAGCCGCTGACCGGCTTGCAGATGTGTGACTTGCTCGAAAACCGCCACGAGGGCGACCGTCGCAGCAAAGCTCATCTGGAAGCCGGGACCAAGCAACGCCTCGGGTCGCAGGATCAGGACGACCAGCGCGGCAATCGCGACAGAGCGGAGCGACAGCGCGCGTCGGTCCAGCAGCAGCGCGATGAGAGCGGTCCCGACCATGACAAAGGCGCGCTCTGTCGCGACATTGCCGCCGGAAAGTGCCAGATAGGCAGCGGCCGCCATCAACGCGCCCAAGGCTGCCAGCTTCTTGACCGGCCAGTGGTGGCGGACGTGCGGAATCAGGAGCAGACCCAGCCTCAGCGCCCCGAAGACGAAGCCTGCCAGCAGGCCCATGTGCAACCCGGAAATGGCCAGCAAATGCGCGAGGTTGGTTGCGCGGAGGGCTTGTAGCGGACCTTGCTCCATGCCGGATCGGTCTCCGGTCATGACCGCCGCGGCAAAGGCACCGGTTTCGCCGGGCAAAGCCGCCTGCACGCGCGCAGACAGCGCCATCCGGGCCTTGAACACCGTCTGCCCTCGCCCGGGCGGTTCCAGCATCAGCACCGGAGTGCGCGTATATCCCACGGCCCCAAGGCGCTGGAACCAGGCGTGGCGGCGAAAATCGAAGCCGCCGGGTTCGACCGCGCCACCGGGTTGACCGAGATGCCCGGTCAGAATGACCGTCATGCCGGGCAAAGGCTCGACATTCAAATCGCCGTGCAAGGAGACGCGCGCCCGATCCGGCGTGCGCCGATGGTCCATGTCCTGCAACACAACCCGGTCCAGCGTCAGCCGCAGCGCATCCGAAGCGGAGCGGTCGATATCAACCACACGTCCTTCGATTGGACCATAATACCGAAAATCCAGCACAGGCCCGGCCACCTGATGTGCACGCAGGCCTGCGAGGCCAAACCCCATCGCCATCAGACCGAAGGCCGCCACCAAGGGTCCGGTCGCGGAGGCTCTGCGCCCCTGCCATGCAGCCAGCGCACCAAGCGACAACGCACTCCAGAGCAGCGCCACCGGCGGTTCCCACCGGAGCGCGAAGTAAAGCCCGATCCCACAGCCCAACATGACCGGCACCCACGCGAAGAGGTGCCCGCGCTGGCCGGCCAGCAGGCGGTCTAGCAGGTCATGGACATGGCGCATCGCCAGACAGGCCCCCGGCTTGCCCCGGTGCGCGGGGCTGGGTAAGGAACCTGCAAAGGCTAAGCCCGCCACCGTTAGAATAAGGTTAACCAAGATGACCCAAGTCGTGACCCGCTTCGCGCCCTCTCCTACCGGCTACCTGCACATCGGCGGCGCGCGAACCGCGCTGTTCAACTGGCTGTACGCCCGTGGGCGCGGCGGCAAGTTCCTGCTGCGGATCGAGGACACGGACCGCGCGCGTTCGACCCCCGAGGCGACCGACGCGATCCTGAAAGGGCTCGACTGGCTGGGACTGGATCACGACGGCGACGTCATCAGCCAGTTCGACCGCGCCGACCGCCACGCGGAGGTGGCGCGTCAGTTGCTGGCGGATGGCAAGGCGTACAAGTGTTTCTCGACGCAGGAGGAAATCGAGGCCTTCCGCGAGGCCGCTCGCGCCGAGGGCCGCTCGACCCTGTTCCAAAGTCCGTGGCGCGACGCGGACCCGGCGTCTCATCCCGATGCGCCCTATGTCATCCGCCTGAAAACACCGCAGGACGGCGAGACGGTCATCACGGACGAGGTTCAGGGCACCGTGACGATCCGCAACGACCAGTTGGACGACATGATCCTGTTACGTTCGGACGGCACACCGGTCTACATGCTGGCCGTGGTGGTGGATGACTACGATATGGGCGTCACCCACGTGATCCGGGGCGACGATCACCTGAACAATGCCGCGCGCCAGATGGGGATCTACACGGCCATGGGTTGGCCCCTGCCGGTTTACGCCCACATCCCGCTGATCCACGGCGAGGACGGCAAGAAGCTGTCCAAGCGCCACGGCGCCCTGGGCGCGGATGAATACCAGAAGCTGGGCTACCCGGCGGCCGGCGTGCGCAACTACCTCGCCCGCCTCGGCTGGAGCCACGGCGATGACGAATTCTTTACCGATGATCAGGCAAAGGAGTGGTTCGACCTGGATGGAATCGGGCGCTCTCCGGCACGTTTCGATTTCAAGAAACTGGAAAACCTTTGCGGCCAGCACATCGCCATTGCCGACGATGCCGCGTTGCTGCAAGAAATCGAGGCATATCTTGCAGCCACAGGCAGTGCTCCCTTGTCCGAGACGCAGCGTGACGGTCTGTTCCGTGCGATGTATTGCCTCAAGGAACGGGCCAAGACCTTCCCCGAACTGCTTGAAAAAGCGGAGTTTGTCTTGACCAGCCGCCCGATTGAGCCAGATGAGAAAACGGCCAAGGCACTGGACGCTGTATCCCGTGGTATACTGTCCGCGTTGACGCCGCAGTTGCAAAATGCTAGCTGGACGCGAGATGATCTTGAGGCGGCAACGAACCGCTTCTGCGAAGAACAGGGGACCAAATTCGGCAAGCTCGCCGCGCCTTTGCGGGCGGCGCTGGCAGGCCGGGCGGTGACTCCTTCGGTCTTCGACATGATGCTGGTTCTGGGGCGCGACGAGACGGTTGCGCGCCTGTCCCAGGCGGCCGAGTCCAGTGCCTGAGCGGCGGGTCTCGGCCATGTAGAATTTCCCGGTTGGGCCGCGAGCGCCGCGGCCCCGCCCACCATTCACGAAGGATGAGAAGCATGGCTGAGAACACGAAGACCGCAACACTGACCATCGACGGCCAGAGCTACGATCTGCCCATCCACTCGCCGACCGCCGGCCCGGACGTCATCGACATCCGCAAGCTTTACGGTCAGGCTGGTGTCTTTACCTACGACCCGGGCTTCACTTCCACCGCGTCCTGCGACAGCACCATCACTTTCATCGACGGTGACAAGGGCGAGCTGCTGCACCGGGGCTACCCGATCGACCAGCTGGCGGAAAAGTCGCATTACCTCGAAGTCTGCTTCCTGCTGCTGTACGGGTATCTGCCCAAGGCAGAGGAGCTGGAGAAGTTCGAAAGCACGATCACCCGCCACACCATGATCCACGAGCAGATGGTGTACTTCTTCCGTGGCTTCCGTCGCGATGCACACCCGATGGCGACCATGGTGGGCGTGGTTGGTGCAATGGCCGCTTTCTACCACGATTCGACCGACATCTCTGACGAGCGCCAGCGCGAGATCGCCTCGCACCGCCTGATCGCCAAGATGCCGACCATCGCGGCCTGGGCCTACAAGTACTCGATCGGCCAGCCCTTCGTGTATCCGCGCAACGATCTGGATTACGCGGCGAACTTCCTGCACATGTGCTTCTCGGTTCCTGCCGAGGAATATCACGTGAACCCGATCCTGGCCCGCGCCATGGACCGTATCTTTACCCTGCACGCCGATCACGAACAGAACGCCTCGACGTCGACCGTGCGTCTTGCATCGTCCTCGGGCGCCAACCCCTTTGCCTGCATCGCGGCCGGTATCGCCTGCCTCTGGGGTCCGGCGCATGGTGGTGCGAACCAGGCCTGCCTCGAGATGCTGAAGGAAATCGGTTCCGTGGATCGCATCCCGGAATTCATCGCCCGCGCCAAGGACAAGAACGACCCGTTCCGCCTGATGGGCTTTGGCCACCGCGTCTACAAGAACTTCGACCCGCGCGCCAAGGTGATGAAGCAGTCCGCCGACGAGGTGCTGGATCTGCTGGGCATCGAGGACAACCCGATCCTTCAGGTCGCCAAGGAACTGGAAAAGCAGGCGCTGGCGGATCCGTATTTCGCCGAGAAGAAGCTATTCCCGAACGTCGACTTCTACTCCGGCGTCATCCTCGAGGCGATGGGCTTCCCGACCTCCATGTTCACCCCGATCTTTGCGCTGTCGCGCACCGTGGGCTGGGTGTCGCAGTGGAAAGAACAGCTGGCAGACCCGCAGATGAAGATCGGTCGTCCGCGCCAGCTGTACATGGGCGAGACTGCGCGTGACTACACGGACATCGAAACCCGCTGATCTTGGCAGGTTTGGACACAAGGGCCCCCGGAGCGATCCTCCGGGGGCTTTTTTCTTGGCAAGTTAATGGGCTTGTTGGGCGGATCGCCTCGCTCTGCCACATTTGCCGTAAGGTTCGCCCGAATTAACCAGGAAGTGGGACAAGGGCCGCCAGAATTGGGGCACGGGCGGGCACGAAACAATGCGTTTCCGGCATTACCGCCGCAATTGGCCTTCTTTGCCACATTCCCGCCACATTCCGGGGTGAAAAGGCAGCATGTCAGGTGGGGGCGCCAGACACGGAATGACCACAATGCGCTCCTTTTCCTTTTTCGGCCCGAAGCTGAAGTTCGACGTTTCCAAGTTCTCCAAGCATGACGATGCACGCGATTGCGGCAGCCGTGACGAAGGTCACGATGGCCACCATGGTGGCCACGACTTCTTTGCCTCGCTGGGCAAGTTTTCCTTCAGCGGTCACGGAACGCATGGTTCGGTGAAATCGTCTTGGGCCGGCAAGTCTTGCGGACGTGATCGGGACGACGAGCGCCATCATGACGACCGCGACGAGGCCCACGAGGATCACAAGGACTTTGATTTCTTCGGCAAGGGCTGCGGCGACAAGGGCGACGAAGCGCGCGAGCAATGGCACCACGGCCACGATGATGACCAGTCCAACGCAGGCTGTGGCGCAGAGATCACCGACGCGCCCGCCGCAGATGTGTGTGAAGAAGACGAGCAGCCCGCCAACGACGTCAGCGAAGACGACATGGCCGTGGACCAGCCCGAGGCAGATACCGGTGATCTGGAAATCATCGACCTGCCCGTCTGCGAACTGCCGGCCGACATGCCCGAACAAGCCGCAGCCGATCCCTTTGCCGATGAGGACGGCGACGACGAAGACACCATCGCTGGTCTGCCGATGATCGACCTGCCCGAGGAAGCGTCGGACGTGGCAGAGGATCAGGTGGACTGGTCCGACATGCCCGACGACATGTTCTGAAACTGGTTCAGTCTGGCTCCTGCGACGGAGGCAGAGGAGGTCTGGTCAACACCCTCTGCCCGCGCAGGTCAGCGCCCCTCGTACACCGGGGGGCGTTTTTCCATGAACGCGACGACGCCTTCCTTGAAGTCGCGGGTTTTGCCGCATTCCCCCTGAAGGCGCGCCTCGACGGCCAGTTGCTCCTCTAGCGTATTACCTTGCGAGGCGGACATGGCCTGTTTCACGCGCTGGAAGGCGGCCGTGGGTCCGCTCGCGAGGTGGGCGGCGCGCTTTGCAACATGGTCGCGGAACTCAGTGTCCGGCACCGCCTCCCAGATCATACCCCAGTCAGATGCCTGCTGCGCGCTGATGCGGTCCGCAAAGAGCGCCGCCCCCATGGCCTTGGCCATGCCGATCTGACGCGGCAGGAACCATGTCCCGCCTGCGTCGGGGATCAGGCCGATCCGCGTGAAGGCCTGCATGAAGAAGGCGCTTTCGCAAGCAATCACCACGTCCGCCGCCAAAGCGAGGTTGGCCCCTGCCCCCGCCGCGGCGCCGTTGACAGCGCAAATCACCGGCACGGGGCAGTCATAAATGGCGTGCAGCATGGGGACATATTCGTCACGCAGGACGCGCTCGAGGTCAAGCGTGGCCGCCGTCTCGCGGTCGCCCAGGTCCTGCCCCGAGCAAAACGCCCGCCCCTCGCCCGTCAGCACCACCACCCGCGCCTCTCGGCCACCCCGGCTGACAGCATCGGTGATTTCGGCACGCATCTGCGTGTTCAGCGCGTTCATCACGTCGGCCCGGTTCAGCGTCACGGTGGCAATATCGTTCTCCACCGCGTAGGTGATGGTATCGTAGATCATGGGCGTCTCCTCTCGTGCCGCGCGGGGCGTTTGCGGCGCATCAAACACCGCAGAGGCAAAAGGGGCAATGCGAAAGCCCCTACCGCCTGCGCGACCGACGCGACGTCCCAAGACAGTCCATGGCCGGAGGCTGTCGCACAATGAGGCCGCGCTTCGGGCTGTGGGCGATATTCCAGTCGCAGGTATTCCCAGCAGTCGACGTTACGGCTCGGCAGTCTGTGTTCGACCATAGACCGTCGCCACTGCGCCGAAACCCTGAAGGCACAGCCGCCCACCCACGATCGCCTCAGCCCTTGAGCAATTCGTCCAGGCGTTTCTGTTCCGCTGCGCTGAGGTGGTCGTCCGTGACCGGTGTCTCCGCGCGCTTGCGAACGTAGAAAACGCCCACGGCGGCAGCGAGCAGAAACATGATCGGGCCAGCAGCCCAGAGCAACCAGTTCCAGCCGCCTGTCCGGGGTTTCAGCAGGACAAATTCGCCGTAACGGTTGACAATGTAGTCCACCGCTTCGTCATTGCTGTCGCCTGCCACCAGCCGCTCGCGTACCAGCAGACGCAGGTCCCGGGCCAGTGATGCGTTGGAGTCGTCAATGTTCTCGTTCTGGCAAACGAGGCACCGCAGTCCCGCCGAGATTTCGCGGGCGCGCGCCTCCATGGCCGGATCATCCAGCATCTCGTCCGGTTGTACGGCCAAGGCGATATTGGCAATCACCGCCAATACAAGGGCGGGCGCCAGTTTGAGGACCTGCGTCATTCTGCCGGTACTCCACCCATGGGAGCCGTTTTGCGCGCGCCTGCAGCGACACGGTAGCGCCGGTCCGAGAGGCTCAGCAACCCACCAAGAGCCATCAGGATGCAGCCGCCCCAGATCCAGTTTGCCAGCGGTTTGATGTAGACACGCATGACCCAGCCGCCGTCGTCTTGCGGATCACCGATCACGACGTAGATGTCCCGCAGGAAACGATAGTCGATGGCCGCTTCGGTCGTGGGCATCGCCTGCACCGGGTAGGTGCGCTTTTCCGGGTAAAGATGCGCGATTTCACCGCCGTCGTGGTTGGCCGGTGTGACCGACACCTCGCCACGCGTGGCGAAGTAGTTAGGCCCTTGTTCACGCGTGACGTCTTGCAGGGTGAATTCGAATTTGCCCAAGGTCCAGGGCTCGCCGATGTGGACAGTGCGAATGTCTTCCTGCTGCCACGCCATCAGGCCAGAGATGCCCAGCATCGTGATGCCAAGGCCACCATGTGCCACGGCCTTGCCCCAGTCGGCGCGCGGCAGGCGCAGCAGGCGCGACAGGTCGCGGTTGCGACCCGTGCGCGACCACAGGTCGGTCAGCGCGCCAGCGATCAGCCAAGCGCCAAGAAACACGCCCACCGGACCCAGCAACGTGCGCCCTGTCTGCATCGACCAGACAAGCCCGGCCAAAGCCACGGCCAGCACGAACGCCGGGACAAGTTGCTGGATGACGCGGCTCAGCGATCCGCGCTTCCAAGCAAGCATCGACCCGACAGGCAACAACAGGCCAAGCAGCACCATGAAGGGCGTGAAGGCCGCTTCGAAGAATGGGGCCCCGACGGAGAGTTTGCGGCCAAATGCCATCTCGGCCATCAGCGGCCAGAGCGTGCCGACGAAGACCACGAAAGAAGACACCGCGAGGAGAATGTTGTTTGCCACCAAAGCGGATTCGCGGCTGACCACGCCAAACACGCCTTTGGCTTCCATCGCGCTGGCGCGCGCCGCAAAAAGCGTCAATGCGCCGCCGGTGAAGAAGACAAGAATGCCGAGGATGAACACCCCGCGTTCGGGGTCATTGGCAAAGGCATGCACCGAGGTCAGCACGCCCGAGCGCACGATGAACGTCCCAATCAACGAGAAGCCGAAAGCGAGGATTGCCAGCAGGACGGTCCAGCTTTTCAAGGCCTCGCGCTTTTCCACGACGATGGCCGAATGCAGCAGCGCTGCAGCGAACAACCAGGGCATAAAGGACGCGTTTTCCACGGGGTCCCAGAACCAGAAGCCGCCCCAGCCAAGTTCGTAGTAGGCCCACCATGATCCCAGCGCGATGCCGATGGTCAGGAACACCCATGCGGCCAAGGTCCACGGACGGACCCAACGGCCCCAGGCGGCATCAACGCGCCCTTCGATCAGGGCGGCAACGGCAAAGCTGAAACAGATGCTCAGACCAACGTAGCCGAGGTACAGGAACGGCGGGTGAAACGCGAGACCGGGGTCCTGCAAAAGCGGGTTCAGATCCTGCCCGTCCATCGGCGGAACCACCATGCGCAGAAACGGGTTCGAGGTGAATAGGATGAATGCGAAAAACGCAACCGAAATGGATGCCTGCACCGCCAGAACCCGCGCCCGCAATGTCGGCGGAAGGTTACCGCCGAACCAGGCTGCCATGGCTCCGAACAACGACAGGATGAGCACCCAGAGAAGCATCGACCCTTCGTGATTCCCCCAGACGCCGCTGATCTTGTAAAGCATCGGCTTGGCAGAGTGCGAGTTCAGCACCACCAGACGCAGGGAAAAGTCTGACACGACAAATGCGTAGGTCAGCGCGGCAAAGGATGCGGCGACCAACATGAATTGCGCCGTAGCAGCGGGTTCAGCCACGGCCATCCACCCGGGCCAGCGCTTGTGCGCACCGATCAGAGGGACCACCGTCTGCACAAGCGAGACGATGAAGGCGAGGATGAGGGCGAAGTGACCGAGTTCTGCTATCATATGCTGACTTATAGATAGGCCAATTTGTTCGGCCAATCGAAATCGCCCGACTGCGCCGATCACATTGTCGCAATCTTCACTTGCAAACCGCACAAAAGAAAGGCGGGGTTCCCCCCGCCCCTTTCCGTCATCGTGTGTTTCGCCAGTCCGCCAGCGCCGGATTTTCGCCCGGCTCTGCAAAACTTTCGGGTTCGATAACTTCGGACTCTACGTCGGGCGTGACGTCGCGAAGGGCATTCACGTCCTGAACTGTGCGCACGACCTGCGGCACGGCAACCATCGTGGCCGCGATCTCGCGTTGAAAGTCCTGGCCCTTCGACTGGTGGCGCGCCCCGAAGTAGAAGCTGACGATGGCCGCCAGCAACCACCACAACGGTTCCGGCACCAGCGCGATCCCGGCCATCCGGGCAGCGAACCACACCGGGTCCACCATGGCCGCGACGAACAGGGCCATGGTCCCCAAGGCCATCGCCGGGCGTGGTATCCGGTTGAGCGCATCCATCAGCCGGTCAAAGCCCGACCTGCCGGTGACGCGGAACTCACCGCCGAATTGAGCCAGCGCCGCCGCCTGAGCCGTCGCACCACGGGCGGCTTCGGCCTCGGCGTTCACCCGGAACACCTCCGCCGTCTCTGCCACGACATTGCGCCCGCTGCCGAAAACCGTGCTGAGCAAAGTCTGGATCAGCCCCATGCCGCCACCCGTGCCTGAAATTCGGAATCCGTCATGTGGTAACGCGGCGAGATGAACTCCTCCGCCCGTCTGATCCACCCTCCCTTGCCGCCAGAACGAGTCCGGGCGTATTTGCGCGATGCCGGACGCTGATCGGCCAGCCGGAAGTAGTAATTACGGCGCGCAATCCCGTAGGCATCTCCCATGTGGTTGGGCGCCTTGGCATAGGCACGCGCGCAGGCGCCGATGGTTTCAGGCCCGATCCCGCCATCGACCGAGCACCGTTCTCCCATCTGGTTGAGCAACCGTTGCAGGATCTTGATCGCGTTGGACCCTGCGTTGACATACATGTCAAAGACAGAGGCCTGCAGCGCCTCGGGCAATTCCGCGATGCGCGGGCGCAGGAAATAATGTTGCAGGTAAATGTCCACCGCCTGCGCGCGGGTGATGCGCCGGACATCATCGGCATCGACCTTGCCGTCGCCGGTCAGGTCCAGCCCAAGCCGCCGCATCGTGTGTATGGTGACGCCATAGTTGGTTGCGCCGCCCGGATCGTCCGGATCATTGACATAGCCACCCTCGCGGGCGACGATTTCCTCGGCCATGCGCCGTACTTGATGCGCTGTCGCCATCGCCTTGCCTCCTGCTCCTCAGAGCTCTGCTCGATGTCCACAGGCTGCGCTGCGATGGTTAACCAACTTTGACCGGAGCGTACGCAGCCCCATGACATGCCTGAACGACATGACCTCCGCGCAGATCATCGACCTGCTGGAGCTGTCGCCTCATCCCGAAGGGGGACACTACCGGCAGACGTGGATCGCAGAAGCAGAAGGCGAGGAACGCCCGACAGGAACCTGCATCTATTTCCTGCTGGCGCGCGGCGAACGCAGCCATTGGCACCGTGTCGATGCAGCGGAGATCTGGCACTTTTACGCCGGCGCAGCGTTGCGGTTGTCCGTGGCCGATACCGAAACCGGGCCGCGCCGCGATTCGCTGCTGGGACCGGATCTTGTTCGAGGAGAACGCCCGCAAATCATCGTTCCAAAGAGTGCTTGGCAGGCTGCCGCGACACTGGGGGACTGGACTTTGGTCGGATGCACCGTATCGCCCGCGTTCCGGTTCGAAGGCTTCGAACTGGCCCAGCCAGGCTTTGACATTCCTTGATGAAACACTTTTCGATCAATAATTTAGCAACATTCCCTAGCGTCAACAAACTCGTGTCAAGCCAGTCGAAGTCGAATAAACCAAGGTCTCATTCTCGGGTTAACCTTGGTTAACTAGCGTTTCCTCCGCCGGACCTGTTCATGTCGTCAGGCCGGATGCTTTGGGAGGAGCAACATGAATCTGATTAACGCATTGGCACTTTCGATCGGCGTTCTTGCGGCGGTGGCCACCTGGGTCTGCCTCGGCAACAGCGCGGGCCTGCAAGTCTGGGCGCTGTTCATCGGCTGGGGCAGTTTCTATCACAGCGGTGGCGGAACTGACGGCCTGACGAAATCCGCCGTGAACCATGTCTGGGGCGCCATCGTCGCGACCATCGCCCTGTTCATCGTCGGCACGGTTGGCGGGTCGGTCATCGTGACCTCGGCCATTGTCGGCGCATCGGTCGTCGTCCTCGTTTTGGGTGCACATCTGCCCATGCTCGCGACCATCCCTGCGGCGGTCTACGGCTATGCCTCTACGGCAGCCTTCTGCCTGCTGACCGGGGTCGCGATCGGAGACATCGCCACAACCGGAAAGGCAGCGGCCATGGTCGTGGTCTCTATGATCCTCGGCAACATCTTTGGCCTCCTGTCCGAGAAAGTCGCGGGAGCCATGACGGCAAAGTCCGCCAACGCCTGAGTGCAAACGAAAGCGGCCCGGGCGCAGTGCCCGGGCCGTTCTGTTCTGAAACTTCAGTTACTGAAGCGAAGCCGTGTCGTAGGCCTGCATGTCAGTCAGCTGCTCGTTCGAATAGTGGGTCACGACGTCAAAACCGCCGCCTTCAAGCGGAACCAGCTTTGCTTCGCCCAGTTCCAGCAGGACGAACTTGTCGCCGATCCCGAGGAAGCCGCCGACCTCGGCAACGAGGCCATCAATCGCGCCATCCGAGCCGATCACGATGTCCTGGATCGAACCGGCGCGTTCCCAGTTGTCGCCCACGGCGTCATACGTAGCGGTCGCATCCCATTCGCCCGCATCGTCACCACGGATCACGTACACGCGGGCACCGATGATCGAGTTGGCCGACGCTTCGCCCGTGATGCCAAGGTCTTCGCCCATCATGTCGGCGGTCTGCATGTTCTGCTCGCCGGTCATGGCTGCGCCGTTCACGTCGTCAGCCGCATCGGCGATGCTGGTGTCGGTCTCAGCATCTGCTTCCGGCATCACGGTATCAGAGCCTTCAGCGGTCTGTTCGTCCGACTTCAGCGCGGCGCCCTCACCTTCGGAAGCCATCATGGAATTGGTGCCATCTTCGGACATCGTCGCATCAGCGCCAGCGGTCTGGTCGGTCTGCTGCATCTTCACCGTGGCATCTGCGTCAGCTGCTGCGTGCGACTCGGCCAGCACGGCTGCGGGCATCATGGCGACAAGTGCGGTGGTCATCAGAAAGCGTTTCATCTCAGGGTCCTCCTTGTTCCCATTTGGATGAGATTTGAACGCCCTCTCCCGGGGGATGTTCCCCAGTATATTTTTCGCCTTGGCCGGAACAATGCTGCCGGACGGGCGTTTGCGCGCCCGCCCGCGGTTAGATACTGTCAGCTTGCCAGGAATTCAGGCGCGATCCCGCACGAAACGCAGCAATTGCTCGGTCGACCCGTCCTTGCCTTCGATAGGCGCTTCTCCGCTGACCAGCGGTCCAAGGGCCGTGGCCAGTTCCTTGCCCAGCTCCACGCCCCACTGATCGTAGGAGTTGATGTCGAGGATGACCCCTTCGACAAAGACGCGATGCTCGTAGAGCGCCACGATCTTGCCCAGCGTTTCGGGGTCGAGCTTGTCATATATCAGTGTTGTCGACGGACGATTGCCAGGAAAGACCCGGTGCCGCGCCTGCCGTTCCAGCTCGTCGCCTTCGAACTTGCCCGCGACCTTGGCGCGTGCCTCGTCCAGCGAGCGGCCGCGCATCAGCGCCTCGGACTGTGCGAGGCAGTTCGCCACAAGCAACTCGTGATGGTGCCGCAAGTCTGGTTCATGCCCCTGCGCCGCCACCATGAACTCGCAAGGGATCACCCGCGTGCCCTGGTGGATCAGCTGGTAAAACGCATGTTGACCATTGGTGCCCGGCTCGCCCCAGACCACCGGACCGCTGTCGTAGGCGAGGTCAGAGCCGTCCATGCTGACGCCCTTGCCGTTGCTCTCCATTTCCAGCTGCTGCAGATACGCGGGAAGCCGCATGAGCCGATTGTCATAGGGCAACACCGCGCGCGTGGCATGTCCCTGCCCCTGATTGTGCCAGATCCCGACGAGCGCCAGCATGGCGGGCAGGTTCTCCTGCCACGGTGCCTCGCGGAAGTGCCGGTCCATCGCCTGCGCTCCCGACAGGAACGCCCTAAAATCCTCGGGTCCTACGGCGATCATCACCGACAGGCCAATCGGCCCCCACATGGAATAGCGCCCGCCAACCCAATCCTCGAAGCCGAACACGCGGTCCTCCGGGATGCCGAAAGCCCCGGCCTTCTCCTTGTTCGAGGACAGCGCGATGAACTTGCCCTCTGCCGAGACACCCTGCCCCGCCAGCCAGTCCTTCGCCGACTGCGCGTTGGTCATGGTCTCGATAGTGGTGAAGGTCTTGGAGGCGACGATGAAAACCGTCGTCGCCGGGTTCAAGCCCTTGAGGGTATCCGCAACGTCGGCGCCATCCACGTTCGACACGAAATGGCAGCGGGGGCCATCGTGGTACGGGGCCATGGCCAGTGTCGCCATCACCGGGCCAAGGTCCGACCCGCCGATACCGATGTTCACCACGTCAGTGACATCCGAGGCGCGCAATTCGGCTGCCAGCTTTTCCATACACGACAGGGTGTGCAACACCTCTGGCATCACGTCTTTTCCATCAATGATGACCGGTGTCCCGTCGAGGTTGCGCAGAGCCGTGTGCAGGACGGCGCGCCCCTCGGTCTCGTTAATCTTCTCGCCCGAGAACATCGCCTCGCGCCGCGCGGCTACGCCACGCGCATCCAGAAGCGCCAGCAGGTCGGCCCGGACTTCGGAGTCGATTTGCGTCTTGGAATAGTCGAACAGCATCCCCAGCGCCGAGACGCTAAAATCCGAAGCACGGCCCGTGTCCGCGAAGAGATCCTCGATACGCCGTCCTTCGACGCGCTGTGCCTGCGCCTTTACCTTGCCAAACATCCCACGTCCCCTGTCTGAACGGCCTTGACCGGCCGATTGTCACTTGCACTGGCGGTCAGGCCGCCCAGTGTACCTTTGCCTCGTCGATCACTGCGTTGATCGGAGCCTCCATGGCGGGCAGCCCTTTGGCGCCTTCGAGCGCGGCGCGTTTCTCGTCGCCGAAGATCAAGACATGCTTCGACATGGCCCCATCCAGAACCCGCGCCGTCAACGTGATGCGCGGCTCCGGCGCGCCGGGTGCGCGCAATGCCATCAGGATCGGTGCGTCGGGGGCAAGCGCTTCTTCCAGCCGGTCCGCACCGGGAAACAGCGAGGCCGTGTGCATATCCGCGCCCATGCCCAGAAGAACAACCGCCAGCGGCAGCACGTCCTCGATCGGGTGGCCCAGGGCCTCCAAGGCATCTTCCGGCCTGTCCATCGGGGCATAAAGCGGCAGGAAACGGGCTGCGGCCGCGCGGTTCACCAGCAAACGGGATTTGACCAGCGCGGTATTGGACCGCGGGCTATCCTCCGGCACCCACCTTTCGTCCCCCAGCAGCACGTCCACCCGGCTCCAGTCGAGGTCGGCGGCACAAAGGTCGTCAAAGATCGGCCCCGGCGAGGTCCCGCCCGGCACCACCAGCGCGACGCGGTCCTCATGTTGCAATGCTGCGCGCAGATCACCGGCCAGCCGCTGCGCCAGTTCGATGGTCAGCATTTCGCGGTCGGGATATTCCTGAAAATCGTAGGTCATGCTTCGATCTCCCCCCAGTTTCAGGCCCGGATATCGCGCCAGCGACGTCCATCGCGATGCATCAGCATCAAGGCGTCCTCCGGCCCGCTCGACCCCGGTTCGTAGGGCTTTGGCACTTCGCCCCGACGGTTCCATCCTGCGATGATCGGATCGGTCCAGTTCCAGGCCGCTTCCACCTCGTCGCCACGCATGAACAGCGTCTGGTTGCCGCGGATCACGTCCATGATGAGCCGCTCGTAGGCATCCGGCACATCCTCTGCATCCGCGCCAAGCGCCTCGGCAAAGGACATGTCCAGCGCCACGTCTTTCAAACGCATGCCACCCGGCCCCGGCTCCTTGATGGTGACATCCAGCGTCATGCCCTCGTTCGGCTGCAACCGGATCGCCAGCACGTTGCGATGCGTCCCAGCATCCGGGCCAAAGATCGAGTGCGGCGCGTCCTTGAAGACCACGGCGATCTCGGAGGCCCGCGCCTTCAGCTTCTTGCCGGTCCGCAGGTAGAAGGGTGTGCCGGCCCACCGCCAGTTGGAGATGTGGCACTTCAGCGCGACGAAACTCTCGGTGGTGGAGCGTTCATCCTCCACATGCACCCGGTATCCCGGCTGGCTGGCGTCCGCGCCGTATTGCCCACGCACGATGTGGTGATAATCGACGGGGTCGAGGGCGCGGATCACCTTCAGCTTTTCATCGCGCACGGAATCCGGCTCGAACCGTGCAGGCGGCTCCATGGCGATCAGGCACAAGAGCTGCATCAGGTGGTTTTGCACCATGTCCCGCATGGCACCGGATTTGTCGTAGTAGGATCCCCGTCCAGAGACATCGACTGTCTCGGCTACAGTGATCTGGATATGATCGACGTACTGGGCGTTCCACAGCGGTTCGAACAGCATGTTGCCGAAGCGGACCGCCATGAGGTTCTGAACCGTTTCCTTTCCGAGGTAATGGTCGATGCGGTAAATCTGCGTTTCGTGAAAATGCTGCGCCAACGTCGCATTCAGCGCCTTGGCGCTGGCGAGGTCGTGGCCAAACGGCTTTTCGACAACCACCCGGCTGTCATCATCCGCCAGCTTGAAGCTGCGCAGCCTTTCGGCCAGGGCACCGAACAGCGACGGTGCCACGGAAAAATAGAAGGCCCGTACCAACCCCGGACGCAGACGCGCCCTCAAGCCCTTCCAGCCATCGTCCCCCATGGCGTCGACATGTTCGTAGCCGACATGTTGAAGGAAAGAGTCGAGCGTTCCGTCCTCGCAGGCCTGCCCGCCGCCGAACTCGCGCACGGCATCCGCCACCATCTGCCGGAACGCATCGTCGTCCATCTCGGAGCGTGCGGCGCCGATGATTCGCGCCTCCTCGGGCATCTGCCCGGAACAGAAGCGCCGGAACAGCCCGGGCAGGATCTTGCGCCGGGCAAGATCGCCAGTTGCCCCGAAAATCACCAGATCGAAAGGGTCCACCGGAATGACGCGTGACACCATGACTGTCGGTCCTTTCTCGTTTCCCGAGCCGCGCATTGATCCTGTCCCCACCGAGAATGTTAGCGGTAACGCGGCATTTTCGAAGCCGCTCTACCGCATGTTTGCAAGGAAGTCTAACAGCGATGTGGCGCTTCACAATGGCGTGGGGAATTTTCTTCGGGGTAGCCCCCCGCGACATTAGTGCTTAGCAATATTTGGCAGCACGGAGGGCAGGATGAAAGACACGGCCAACATCGGCAAGTTCCAGGACCCGCAGATCACAGCGAAAGGCGAAGCGCGCGCCACGGTGGCGCTCAGCGATCCGCAGACGCTTTGGTTCAACACCGGAACGCTGTGCAACATAACTTGTGCGAACTGCTATATCGAAAGCTCGCCCGAGAATGACGCGCTGGTCTATATCACCGCCGCCGAGGTCGAGGCGTATCTCGATCAACTTGAGGCGCGGAACTGGGGCGTGCGCGAGATCGCCTTCACCGGCGGCGAACCCTTCATGAATCCCGAGATCATTGCCATGCTGCGCGCCAGCCTCGCGCGCGGATACGAGGTTCTGGTGCTGACCAATGCCATGCGCCCGATGATGCGGCCCCGCTTGCAGGAAGGCCTTTGTGCGCTGAAGGCCGAATTCGGCAACCGTCTGACACTGAGGGTTTCTCTGGATCATCACTTGGCGGCCAATCACGACGCGGAACGCGGTTCAGGCAGCTTCGAGAAGACGCTCGAAGGGATGCGATGGCTGCGTGACACCGGCATCCGAATGGCTGTCGCAGGTCGGACGCTGTGGCACGAAACCGATACGCAGGCCCGTGACGGGTACGCCCGGCTATTTGCCGCCGAAGGTTTCGACATCGACGCTACGAATCCCGGCATGACGGTCCTGTTCCCGGAGATGGACGAGACCGTCGAAGTGCCCGAGATCACCACCGCCTGCTGGGGTATCCTGAACAAGGCCCCGACTTCGGTGATGTGCGCCTCGTCGCGCATGGTGGTCAAACGCAAGGGGGCTGCGACGCCCGCCGTTCTGGCCTGCACCCTCCTGCCCTACGATCCGCAATTTGAAATGGGCACGACGCTCGCCGAAGCCGAGGCCGACGTCGCCCTCAATCACCCGCACTGCGCGAAATTCTGCGTCCTCGGCGGCGCCAGCTGCTCCGCCTGACACCCCCGCGATGGCCCAAGACCCTTCGTCCGAAGGGTCTTGGCGTGACGAAGGCTTTTCGTCGAAAAGCCTTCGCGTCCCGCGCCACATCCGGCACCACACCGCGTATGACATGACAGGCGCTTGCGCCCCCGCGCGCCGCGTGTCACCACCGTCGCGACAGGAGAGCCGCGCATGACATATCCCCGCAAGATCATCATCGACACCGATCCCGGTCAGGACGACGCCGTCGCCATCTTGCTGGCGCTGGCCTCTCCGGAGGAGATCGACCTTCTCGGGATCACCACGGTCGCGGGAAACGTGCCGCTGGACCTGACCACCCGTAATGCCCGGATGATCTGCGAACTGGCCGGCAAGCACGAGACGCGCATCTTCGCCGGCTGCGATCGGCCGATGAACCGGACGCTGGTCACGGCGGAATACGTGCACGGCAAGACCGGCCTCGACGGCCCGACCCTGCCCGATCCCACCATGCCGGTGCAGGACCAGCACGCCGTCGACTACATCATCGACACGCTGCGCGCCCAGCCGGAACGGACTGTCACGCTCTGCCCGCTCGGTCCGCTCACGAACGTCGCCACGGCATTGGAGAAAGCACCGGACA
This sequence comes from Sagittula sp. S175, assembly GCF_049800975.1. Classification (NCBI taxonomy): domain Bacteria; kingdom Pseudomonadati; phylum Pseudomonadota; class Alphaproteobacteria; order Rhodobacterales; family Roseobacteraceae; genus Sagittula; species Sagittula sp. S175. The sequence continues at coordinate 375,997 of NZ_JBNAGB010000001.1, forward strand.
TCGCCGCCCGCATCCAGGAAATCGTGCTGATGGGTGGCGCGTATTTCGAGGTGGGCAATGTCACCCCGGCCGCCGAGTTCAACATCTACGTCGATCCCCATGCCGCCGATATCGTGTTCAGATCCGGCGTACCGATCACCGTCATGCCGCTGGACGTCACGCACAAGGCGCTCGTCACCAAGGCCCGCAACGATGCGTTCCGCGCGTTGAACACGCGCGTCGGAACCGCCGTGGCACAGATGACCGATTTCTTCGAACGCTTCGACATTGCCAAGTACGGTTCCGAAGGCGCTCCCCTGCATGACCCTTGCGTCATCGGCTACCTTCTGGCGCCACACCTTTTTTCGGGCCGCCATGTCAACGTCTGTATCGAGACACAGTCGGAACTCACTCTCGGCATGACCGTCGCCGATTGGTGGGGCGTCACCGACCGCGCACCCAACGCGACCTTCATGGGTGACATCGACGCCGAGCACTTTTTCAACCTGCTCACCGAGCGTCTGGGCCGCCTATGAAGTCCCTGCACCTCGCGACCCTCGACGACCTTCCGAAACTGCTGCCGATGGTGGCGGGCTTCCATTCTGAAATGGGCTACGACACCACCTCGGAACACCAGCACGCCGCGATCACACCGCTGCTCGAAGGCTCGCCTCACGGTGCCATCTGGCTGATCGGTCCCCGCCGATCTCCGGTTGGCTATCTCGCCATCACCTTTGGCTGGTCGGTCGAATACGGTGGTCTCGATGCCATCGTCGACGAGATCTACATCCGGCCCGCCGTGCGCGGTCGTGGCATGGGGCATGACGCGCTGGACGATATTGCAAAGGCGCTGAAGGATGCCGGGGTGCGGGCCCTGCACCTCGAAGTGGACAGCAGTGACGAACGCGCTCAAACCTTCTATTCGCGCGTCCGCTTCAAGGCGCGCGACCGATACATGTTCATGTCCCGCGTGCTGTAGACGCGACCGGCTCTCTTTCGACGCCCCGCGGACAGACAGCCCCGGCCATGCCCCCTGTCGGGTCGGGGAGTTGAGGACTATATAGGGGCAATGACCCTCTCGATCCCCTTCGACAACAGCTATGCCCGCCTTGAGGGACCGCTGTTCGCCCGCCTGAACCCGGTTCCTGTAGAGGCACCGTCCCTCATTGCCTTCAATGCGCCCTTGGCAGAGCGTCTGGGCATATCGGGCGAAGATGACCCTGATCTGGCCGCTTACTTCTCGGGCAATCGCCTGCCTGCCGGAGCCACTCCCATCGCGCAGGTTTACGCAGGGCACCAGTTTGGCGGCTTCTCGCCGCAACTGGGCGACGGGCGCGCGCATCTGCTGGGAGAGGTCGTTGCACCGGATGGCAGGCGGTTCGACATCCAACTGAAGGGCTCCGGGCCGACGCCCTTCTCCCGCCGTGGCGATGGACGGGCGTGGCTGGGCCCCGTACTGCGCGAATACATCGTGTCAGAGGCGATGCACGCGCTCGGCATTCCGACGACGCGGGCCCTTGCTGCCGTGCGCACCGGTGAAGAAATCATCCGGGAACGCCCTCTGCCCGGCGCCATCCTGACGCGCGTCGCATCCAGCCACATCCGTGTCGGGCATTTCCAGTACTTCGCTGCCCAAGGCGATACTGACAGCCTGCGCACCCTGTTCGAACACAGCCGCGCTCGTCATGCGCCAGAGGCCGACACCCCGCTCGACCTGCTGCGGGCCACCATGAAGAAACAGGTGGACCTCGTGGCGCGCTGGCTCTCCGTAGGCTTCATCCATGGCGTGATGAACACCGACAACTGCACGCTGTCGGGCGAGACGATCGACTACGGTCCCTGTGCCTTCATGGACGACTACGACCCCCGCCGAGTCTATTCCTCCATCGACCGCTTTGGACGCTATGCCTATGCCGCACAGGCAGACATCATCGTCTGGAACATGGCGCAACTGGCCTCGGCTCTGATCCCGCTCGAAACGGACGAGGAAGCCGCCGTCGATGCCTTCCAGTCCGAGATCGAAACCATGCCCGATATGCTTCGCTCCGCCTGGCTAAAGCGCTTCGCGGCCAAGCTGGGCATCGCAGAGCCACGCCCTGAGGACGCTGCCCTGGTCGGCGGTATCCTGGACCTGATGCACAAGGGCGGGTCGGATTTTACCAATACTTTTGCCGCCCTGACCGATGGGTCCGCCCGCGACGAGGTGGCCGACCGCGATGCCTATGCCGACTGGCACACGCGCTTGCAGTCACGGCTGGAGGCCGAGACCGATCCCCGGTCCACCATGGTCGCGGCAAACCCGCGCGTAATTCCACGCAACCACCAGATCGAGGCGATGATTCAAGCCGCGACCGCGGGCGATGATGCGCCGTTCCACCGGCTGCATGCGGCCTTGGCCGATCCATACTCGAGTGATGGTGACAACGACTGGCTGAAGCACCCGCCCGCGCAGCACGAGGTTGTCACCGCGACGTTCTGCGGGACGTGACCCAGATCAGGCCCCTTGGCCTTCCGTCGAGGGCGGCAGCTTGCCCGCCCTCTTGCGCTTGTTGATAAGCACGATCCCCACGGCCACCAGCCCCAGCGCCAGGACGAATTGCGCCCCCACTGGTTCGCCGAACACCAGCCAGCCAAAAACCACTGCCAGTACCGGCGACAGGAAACTGAAAGACGCAATGTCCGAGGCGGGATAGATCGCCATCAGGCGCAGCCAGAACAGGAATCCGAGGCTTGCGACCAGCACGCCATAGCCCATGGCGGCCCAGCTGATCGCATCTGGTGCGCGCAACAGCGGTCCCATCAGGGGCGCAGCCCCCAGCAGGATCACCGAGGATACGGAGAGTTGCCAGAACAGCTGCCCCTCAGCGGGCATTCGGGACACTCTGCCCAAGCGGACGGTCAAGGCAATGCCTGCCCAGCACCAGCACGCCAGAAGCGCCATGAAGTCCCCCGTCAGATTACCCCCCGCCCGGCTATCCGGGTTGGCCAGCGCCCAGCCGACCCCGGCCATGGCCAGCGCCAAACCCAACGCACGACGCGCCGACAGCCGTTCCCCCGGCAGGGTGAAATGCGCCAGCAGCGCCAGCCAGACGGGCATGGAATAAAACACGATGGAGGCGCGTGACACGGACGTCAGGTCCAGCGCCTTGAACAAAAAGATGAACTCGACCCCGAACAGCGTGCCCATCAGCAGGCCCGATTTGAGGCTCATCCTGAGCGGCCCCAAAGTGCGGCGCATCACCAGCAGCCACAGCCCCAAGACGCAAAGTGCCAGCGCCGAGCGCAGTCCGGCACCAAAGACCGGGCCGAACCCGCCGTTCGTCAGCTTGATGACGACCTGATTGAATGCCAGCGCGACGGCGAAAGCCACCATGCCCGCCGCGCCTTGAAGATCCATCGAGTCCTTGCGTTCCATGTCGTCCAAGGACACCGCCCGCGCTGCGCCGTCAATCTCTTTTGACCGGATGGTCAAACATTCTCAACGGCGCGACGCGCATCAGGCCAGCGAGATGTTCACGCGGCGGTTCTGCTTGCCCTTGTTCTCGATCTTGCCCAGCGTGACGTGACCGATCTCGCCGGTGCGCGCCACATGTGTGCCGCCGCAGGGTTGCAGGTCCACCTGTTCGGTGCCCAGACCGATCCGCACCAGACGCACGCGACCCGCCCCGCGCGGGGGCTTCACCGACATGGTCTTGACCAGTTCCGGCCGCTGATCGAGCTCTTCCTCGGTGATCCACCCTTCGGAGACCTCGAGATCCCGGTCCACCAGACCGTTCAGGGCTGCCTCCACCGCGTCCCGGTCCGAAGGCGGCTCGGGCATGGCAAAGTCCAGCCGCCCGGACCCCGCGCCGATCTGACCGCCGGTCACGGGCAAAGGGATCACCACACTCAGCAAATGCAGGGCGGTGTGCACCCGCATGTGGCGATGGCGGCGGTCCCAATCCAGCACCTGCACCACATGCGCCCCCTTCGGCGGCAGCGCCATCGGTTCGGCGGGAACAAGGACCGACGACACGCCGTCTTCGCCCTTGACCGCCGTTGCTATGGGCAGCTTGATCCCATCCCATTCCAGCCAGCCGCTATCCCCCGGCTGCCCGCCGCCCTTCGGATAGAACAGCGGCGGCTCGACGACGACACCGCCCTCGGGCGTATGACCGATGACCCGGCCCGGTGCCTCGCGGCGGTACGGATCATCCCGGTACAGAAGCTCTGTCATGCCTTGTCTCCCTCAGCGCGAACTGTCGCCATCGCCATCCCCACTTCCGTTGCCGTCATTGCCGACGATGTCCAGACCGCCGCCTTCGATAGATTTGGGTTCCGGCACGTCCTTGGGCGTCTCGACGCCGGGTGCGCCAAAACTCGGGCCCTTGAAGGCCTCGGCGTTGCGAACCCAGATGTCGCGCTGCGCAAAGGGGATCTCGATCCCGTCCTTGGTGAAGGCTTCGACGATCTGGTGGCGGATCTCCGTGCGGACATCCATTCCTTTGGTGATGTCGATCAGGACAGCCCTTATTTGGAAATCAAGGCTGTCCGCGCCAAACCCGATAAAGTCCACGCCGGGAGGCGGGTTCATCAGAACCTGATCGTGGTTGCGCACGATGTTCATCAGGATCTTCTGCACCTTACGGGTATCACTGCCATAGGCGACGCCCACCGGCACGATGATGCGGCCCAGCACGTTCCCGCGCGTGTAGTTCGATACCGTCCCGGCAATCAGGTCGGCGTTCGGGACGATCATCTCGTATTTGTCGAAGGTCTCGATCCGCGTGGACCGCACCGAGATGTCCTTTACCGTGCCATGCACGCCGTTGACCTCGATCCAGTCGCCCTCGGAAATCGGGCGTTCGATCAGAAGGATGATCCCCGAGACGAAGTTCGACACCACCGTCTGAAGGCCAAAACCGATACCGACCGACAGCGCACCGGCGACGATGGCCAGCGACGACAGGTCCAGCCCGCCCGCCGTGATCGCCACGATGGCAGCGAGGAATATCCCGAGGTAACCGATCCCCGACGTGATCGCCGTCTGCCCGCCCTTGTCGATCTTGGTCTTGGGCAGGACGGTGCTTTTCAGCGCCCCCTGCAGCAGGCGTGTCAGCATGTAGCCGATGACGAAGACGATGATGACAACCAGAAAATCGGTCGGCGAAATCCGCGTGTCCCCAAAGACAAAGCCTTCGCGGAATCGGGTCCAGACCTCGCTCAGGTCGGCTGTCCGCGCGCCCCAGATCAGCGCCAGGAACGGCAGGGCAGCAGCGCTCAGGACAAAGGCTGCAAGAACCGGGATCAGCCCGTCCCCTTCGGTCCGCAGCCTGTCGGTTATCAGGTCGTTGAGATCGAAGATGAAGCGTTGCAGGACCATCACCATGGCCGCCAGCCCCAGCGTCGCCACGAACGGATAGACCGAGAATTCGCCGAACCGCAGGTAGCCGACCGCCGCCATGACCGTACCGATGACAGCCGTCAGCATCCCGACCCGTCCCAGCAGGCGCATGAGACGGGCGCGGAAGATGCTTGGCTCTTCGTCCTCCGGCACCTCGGCGTTTTCATCGTTACTGATGACGCGGCCAAGGCGGAACAGTCCCAAGGCGGTCAGCACCAGCAGCGGAAATTCCACCACGGCTGTCGTCGCCTCGGAATAGCCGTCCAGCTCGCCCAGGGCCTCGATCACGTCGCGCGCGACGTACAGCCACGCCAGCGCATTCGCCAGCCGCCGCCCCTCGGAACGCGCAGCGTCGTTCAGTTGAACGGTCGACCGGTCTTCAAGTTCGTGAAACGTCTGGTTTGCCAACCAATGCGTACCCAGCAGCAGCGCGGCCCAAAGCTGAAGCTGGTTGAGCAGGAAGTCCCAGCGCATCCCGGTAAATCCGGTGGCCGAGAGCGCCTCGATCAGGGCATAGATCCCGAGATAGGGCAGCAACACTTCGCCCATCGAAACCAGAAACCGGAACACCGCCGTGCCACGCCGCGCATTGCCACGCAGCTTGTGGACGCCCAGCTGAGCCCAGTGCTTGCCGCGCGTGATCAGCACGACACCGATGCCGACCAGCAGCAAGATGAGCGGCAGGTTGCGGCGCGCCTCGGACTGGTAGGCAGGCGAGGTCACATTGTCGATGATCTCCTGCGCGCTCAGTCTCGCCGAGGTCATCAGCGCACTCAGCGCCGCGGGCCAATTCGCCGGGTTCACCGGCGATGGCCCCAGTTCCAGCAACTCGCTGGCCTGTCGGTCCCGGATGATCGTGTCAATCTCGCCGATGATACCATCGGCGCGGGTGTAGGCTTCTTCCGCACGCAGCACCGGCGAACGCAGTTCGGTCAGCTGGTTGGTCAGGTCGGCGCGGCGGGCCGCGATGTCCTCGGGTTCCTCTTCACCCTCGGCGGGGGCCGGTCCCAGAGAGTCGATCTGCGCCCGCACCGTGTTGATGCGGGTTTCGTTGGTGTCCTGGGCCGCAAGAAACTGCGCACGCCAGTCCACCATCCGTTCGCGGATCGCCTCAAGTTCGGCAACCGAGGCGGTGCCAAGGTCCAGCTTCACCTCGTCGGCGCGGGCCCGCAGCTCCCATGCAGTGTAGTCGGGTTGCGCGATGTCCTGCGCCCAAACGGGCACAATTGCGCCACCGGCGATCAGGGCGACCGCCAGCAGCAGCGCCCTGAGGGCTGTGCCGATACGGGTCATGCGTCTTCGAACACGCCCGGGATGCTGGCCGGCGACCGCGTCAGCCACGACGGCGTCGGCAGGCCCTTTTCACGCAGGAACTCGGGGTTGAACAATTTCGACTGGTAGCGTGTGCCGTAATCACAAAGCACGGTCACGATGGTATGGCCCGGTCCCATTTCCTTGGCCATGCGGATCGCGCCCGCCACGTTCACGCCGGACGACCCGCCAAGGCACAACCCTTCTTCCTGCAACAGGTCGAACACCACCGGCAGCGCCTCGTCATCGGCCACCCGCCAGCAGAAATCCGGGGTGAATCCCTCAAGGTTCGCGGTGATGCGGCCCTGCCCGATGCCTTCGGTGATCGAGTTGCCGGGGTTCTCCTCGCCGGTGTAGAGCTTCAGAAGGCCCGCGCCCTCGGGGTCGGCAAGGCCGATCTTCACACCCTTCGGCTGAAGCGCCATGCCCACACCCGCCAGCGTCCCGCCCGACCCAACGGCGCAGACGAAACCATCCACCTTGCCGCCGGTCTGTTCCCAGATTTCCGGGCCAGTGGTGGCGATATGCGCCTCGCGGTTGGCCACGTTGTCGAACTGGTTCGCCCAGATCACGCCCTCGTTCGTGGTGCGCGCCAGTTCTTCGGCCAGACGGCCCGAATAGCGCACGTAGTTGTTCGGATTGGAATAAGGCGCCGCAGGAACCAGCACCAGTTCCGCGCCTGCCAGCCGCAGCATGTCCTTCTTTTCCTGGCTCTGCGTCTCGGGCATGACGATCACCGTCTTGAAGCCCATGGACGCGCCCACCAGGGCCAGACCGATGCCGGTGTTGCCCGCCGTGCCTTCGACGATGGTGCCACCGGGCTTCAGTTCGCCCTTCTCGATCGCGTCCTTGATGATGTACAGCGCCGCGCGGTCCTTCACCGACTGACCGGGGTTCATGAATTCCGCCTTGCCCAGAATTTCGCACCCGGTCATCTCCGAGGCTTTCTTCAGCTTGATCAGCGGCGTGTTCCCAACGGCCTGGGCCAGGTCGGCAGCGATACGCATCTCACGGTCCTTTCGCATCCTTCTTGACCAGAAGGTGTAGGACCGCGACCGGGGGAACTCAAGGGCCGGAAGGCGTCAGACTCCGGCCCGCAACGCTTCGCGCTTGGCCGCCAGACCGTAGAGCAGCATCTGCAAAGGCACCGCGTTGATTTCACCGCTGTCGACCAGAGCCAGGGCATCAGAGAAGGACATGACGTGGTTGCGGATGTCCTCGTGTTCGACATCCAGCCCATTCAGCGACTGCGCCTCCCGCTGGGCCAAATCGCACAGACCGATGAAGTTGTGATAAAATTCAGTGCTGTAACCCGGCGAAGCATAGCCCTTGGATAATGGGATCAGCCGTTTCAACGCCAGCCCCGCCTCTTCCTCCGCCTCGCGGCGCGCCGCCTGTTCCGGAGTTTCGCAGGCGTCCACCAACCCCGCGACAGGTTCCAGCACCCAGGGCGCGGGATCGCCCCGCAGGATTGGACCAAACCGCAGCTGCTCCACCAGCAGCACCTTGTCGGTCACGGGATCGTAGGGCAGGACCAAGGCCACGTCATAGGAAACAAAGCACTCGCGCTCGAGCACATCGCCCCAGGACCCGTCAAACCGACGATACCGCAGCGCAAAGGGGCGCATCCGAAAGAACCCGTCGTAGCCTTTGGCAAATCCCTGCACCTCGACATCCGAAATGTCCATCGTGGTGCGCACGGTCTGCGGTGCGGCGTCCCGCGCGATGACCTGCGCCCAAGCCCGCCCGCGCAGGAAGGGCATCAACCGGCCGACCGGCTCTGCGCCTTCACCTTGGAACCGGTCCATGACCTCTTGTGCGGCCAAGCGGCTGACCTTGCCCCAAGGCACTTGCCATTCCGCCAGAACCCAAGGCTCCCCCTCGCCCGGCTCGTCGGGAAAGTAGACCTTTGCCGGGCAGTCCACGCCGTCGACCTGAACGACAACATCTCGCAGAGTATATCCAAATCCGCCCTCGTAAAAATCGAGCCGGGCAAGGTCAGCGTCGGTCAGATCGCGCATCAGCACACCAAGCGCCTGCCCCTCCCCCTCCCGGATCAACGGGAACGCAGCACCCGGCGCCGCACAGACCTCGTACCCGGGCAAAACCGCCGCCTGCCCGGTCAATGGGCGCCCCAGAACAACCTCGCGCAGACCATCGTCGCGCAAAGTTCCGTAAAAGAACAAGTCCGCCAATATCTTACTTCCAGCGCTGACCGGCGATCTCGGTCACGATCCCGGCGAGCACGGCACCAGTGATCAACGTAATGATGATCGGGCCGTCCAGCATCTTCTGCCCGAACTCAATCGAGAGGTCGAAAATCGCCCCGACGGCCTCCCACGGGCTGCCATAGCGATGCTTCATCGACCGCCCGAACATCTCGTATGCGCCCTGAATGAACAGGCCCCAGAACACCAGCATCACCACCGCCGTCAGACCGTTGGAAATGCCCGAGGCAAAGCCGCGACCGGCCCGGGCACCAAGGATCATCCAGCCGCACAGGAAACCGATCACGACGTTGACGTAATTGAAGATCCCGAAGTTCGTGTTTTCAGGAAACACGTCCCGGATCGCCTCGGATGCCAGCCATGCCACGATCGCAATACAGAATGCTCCGATAAGCTTGGCGGCAGTGGGCATGGATCAGGCGGGCCTCGTGATGGTGATCTGCGTCACGTCACAGTTACCGCTGTGAAACGTCGCCGCGCAAGAGGCGAGGTAGAAATTCCACATTCTGCGGAAACGGTCATCGAATCCCAGCCGCGATATATCGTGCCACCGGTCGTTGAAGTCCTCATGCCAGCGCCGCAACGTCTGGCTGTAGCTTTCACCGAATTCGATCGAACGCACCACCTGCAAACCTGCGCGCTCGACTTCGGCCCGCAGGACGTTCGGACTGGGCAGCATTCCACCCGGGAAGATGTATTTCTGTATGAAATCCACGCCCTTACGATAGACCTCCCAGCGCTTGTGCTGAACCGTGATGACCTGCAAGGTGGCATGGCCACCGGGTTTCAGCCGCGCCTTCACCGTGTCAAAGTAAACCGGCCAGTATTTCTCGCCGACGGCCTCGAACATCTCGATGCTGGCGATGCCGTCATATGTGCCCCGTTCGTCACGGTAATCCTGCAATTTCAATTCGACCCGATCCGACAGCCCCGCCCGCGCGACCCGATCCTGAGCGTATTTCAACTGCTCCTTCGACAGGGTCAGCCCGGTCACGCGCAGGCCCCGCTCCTTCGCGGCATATTCTGCAAAGCCCCCCCAGCCGCAGCCAATTTCCAGCACATGATCCCCGGGTTTCGCGCCCATCTGATCCACCATGCTGGCGTATTTGGCGATTTGCGCCTTCTCGAGGCTCTCCTGCCCCGTCTCGAACAAGGCCGAGCTGTAGGTCATCGTGTCATCCAGCCACATGCCGTAGAAATCGTTCCCGAGGTCATAGTGGTGCGCGATGTTCTTTCGGGCCTGCCGCTTCGAGTTGGACTGAAGCCAGAATCGGAAATTCTCCCATGCCCGCACCAAGCCCTGCCCCGGGAACTCATCGTACAGCGAGTCCTCGTTCGCATGAACCAGGTCCAGAAAGGCCATGAGGTCCGGCGTTGTCCACGCCCCGTCCATGTAGGCTTCGCAAAATCCAAGGTCGCCCTCGCGGATCAAACGGGCGAAAATATCGTCATCGTGCAGATGCACCTCGGCCACCGGCCCCGGTCCCGCTCCCTCGGCGCGAAACCTCCGTCCGTCCGGCAAAACCATTTCCAGACGGCCACACTCCATGTTCTGCGCCATGTGAAAGACGTGCCCGAAATAGCGCGGCAAAGAGGGCTGATGGTCGAGCGTCGTCAGGATCATGGTGAGCTTTCGATTTTCATTTACAGGGAAGGAGTTTATGCTGAACCCGATGGCCGGCAAGCTTCGGGCTTGGGATTTCCGGCGAACTGGTGTTTTACTGTGTCTGATACGTCGGGTGGGGAAACCCGGATCAATTTCAAAGGCTCAGGCAAAGCCGAATAGGAGTAGCGGGTCGTGAAACGACAAATTCTGATTGCGTGCATTCTGGTCGCCGGGCTGGCGGGATGCGAAACGGTTCAACAGGTGGTCCAACCCGTGACAGCCCCGGTGCGCAACACGGACGGGCCGATCACCCTGTCCGGCACCCCGACCCTATCGGCCCCAGCACCGATCCGTCAGGATGCCCCCAAGGCACAGAACTGGCGCCGCGATCTGCCGCGCAACATCGCCTATTTCAACATGGGCGATGCCTCTGTCGCCATCTACGACAGCGCAGACCGCAGCAACCAGACGGGCAAGCTCTTGCCCGGCGAAGGTGGCTTCATCCAGACCTGCGACGACGCCAAACCGGTGTGCAAGATGAATTTCGGCTCCGGCCGCAGCGGCTGGGTCTCGATGAACTCCATGGCAGGCGTGTCCAGCTGACGGCCCGCCTCACCAGGGCATCATTGACCGTTTCAACCAGCGCGGCAAAGCAGGCAACATCCAGGCGGTCAGCGCCAGAAACACGCCACGTCGTGCGGGCAACAGAAATGCCCGCGCGTCCATGCTGCACCCTTCCGAAACCAGCCGGCGCACATCCCGCGCCGGCAATTCGCTGGCCAAAGCCCGGTGCGCCATCTCGCGCAGACTAAGCGCCTCTCCGCTGGCCGTCGGCACGCAATGCATGCGCAAGGCCGTCCGCAGCGCCATCAATCGTCCCTTCCGCACAGCATCGGTATCCGCGGACAGCCCGTTGGGACGCAGCCTGTAGCGCAGGTGATCCGCGTCCAATCCGCGCAGGCAGAATCCCTCGCCTGCAAGCCGGATCATGAACTCCAGCTCGGCCCCCTGCACCATGTCTTCACGCAGCCCCCCCAGTTCGGCAAAAACCGCTCGAGACACGGACAGGTTCGACAAAGGCCCAACCGGGTTGTCCGTCAAAAGAACCGGGACGGTTGTCAAACCGGGCGCCACATTCGACCAGTGCAGAATATCCTCCGGCACATCGTGAAAGACGCCGACCCGTCCAAACGCCGCATCTGCCAGACCACCCAGCACTGCATCCGCCGCATCCCCAAGCTTGTTCGGTTGCCACAGGTCGTCCGCATCACAAAAGGCCAGCAGGTCGCCCCGTGCGAGGTCCATAGCGCCGTGATTTCGCGCGGCACTTGGCCCCGGACGCGGGCTGCGCGCAAGACGGATGCGCGGCTCCTCCGCCGCCAGCTTTGCGGCAATTGCAAAGGTGCCGTCATCCGATCCGCCATCGACGAGGATCGCTTCCCAACGTGTCCAGGTCTGGGCGCGGATGGACTCGATGGTTTCTGCCAGCGTATCAGCGGCATTGAACATCGGTACGATGACAGAGATCAACGCCATCCCGCGCCCTCCGCCGTCCGTTTGCCGATTGGTCTCCTTCCCGCGGTTGCACTGAACCGTTCTTCTCCCGTCGCCTGCATAACGCTGCCTGTCCACTCAATGCTTTGTTAACCATTATTGTTCTGACGCCGACATTGTCCCGCGCGCGCCCGTAGAGCGTGAAGCCGCCTTTGTGGTGCCGCCTATCCGAACGGACAGGACACCCGTCCGATCAATAGCCCCTGATCCCGAAGCCGCTGAAAACTATAAACATTTATCCGAAATACATCTTAAAGGAGGCGATGTCGGCTGTTTCACCCCAATGAAACGACCGGGGCAGCAGCCCGCGCTTTCCGCGCGGCCTCTATGCTGGCGGCCAATCCATGACCTCCCGCCAATGCGGCCTCCTCGACAGCGACAAGCGCATCGCGCAAACCGGGCTGGCCAAAGGCCGCCGCGCTGCCCGCCACCCGATGCGCCTCCTCGGCCAGAGCCTCGCGCTCCTCGTTTGCCATGCTCTCCGGAACGATCCTGCCGAACCATTCAAAGAGCGCCGCCACCTCGCGATTGTACCGCACGCAAAGCCCCGCACCACGCCCCGAGGCCCGTTCGGGGCAGCACGCGAACAGGACACGCGTCAGATCGTCCTGTGACAACGGCTTGGCAAGGAAACCGCTCATCCCCGCCGCGACAAAGCGATCCCGCGCTTCCGGCAGGACGTTGGCGGACAGCGCCATGATCGGCACTTCCCGACAGGCACCCTGCCCGGCCCGGATGGCGCGTGTGGCTTCCAGCCCGTCCATCACCGGCATGCGGATGTCCATCAGGATCACGTCAAAGCGATGCCCTTGCGCGGAAGCCACGGCCTCCGCACCATTGCGCGCCTCCGTCACGCGATGCCCGCCCGCACGCAGCATGTCGCGCGCAAGTTCAAGATTGATCTCGTTATCTTCGACCAAAAGGACGTCGCGCACCGGAGCCACCAGCGCGTCGGCCCCGGCAGCCTCGTCCCCCGGTGCCTCCGCCGTCTGCAAGGGCAGTCTCACCCAGAAGACGCAGCCCTCGCCCGGCTCGCTCTCCACGCCGATCTCGCCCCCCATGGCCCCGACGAACCGGCGCGCGATGCCAAGACCAAGACCGGTGCCCGGCTCTTCGCCACCCGCCGTCTGAAAATCGACGAACACACGCTCCCGGTCGGTCTCGGCCAACCCCGGCCCGGTGTCGATCACGCGGAATTCGAGATCCGGCGCTTCGGCCTCCACCTCGACGATGATTTGCCCGTCGCGCGTGAACTTGATCGCGTTCCCCACGAGGTTCAACAAAGCCTGGCTCAGGCGGACGGCGTCCAACCGCACCCAGTCGACCTTTGGGCCGACCCACTCCCAACGCATGACATTGCCGCGCGCGGCGGCTGCCCCTTGCTGCGATGCCACGAGGTCGCCGACCAACTGACCGAGATTCACCACCTCGACCGAGGTGCCTGCCGCCCCGGCCTCGAAGCGCGCCACGTCCAGCACCGCATCCACATGCCGCATCAGCACTGCGCCCGAAGTCTCCATGTTGCGCAGGTAGCGCCCTTGTTCTCCGTCCAGTGCGGTCCCTTTCAACAGGGACAGGTTGCCCAGCAGCCCATTCAAGGGTGTGCGGATTTCGTGCGTCATCATCGCAAGGAACTCGGACTTGGCCTGTTCTCCGGCCAAGGCCCGGTCGCGCGCCTTGACCAGCTCGGTCTCCTGCCGCACCCGGTGTGAAATGTCGCGCAGGAAACCGACGATCAGCTCCTGGTCTCCGGTCCGCGCGCGCTCCAGCGCCATCTCGACCGGAAAGACCTCGCCGCCCTTGCGCTGTGCCTCAAGCCGGACCCGTCCCTGCCCGACTACAGCAACCTCACCGGTCTGCTTCATCCGCGCCATGCCCGCCTCATGCGCTGCGCGCACGTCTTCGGGCACCATGACCTCACCGATACTCCGCCCCCAGACCTCGTCGTAGCGATAGCCAAAGATACGCTCGGCGGCCGGATTGAAATTCAGGATCTTGCCGTCGAGGTCGCTGACGATGACCGCGTCCAGGGCCGTGTCCATGATGGTGTTGAGCCGCGCATAGGCGCCCGCCAACTCCTGCCCCCGGCGCTCGATCTGACGACCGACCCGCCGCGTGTGCCGCAGCAGCAAGAGCAGCGCAAGCAGCAGCACGACAACCACCACCCCGAGCCGCAGCAAGGTGACGGCGACCGTCTCGCGGCTCTGATCAGACAGAACCGCGAAATACTGCAATCCATTGGTGGTTGCCTCACGCAACCGCGGACGAAGGATCGTGGTTTCCCGCTCCAAGGCGGGCAAAGCCGCAATCAACCCTTCGGATGGTCCGTCCATCACGGGAATCATCCGGTCCAATGCATCTCGTATTGCGGTGGTGGATGACCCGAACCCGATCGTCTCGCGCAATGGCGCGTACAGAGCACCGGTCGTCAGGGTCGTGATCCGGCTGTAGAACACATCGAATTCCTCGACCACCTGCTCCAGCGCCTGCGGACTTGCTTCCATCTGCGCCATGTGGATGGCACGCTGGAATTCCAGGAATTCCACCTCGGCCTGGCTCAAAGCCCAATGCACGTTGTCGGAATTGGCCGAATTGTAGAAGCGGAACTCCCGCACGATTTCGGCAATCAGGAAGGCAATCGCCACCAGACACAGCAGCCCGCCGACAACAACCGCCAGCGACATCCCACGGGTACGCCCGGACCGCTCCCGCATGAATGCGGAGGCCCGCCTGTTCATTTCCCGAGGATCATCCTGTCGAGCTGCCATATGCTCCGGGAATAGATCACTTCGGTGCGATAGTCACTCGAAGACGCGTAGGGGTAGATCAGCCAAAGCGGCCCCTTGTCCCGGCGCGACATCAGAGCCCCGTCCATGGCATAAGCCAGGATCGGACCGTCTTCGGTCGCGTCGGTGATCGGTATCTCCACGCGGTAGTCGTTGATCGCCGCGGCCTCGATCTTTTCGGCGTCGGCCTCCAGCAAGTCCAGCAGCGTCTTCAAACGGATGCCCGTGAAGTGACTGGTGTCCGGCGTCCAGATTGTATCCGTGACGATTTCGCTCTCGCCCAGGGCGCGCAGCATCGCGAGGTCGAATTCCGCCGCAGTGCCATCTACCGAATTGGTGACACCAATCTCCCCTGTGACCGTCAGGATCACACGCCCCTCCGGACGCGCCAGAGGGTCTGCAGCCAGCGGAAAAGCGAATGTCACCCAGACCGACAAGGCAGCTTGGGCGATCCCGAGGCTTGTGGACGGGGCTATCATCTGGCGAGTCCTCCTGCGTCATGGTGCTTATGCCAGCCCTACTCCACCAGACCACAGGGACTTCGGGATGGGCGACCTGTCCGTAGGGATAGTTTCCAGCCTCGCAACATAGCCGAAGTCAGCCGATGGATTAAGTCCGGCGTCCCCTCATCGCCGCTCAAGGAGTCCCCGAGGCGCCTTCCACAGGTGTAAAACAGCACGCCGGTTTTTCTCTTGGGTCATACCGCAGGTTGTCATAACCTGCCCAGCGGCTAACACTGTCTGTACCAATGATCCGGAAGGCGCCCGCCGTGATGAGAGTTCTGATTGCCGACGACCATGATCTTTTGCGCGACACGCTGATCGCCTTTCTCGGGGACGAAGGTTTCGAACTCGGCAGTGCCGCCACCTTCGAGGAGGCATGCACGCGGATCCGCGAGGACGCGCCCTACAATCTCGTCCTGCTCGATTACAAGATGCCCGGCATGCGCGGTCTCGACAGCCTGACCGAAGCCATGGCGCTGAACGGCGGTCAACGCGTTGCCCTGATCTCCGGCAATGCCACCCGCGAAGTGGCGGAACAGGCTCTTGGCCTCGGCGCCGCCGGTTTCGTGCCAAAGACCCTGCCAGCAAAATCGCTGGTCAATGCGGTGCGCTTCATGGCCATGGGCGAGCAATACGCGCCCATCGACTTCATGACGGCTCCCTCCGAACCCGACCCCACCAGCAACGTGGCAAAGCTCACGCGCCGCGAACGCGAGGTCCTCGACGGGCTGGCAAAGGGCAAATCCAACAAGGAAATCGCCCGCGACCTCGACCTGACAGAACCGACCATCAAGCTGCATCTCAAGACCCTGTTCCGCAAGCTCGAGGTCAACAACCGCACTCAGGCCGCCATCATCGCCCGCGACGCCGGTCTCAGCTGATCCGGCCCGTACTGCACGACCGCCTGCCTTCATCTTGATCCAAATACCCTCGGGGGAGTCGCGTCAGCGACGGGGGCAGCGCCCCCTGCGGACGCAGTCCGCGCCAGCTCAGAACCCTCGGTTCTCGTATGCCTTCAATGCCTTTTCACGCCCCGACTTCACGTCCACGATCGGCTCCGGATAGGCATCCCCGGCGGACAGCGGCCAACTCTCCGGGATAGCATCGAAATAGGCCAGAGCCTCCTCTGCAGGTTCCGATCGCTCCTCGGCGATCCAGCGGTTCACGTACGCCCGGTCGGGATCGAACTTCTCGCGCTGCGTCACCGGGTTGAAGACCCGAAAGTACGGCGTCGCATCCGGTCCCGACCCCGCCGACCACTGCCAGCCCATCGCATTGGACGCCGGGTCCCAGTCGATCAGGCAGTCCTCGAACCACTTCTGGCCGACCCGCCAGTGGCACATCAGGTGCTTTGTCAGGTAGGACGCCACGATCATCCGAACCCGGTTGTGCATACGGCCGGTGACATACATCTCGCGCATCCCGGCATCGACGAACCGTATCCCCGTGCGCCCCTGCTTCCATGCCTTCACCTCTTTCAGACGCTCGTCCTCGTTCCACGGGAACGCGTCCCACTCCTCGCGCCAGTTGTCCGTCAGGATACGCGGCGTGTGCCACATCAGGTGATAGGCAAACTCGCGCCAGACCAATTCCTTCAGGAACGTCTCGGCCCCAGCTTTCCCGGCCTCAACGGCCCGCAATCCCGCGTGCCAGCACTGCGCCGGGGAGATCTCACCCAACGACAGGTTCTCGGACAGGCCCGAGGTCCCATCCTCCGACACCCGGTCCCGCGCCTCGGCGTAGTCCGCCACCTTGTCGCGCATGAAGACACCCAGCCGCGTCTGCGCCGCCTGCTCTCCCAACCGAACATATGGCCGCACAACCTCCGCCCCACGCCGCATCGCCGCCCCCAAGGCCCACTCCGCCAATGCCTCGCTCTCTGGCCAGGTCCCCGGCGCCTTCAACTCCGATGGCGCGTTCACCGGCGCTGCCACATCGCGCCCCTTCACCGACTTCCAGAACGGCGTGTAGACCTTGTAAAACGCCCCCTGCTGCGTCTCGACGCTCCAGGGTTCGAACATCAGGTGGCCGGTAAAACTCTCAGCCTCGACACCGCGTGCCTTCAGCGCCTCCTTGACCCGCGTATCGCGTTCGACGCTGTCCGGATCATAAGCCCGCGACCAGTAGACCGCGCCTGCCCCTGTCTCTTCGACCAGTTCCTCCAGCACCTCCCGCGCAGGTCCCGACCGCAGCACCAGGCGCGACCCGACTTCCTGCAACGCCGCCCCAAAGCACTCCACGCCCAGACCCAGCCGCCACTTCGGCGCCGCCCCTAACCCATCGACCATGGCATCGCGGATAAAGACCGGGATGACCGGACCACCGCGCTTTACCGCAGCGGACAGCGCCGCATGATCGGACAGGCGCAAATCACGACGAAACCAGACAATCGTGGGGGATGCAGACATGGAACCTCCTGTTTCGCAGGCAACTTAGAACGAAAGCCTTGCAAACAACCCCAAGCCGGAAATTCGCAGCCCCCTGCTTCTTTGGTTTTTCAAATACCCTCGGGGGTGAGCTCCGCAGGAGCGAGGGGGCAGAGCCCCCACCGTGGACCGCCTGACAACTTGCAGTCCCCGTGCAACGCACGACAATCCGGACAGGGCTGCGCGGGCGCAGCCCGCGCCGGTGGCCGCCGATGCACCCGGGGCAAACTCCCCAACTCCCCGGCAGCCCCCACCAGGA